>JAWVGM010000013.1:0-8073 GCA_033855075.1 Solirubrobacteraceae bacterium | reverse complement strand
CGGGACGTGCTCGCCGGCGCGCGCGAGCCCGATTCGCGGCATGTTCCCGTAGACCGCCTCGTATTCGCCGGCCTTCACCCGATAGGTCTCGTGCCAGATGCCGACGTCGCCGGAGCCGCGCACGAGCCGGTTGACCGACTTCCACGCCGGGAGATGACGCGACTGCGGATCGCGCGCGAACCGCTCGAGATCCTCGAAGGAGCGCCAGTACTGGACGAGCGAGGGGCCCGTCACCCAGAGGCCGAGCGTCGCGCCGAGAAAGCCCGACGCGGGATCGCGCTCGAGGTCGCGGATCATCCGCGGCATCGCGACGAAGACCGGCAGCCATTTGTGGAGCTTCCACGGCTTGTTGAGGCGCATGCCGATGAGGAACACGACGACGTCGTCCGCGACCTCGGCGGTGTAGCGACCCTTGTGGACCTTCGCCATCGTCCGAGGGTAATGGCTGCGGTGCTACATCAGCGCGTCGCGCAGCGCGAGCAGGCCGCCGATGTCCTGCACCTCGCCGTCGAGGCGCGGGACGACGATCGGGTCGGGCTCGTCGAGCTCGGCTTTCAGGCGCTCGATCTGCTCGGCGTCGCGGGCGGCGAGCTGCTGCTGGTCGGCCGCGCTCGCCGCGACCTTCACCGCGATGGCGTCGTCGAGGCCCGCGTCGCGCAGCTCGGCGGCCACCGTCGCGGGGTCTACGGCGTCGGCGACGCTCACGCGGTTGACGATCAGACCGCCGAACGCCATGCCGGCCTCGCGCAGCTTGCCGCGGAAGAAGATCGCCTCCGCGACGGGCTCGCGCTCCGCGGACGTCACGATGAGGAACGTCGTCGCGTCGTCGGCGAGCAGCGCCTTGACGCCGGCCGCGCGCTCCTTGAAGCCGTCCATGAGACCGCTGAGCGAGCGGAAGAACAGCGCGATGTCGTCCATGAGGTCGACGCCGGTCAAGCGCTTGAGGATCGAGAACACGACGCTTGTGCCCCGGGCCATGACGCGCGCCGCGATCCCCGTCGGGACGAGCAGGACCTTCAGCGCGCGCCCCTCGAAGAAGTCCGTGAGGCGATCGGGCGCGTCGAGGAAGTCCAGTGCGTTGCGCGACGGCGGCGTGTCGAGCACGAGCACGTCGAAGCCGCCCTCGTGGTGCAGGTCGTAGAGCTTGGCCACCGCCGTGAACTCCTGCGAGCCGGCCACGGCGCTCGACAGCTGCTTGTAGATGCGGTTGCCGAGTACGTCCTCGCGCGTCTGCGCGTCGGGGGAGAGCCGCGTGATGAGGTCGTCGAACGTCGCCTTCGGGTCGAGCATCATCGCCCACAGCTCGCCCTGCATCTCGACGCCATGCGACGCGAGCAGCGCAGGGTCGACCTGCCGCGGATCGTTGCCGAGCTCCTCGAGCCCGAGCGACTCGGCGAGCCTTCGCGCGGGGTCGATCGTGACGACGGCCACGCGCTGGCCCGCCGCCGCCAGCCCGAGGGCGAGCGCCGCGGAGGCGGTCGTCTTGCCGACGCCGCCCGAGCCCGCGACGATGCACACGCGCATGCCGTCGAGGCGCTCCGCGACCCCGGTCATGGCGTGACGTCCAGCTGCGGAGCGAGCTCGTCGGCGAGACGCTCGAGGTCCGGCCCGCCGGGGTGCAGGTTCAGGCGCGCGGGCTCCTGCTCGCAGAGCTCGGCAAGCCGGGCGAGCTGCGCACGCTGGCGCAGCGCCCGCTCGTGCCCGCGCAGCGCCCGCGCGACCGCCGGGCGATCGGCGTGCGCCGCCAGGGCTCGCGCCTCGCCGTCGTCGAAGCGATCGGGGTCCAGCGCGTTCGCGACGACGCGCTGCACGGCCAAGCCCATGCTCGCGCGCAGCGACGCCCGCAGCTCGCCGGTCTCCGTGACGGCGAGCTCCTCCGCGCGCGCGATCGCGACGACCGCGGTCTGCTCGGGATCCGACAGCGTCGCGTCGATCTTCCGGCCCTGGCGGGCGACCGGCCCGGTCCCGGCGGCCGCGGCGAACGTGCGCGGCGCGGTCAGCACCGCGACGCCGTGCCCGGTCGCCGGCGCATCGACGACGACGAGGTCGTACGGGTCGGCCCCCGGCGTCCGGCGATCGAGCTGCGCGAGCTCCCAGAGCTTGCCGACGGTCAAGAGCTCGCGCATGCCCGGCGTCGCGGCGGCGAGCAGCCCGAACACCCGGCTGCGTGAGAGCATCTCCGCGAGCGGACCGCGCGGCAGCTGGTCGCGCAGGTACTCCTCGAGCGCCTCCTGCGGGTCGATCGAGATGTGAAACAGGCCGTCGGTGAGCTCGATCTCCTCGAACGGCGCGGAGCCGACGCGATCGAAGGCGCTCGCGACGTCGCCGCGGCGCGCGACCTCGGCGACGATCGTGCGCTTGCCCGCGCGTGCGGCGACGAGACCGAGCGCGGCGGCGACGGTCGTCTTGCCGACGCCGCCCTTGCCCGTGACGACGAGCAGGCGGTGCTCCAGAAGCGCGGTCATGCAGGGATGTCGCACGTCGCGCGCACGCGAGGAACCGTAACCGCTGGGGTGGCGAGCGCTCTACCTAGGGGCCGCGATGTCCAACGACTTTGGCCCTGGTGTCCATGGGAATGCGGGGTCTCGCGCCATAGCGTCCGGGGCGTTCAAACCACAAGGCTGATACGGGGAGACGCATGGCCGACACGATCCACGAGGACCCACCGTCGGCGACGGAGACGGCCCTCACAAGACGCCGCTTCATCGGCGCCGCCGCGCTCACCGGCGCGGCTGCGACGCTGCCGCTCGCGCCGGCGCAGGCGCGCACCCGCGTCCAGCGCAGCGCCGCCGGGACGGTCGGCGACGACCTACCCGCCGAAGCTGCGTCCTACCTCGAACGCGAGCGCAAGAAGGGCACGCGCGCCGGCGGCGATCTCGCGTTCCTCACCGGCACCCAGCTCGCGGCGATGCTCGCCGCCCGCGACGTCTCCAGCCGTGAGGTCGCGCAGGCGTTCCTCGCGCGCATCGACGCGCTCAACGGGGACGGTGGCTTCGCGGTCCCGAGCCGGCCGCTGACCGGGACCACGCCGAACCCCGACATCCCCGTCTACGGCAACAACGGCAAGATCAACGCGTTCGTGCGCGTCACACACGACCTCGCGCTCGCGATCGCGAAGACCTCCGACGAGCGCCTCGACGCGGCGGCGCGCGGCGGCGACCCGGTCCCGCTCGGCTGCGGCGTGCCGATCGCGATCAAGGACATCTTCGCGGTCAACGGCGTCGAGCTCACGCTCGGCTGCCCGCTGTTCAAGGGCAACATCGCCACGGGCGACTCGACCGTCGCCGCGCGCGCCCGGGCGGCCGGGCTACCGATCCTCGGCCAGACGCACACCGGGCCGTGGACGTCGGACGACACCTGCCCGCAGACCGCCAACCCGTGGAAGCGGACGAAGGCCGTCGGCGGCTCGTCGGGCGGCTCCGCGGCAGGGGTGGCGTCGCGGCTGACGCCGTTCGCCGTCGGATCGGACACCGCGAACTCCGTGCGCAACCCGTCGTGCAACGTCGGCGCGTCGACGATCAAGCCGACCTACGGCCTGATCCCGCTCTACGGCGTGACGCCGCTGACGGTGAGCCACGACCATGCCGGCCCGATCTGCCGCTCGATGACCGATGTCGCGATCCTCCTCGGCATCCTCGGCGGCCCGGACTCCAACGACCCGCGCTCGCTGCAGTCGCCGCCCCGGCCTGCGACGTACCCGCTCGCGCCGCGGCCCGCCGACAAGCCGTTCGCCGGCGTGCGGATCGGCTCGACGATCGAGACCGACAACCAGACGACGACGTGGGCGCCGGGCATCCGCGACCGCCTGCGCGCGGCCGTCGAGCAGTTCCGCGCGCTCGGCGCCGAGATCGTCACGATCACCGCGCCGGTATCCCAGCTCAACGACACGACGTACTTCAAGGCGTCGCTGCCGGACATCTTCTCGGGGGCCGCCGTGTCCGCGAACACGATCTGGAGCACGGCCGAGAACGCGTTCGTCCTGAAGGACACGTATGCGACGACCGCGGCGGACAACCCGCTGCTCGAGGGCGCGGTGCGGACGCGCTTTCGCCGCTCGGCCAACGTCAATCCGGGCAACGTGCCGGCGAAGGACGCGCTCATCATGCGGGCGGCCTCGTATACCTCCGACGACCTCATCGGGGCCTACCGGGTGCGCAAGGAGCATTGCGAGAAGTGGGCGAAGATCTTCGCCGACAACGACATCGCGGTGATGCTCTGGCCCGAGAAGCTCCAGACGCCGCCTGACCGCGCGGACGACTTCACGGGCGGCTTCGCAGGCTCGGATTCGAGCCGGACGAACACGACCGGCTGGCCGACGGTGAACGTCCCGGTCGGGCGCGACACGAACACCGGCATCCCGGTCGGCATCAACATCCTCGCGCCGCTGGGCGGCGACGCGCTGGCGATCCAGGTGGCGATCGACTACCAGGAGCGCTACCCGTACAACCTGGACATCCCGACGGAGCTCTGAACCCATGGCCGATCCCACAGGCGCGCGCCAGCGGACGATCAACTCGTTCTTCGACTCGCCGCGCTTCCCGATCAAGGCGCTGCCGGTGATCGTGACCGCCGGGACCCCGCCCCCGCCGCCCCCGCCCCCGCCGCCGGCGGCGGCCAACGGCACCTCGCCGCCGCCCCAGTCCAACGGCACCGTGCTCGGGGCGCCGAAGCTCATGCTCGCCATCCCGGTCTACAGCCAGCGGTCGATCAACCGCTTCCTCGAACGAGGCTTGACGTTCCAGGTCACGGCCACGCGCCCCGTCGCGGATGTCGACGTGCGGCTGTTCGAGGTCCTCGGGACCGGCTTGCGGCCGATGGGCAGCGCGTTTCGCGTGGCGCCGGGCCCGGCCGGCGCGAAGCTGACGGTCGAGGCGACGCGCTTCGCCCGCGGGAAGCTCAGCTCACGCGGCCGGCGGACGTTCCGCGCCATCGCCAGGGCGACCGGCCGCGACGGCGCGATCGCGACGACGAGCTCGACGTTCCACGTCTACTAGCGGGCCGTCCTGCAGGTCCGCGCCCGCTAGACCTCGCCGTCCCAGTAGCCGAGCTGCTGCACCCGCGCGACGACGCCGAGGCCGCCAAACGCGACCTTGCTCGAGTCCGGGTACCAGCACATGTCGCTCGGCTCGCGCGTGCCGTAGGCGAGCATCGTCATGCCGTCCGCGCCGGCCTGGAACGCGTGCGCGACGCCGGTCGCGGGCGGGCGCGCGACGATCGACCCGGCGCGCACAGGGTGCTCGTCGTCGCCGAGCAGCACGACGCCGTCACCTTCGAGGACGACGAACAGCTCCTCCTCGACCGAATGGCAGTGGCGCGGGGACGAGCGCGAACCCGCGCGGATCGTCACGTGCTGCAGGCCGCTTCGCACCGAGCCGGCGGCCCGCCCGAGGTCGCGGCGCACGCGCTCGACGCGGCCCTTGATCTTGTGCGCGCCTTCGACGTCGTCGAGCGCGACGATCGTGTCCGGCCGCGGCGCGACCGGCGGCAGCTCGGGCGCGGGCGGCTCGGCTTCGAACGGATGCGGTGCGTCCTGCGGCAGCCAGCGCGCGCCGACCCACGTGACGCCCGCGCGCGGCAGCTGCGTCAGCCCGGTGGGCGAGCCGCTGCCGAACGCGAGCACGTCGAGCGGCTCGCCGAAATCCGCGACGAGCGTGTGTGCCTCCTCGGACGGGCGGTGCACGACGACGTCCCCGGCACGCACCTCGTGCAGCGCGTCGTCCTGCCAGCTGTGGCCCGAGCCCGACAGCACAAAGAAGATCTCCTCCTCGTCGGCATGCACGTGCAGCGGCATCGCGCGGCGGCCCGGCGCGATCCGGTAGCGGCTGAGCCCGACGCCGACCGCACCGGCAGCGGCGCCCAAGCGGCGGCGCTCACGGCGAATGTCGCCATGCTCATGCGCCATCCACGGCACGTCATCCCAGTGGCAGAGCATCGCCGTCGATTGCTACGAGCCGTGCTCAGCCCGTGAACTTGGGGGCTGCGGGAGTGGGCTGCGCTGCCTGCTCGCACGCTCGGAATCGGAAGCTGATGTCCCTCGTCGGGGTGCCATCGGTGAAAGTCACGTGAGCCCTCACCTTGTGGATCCCCCGGTGAAGGTGGATCAGGACCGCGAACGGCGCCTTGCGCTGGGTTCCGATGCTGCGGCCGTCGAGCAGGAACGTGACCCGGCGGATGAAAAGGCCGCTCACCAAGGCCCGGAATCCGCCATCGACGCACCCCTCGGTACCGAACCGCGCGCCGTCGCGCGGCTGGGCCGTGACGAATGCCGTGCCGTTCGTGACCGCGGCCGCGGGCGCGGCGGGAGGCGTTCCGCCGGGACCGGGCGCGCAATTTGCCCCGCTGATCGGGTTGGCGTCGAGCGTGACGGCGCCGTTGCGGGCTATGGCCCGGCCCTGGATCGTGGCGCGCGTGTTCAGCGTGATCGACTGGAGGGACAGAAGGTTTCCCGTCAAGGCGGTGTCGGTTCCAAGCGTCGCCGAGCTGCCGATCTGCCAGAAGACGTTGCAGGCCTGTGCATTGCCGGCCAGCAGCACGCGGCTGCTCGACGCCGTGGTGAGCGACGAGCCGACCTGGAAGATGAAGACGGCGTTGGGGTCGCCCTGCGCGTCGAGCGTCACGTCGCCTGTTAGCAACAACGAGGACGCCCGACGGTAGACGCCGGCGGTCAGTACGAGCCCGCCGAGATCGCCCGGGAGCGCAACGGCGGGGATCCGCCCGGCCGCGTCGTTGTACGCCGTCGTCGCGTCCGATTGCGCCTGAGCCGCGACGGCGTCCGCCGCGTGGACGGTCCCGTTGACGGTTCCGGGCGGAAACCCCGTGATCGAAGTACCCGTACTCACTCCGAGGTCGCCGTTGAGCACAGTCGGGCCGGTGTTCGTGACCGTCGAGCCAGCCAGGGCCGCGAAGCTGCTTGCCACTCCCAAGCCGACAGTCGGTTGAGCCGCCTGCGCGGGAGCCGCGAGCGCCAGCAGCACCCACAGCCCCGCCAACAACGGGATCGACGGGCGTACCTGGCGCACTGCTCGGGTCATCGCTTGCCTCTCGCGTGCGACATCGCCCTGGTAGAGGCGCGGGTGCACTGTGCCGCCGTCCCGCAACGCTGGCGCAAAACGAGACGCGGTCCGCTCGACACGGTACGCGATCACGTGTGCCTGTGCGAGCGCGCCGCGCACCACCTCGGCCGGCGACAGGCGCTACTTGCGCGCGCGGCACGATGGACACGTTCGCCGGAAGGAATCCCCCGCACACGTGCGAATAGAGCCGACGTGTCCGGTTTCCCGACCCCAACGGAGCTTCCCGTGCAGAAGAAGGCCAGGATCATCGCCTTCGCCAATCAGAAGGGCGGCGTGGCCAAGACCACGACGACCCTGAACCTGGCGGCCGCCTTCGCAGAGACCGGGCACCGTGTGATGTGCGTCGACATGGACCCGCAGGGCAACCTGACGATGTCCCAGGGCATCGACCCGGACACGCTCGAGCTCTCGATGTACGACGTGCTCGTGCATCACATCCCGATCAAGCAGGTCGTCCACAAGCGCGAGATCGACGTCGCGTGCGCCTCGATCGACCTCGCCGGCGCCGAGATCGCGATGTCCACGCAGATCGGGCGGGAGCGCTCGCTGACCAAGGCTTTGAAGGGCGTCGAGGACGACTACGACTTCATCTGCATCGACACGCCGCCGTCGCTCGGGCTGCTCACGATCAACGCTTTGACGGCCGCACACAAGGTGATCGTCCCCGTGCAGTGCGAGTATCTGTCGATGCGCGGCCTGATCCAGTTGCAGAACACCCTCCAGATGATTCGCGAGAACCTCAACCCCGACGTCCAGATCGAAGGCATCCTGCCGACGATGATGGACATGCGCACGGTTCACGCCAAGGAAGCGATCGAGATCCTCGAGGAGAACTTCGGCGATCGGCTGTTCGCGTCGCGGATCAAGAAGACGGTGCGCTTCGCGGAAGCCCCGGTCCAGGGGATGTCGGTCTTGAAATACGACCCGGACGGCACGGCCGCCCAGTCCTATCGCGACCTCGCGAAGGAGGTTCTCGCTCATGGCATCCGGTAAGCGCGCG
>JAWVGM010000012.1:0-13267 GCA_033855075.1 Solirubrobacteraceae bacterium | reverse complement strand
CGGTCGTGGAGTACCGCGACGCGCTCGCGCTCCAGGAACGCGTGCGTGCGGCGCGCCAGGAAGAACGGCTGCCCGACGTGCTGCTGCTCCTCGAGCACCCGCCTGTCTACACGCGCGGGCGCCGCTCGGACCCCAGCGAGCTGCCGATGGGCGAGGCCTGGTACCTCACCCAGGGCATCGACATCGTGGACACGAACCGCGGCGGGCGGGTCACCTACCACGGGCCCGGCCAGCTCGTCGGCTATCCGATCATGCGCATCGACGATGTCATCGACTACGTGCGCACGATGGAGCGGGCCATCGTCGCGGCCCTGGCCGACGCCGGCATCGAGGCGCGGGCGCGACCGGACGAGGGGCCCGACTTCACGGGAGTCTGGATCGAGGATCGCAAGATCGCCTCGATCGGCGTGCACGTCGCGCGCGGCGTGACGACCCACGGGTTCGCCGTCAACGTGCAGAACGATCTGCAGCCGTTTCAGTGGGTCGTGCCGTGCGGCCTCGATGGCGTGAGCATGACCTCGGTGCTGAAGGAGACGCGCGGCAGCGGCGAGCTGCTCGCCGCGTTTCGCGAGCGCGCCGCCGCGCGGTTCGCAGAGGCCTTCGAGCGCACGGTGCGTGCGGTGGACGTCTCCGAGCTCAGCGCGGCGATGACCGACCAAACAGCATCGACAAAGGGGTGACGGAGCGACCTGGCCCGAGGGGCCGCGAGACGTCGGGTTCACGCGCACCGCGTCCAAGCTCCTGACGCACCGTGATCGCACGGGCCCGGCAGGGCGCTCCGCTGCCTCATCCTTCATCGCCGCAGTTCGAGAACCGCGCGACGTCAGCCCTCGGCCGGGCCCTCGAGCTCGAGCACGTCGAAGGACCACAGCTCGCTGGACGTTCCCACCGGGCCGCCCTTGCGGTGCTGCGAGTGGCCGGCGGCGAAGTCCGGGCCGGTCAGCCAGGCCTGGAAGTCCTCCTCCGAGCGCCAGCGGGTGAGCACGAGGCAGACCGCGCGTTCGTCGTTGGGACGCAGGAGCTCGAAGGCCTCAAACCCCTCGGCGCTCGACACCTTGCCCGCGCGTGAGGCGAAGCGCTGCTCGAACTCCTCGAAGCGCTCGCGCGGGACGGTGATCGCGTTGATCTTGACGACGCTCATCGATGGGATCCTATGGCGATGGGAGTCAGCCGGGTCCGCGATGCGCTGCGCCTGCGCAAGGCGACGGCACGCCACCGCGGCGACGCGGTGCGCTGCCCCGTCTGCGACAGCGCGTTCGACGCCTTCAAGGACGAACCCAACCGGCGCGGCGCGCTCTGCTGGCGCTGCGGCTCGCACGAGCGCCATCGCGCGCAGTGGCTGCTGTTCGAGCGCCGGCCCGAATTGCTCGGCGAGGCGCGCTCGCTGCTGCACTTCGCGCCCGAGTGGTGCCTGCGACAGCGCCTGAGCGAGGTTCCGGGGCTGCGCTACGTGACGGCGGACCTCGACGGCTCGGGCGTCGACCTGCAGCTCGACATCACGCGGCTGGACCTGCCCGACGGCGCCTTTGACCTCGTCATCTGCTCGCACGTGCTCGAGCACGTGCCCGACGACGCCGCGGCGATGGCAGAGCTGCGGCGCGTGACGGCGCCCGGCGGCCGCTGCCTGGTCATGGTCCCCCTCGCGCTGGAGCGCGAGCACACGTACGAGGACCCCTCGATCACGACACCGCACGACCGCGAGCGCGAGTTCCTTCAGCACGACCACGTCCGCCTCTATGCGCCCGACATCAGCGACCGCCTGCGCGCGGCCGGCTTCGACGTCGAGGTCGTCGACCTGTACGCCGAGCTCGGCGGGCAGGCCGAGGGCTACGGCCTGCTCGCGTCGGACCTGATGTATCTGGTTTCGCCGTCGGGCGACGTTACGCTCGGACGTGGGGCTTGAGCAGCCCCTCGACCGACGTCACCTTCTGCTTGTACTCAGCCGGGCAGCGCGCCTCGCGCTCCTGGCTGAGGATCCCGAGCTTGGCCACCGCCTTGTAGTCGGCTTCGCTGGAGCCCGCGATCAGGCAGACGATGCTGTACGCCCGCTGCTTGTCGAGCGAGTGCTCGTCGAAGTAATCCGACGGCGCGAGGTGGCGCTGGCGCGCGGACAGCGCGTTGAAGAAACGCGCGGCGTCGAACGCGTACTCGTCGCCGTTCTTCACCTGGCGCGTCAGGAACACGGTCGCCACCGCATCGGCCGCGTCCTCCTCCTTGCCGAGCACCGGCAGCTCGAAGATGTCGACGAACACGTGCCCGAACTCGTGGACGAGGATGAACCCGTCGACGGCCGCGAGCTGCTTGCCGAACTCCGCGTCGTTCGTGCGCAGCTCGGGGAAGTTCCGCTTCAGCACACCGGCCGTGAAGTCGACGAACCCGTAGGACAGCGTGATCGTCTTGTTCTGCGGGTTGTAGTTGGGTCCGACGAACCCGTTGACCACGTGGACCTTGATGTTGTGCGTCAGCTTGAACGAGTGCGTGAAGCCGGCGGCGACGCCGTCCGTGCCGCCGAGGTGCAGGATCTCCTTGGCCTGCGCAGCCACCTGGTTTGCCGGCGGGTCGTAGACGACCCGGATCTTGCCGCCCGGATCGTCTGACGCCGCCGTCGTCGTCGTCTTGTCCCCGCTTGACTTCTTGTCGTCGGAGCCGCAGCCGCCGGCGACGAGCGCGACCGCGAGGATCGCTACGAGCGTCAGTCGTTGGCGCACGTGGTCGCTCCTACCGCGGCGGCCTCGGTCGTGAGCTTCTTGTCGATCCGCGCGGCCTTCGCGAGATCCTGGAGGCCGCGCGGATCCTTCGCCTTCGCCTTGTCGCGGACCGTGACGATTACTCCGTAGGCCTGCTTCTGGCGCGCGACGAACTGCGTCCAGGCCGGCTTGATGTCGGCCTCGGGCTTGAGCTTCGCAAGCTCGGCGGTCCGCGTCTTCAGGATCGGCTCGACCTTCGTGAAGTAGTCCGCGGCCGCGACGGGGTTCTGGAAGAGATCCGTGGGCTGAGGAACCGCTTCGCTGTCATCGCGGGCCTTCTGGCAGATCTTGTTGGCCTTCTTGGCCAGGTCGCCCTTGGAGAGCTTCTTGTCACTGCTCCCACCGCACGCCGCCAGCCCCAGGCTCGCAACGATCGCGAGCGCTGGGACACCCTTCGCGGTGGTCACGACGCGCATCCGGTGGCGCCGATCGCCGTTGCCTCAGCGCGGAACTTCTTGTCGATGCGCCCCAGCTTGGCCAGGTCCACGATCCCGCTGCGATCTTTGGCCTTCGCCTTGGCCAGGATGGTCTTGAGCGTGTCCTCTCCCTGCTTCTGGCGAGCGACCAGCTGGTCCCAGGCAGCCTTGACGTCGTCCTTGGGCTTGAGGTCCTCGAACTTCTTGGTCTGATTCTCCGCGACCGGAAGGACCTTCCCGAAGTACTCCGCCGCGGCCTGCGGGTTGGCGGTGAGGTCCGCCGGCTGCGTGATCTTGGCGGACTTGCTCGCGCTGTCCTTGCAGATCGCGTCGGCCTTCTTGGCGAGGTCCGTCTTCGAGAGCTTCTTGTCCCCGCCACCGCATGCCGCGATACCCAGGCACGCTACGACCGCGACCGGCACCATCGACGTCTTCAGCATCAGCAATTCACTCCCACTTTGGCTCCGGCCGCGTCCGTGTCCTTCTGGATCTGCGGCGCTTCTGTCTGAAAGTTCGTCAGTCCGCTGACGTCCTTGCTCTTGGCTGCGTCCCTGGTCCGCTTCAGCAGATCCGTGGCCTTCTGCTGCTGCGCGATGTATGCGTCCCAGTCGGTCTTGATGTCGTCCGCGGGATTGAGGGCCTTCAGGTCGTCGGTCTGCTTCTGGGTCAGGTCGACGAGCTTGGTGAAGTAGGCGGCCGCGGCGTTCGCGTCGGCGAGATTCGACGGCGTCTGGATCTTGTTGCCCTTCTCGGTGGCGGCCTTGCAGATCGTCGTCGCCTTGGTCGCCAGCTCGGACTTGGAGAGCGTGTCCCCGCTCTTCTTGTCGCTCCCGCCGCACGCGACCAGCCCGAAGCTCACGACGACGACGATGACGGCCGCTGCCAAGCCCCTGCCGAAAACCTGCCTCATGTCCCCTCCCATATCTCCGATGACGCTCGCGCGGAGCGCGATCGCACGGATCGCTGAAGGGTCGCCATCCCCCACGTCCCCTGGCTCGCGAGCAAACCTACTGTCCTCGCGCGCGTCTGCGGGTTTTTTCACGAGGGGCTCCGCTACCCTCGATGAAGCGATGTCCGGCGACGACCGCAGGCTCTCGACTCGTTCGCGCGCCAACCCCGGCGGCATGGATGTCCTCAGCGTGCTCGGGCCCGATGTGCGGCCGCTGCGCGAGCGCAAGCCGCCCTGGTTCAAGGTCCCGGCGCCCGGCGGCGAGCGCTACCGCGAGCTGACGAAGCTCATCAAGGACGAGAACCTGCACACCGTCTGTCAGGAGGCCGCGTGCCCGAACGTGGGGGAGTGCTGGGAGCGCGGCACCGCGACGTTCATGATCCTCGGCGACACCTGCACCCGCCGGTGCGGCTTTTGCAACGTGCGCACTGGCAAGCCGACGTGGAACGACCCGCTCGAGCCCGCCCGCGTCGCGCGTTCGATCGCCAAGATGGGGCTGCGCCACGCGGTCATCACGTCCGTCGACCGCGACGACCTGCCCGACTACGGCGCATCGGCGTTCGTCGGCGTCATCCGCCAGATCCGCGCCCAGGCGCCGCGCTGCAAGGTCGAGGTCCTCACGCCCGACTTCCGCGGCCAGGAGATGCCGCTCGCCAAGGTGATCGCCGAGCGTCCCGACGTGTTCAACCACAACGTCGAGGTCGTGCCGCGGCTGTATCCGGTCGCCCGCCGCGGATCGCGCTTCGAACGCTCCTGCCGGGTGCTGCGCAACGCCAAGGAGATGGGCGGCGCCGAGGTCACGACGAAGTCCGGCCTCATGGTCGGACTGGGCGAGACGCACGACGAGATGGTCGATACGTTCGGGGCCCTGCGAGAGCACGGCGTCCAGGTGCTCACCGTCGGTCAGTACCTCCGCCCGACCGAGCGTCATCTTCCGGTCGTGCGCTACTGGCATCCCGACGAGTTCACGGCGCTCGAGAAGGCCGCGTACGCGCTCGGCTTCGAGCACATCGCCGCCGGGCCGCTCGTTCGCTCGAGCTATCACGCCGACCAGCACATCGCGCAGGACGAGGCGGGCAGCGGTCCGCTGGCAGCGGCCAGCGGCTGAGCGCCGCCCTGCCGCCGGTAGGGTCAGCCGCGACGTCCGCGCATGTTCCCGCTCAAGGACAACATCCCGACCCAGAGCACGCCGTACGTCACGATCACACTGATCGCGATCAACGTGCTCGCGTACTTCCTCTGGCAGCGCGGCGGCCTGTCGTTCGGCAGCCCGAGCGACCCGCACTACCTGCAGAACCTCATCGACTACGGGGTGATCCCCTACGAGGTCACACACCCGTCTGATCACTGCGTGATCGTCGGGCAGGCGATCGGATGTGGACGGGTGGGCGGCTCGCAGCCGCCGACGTGGATCACCCCGTTCACCGCGATGTTCATGCACGGCGGCCTGCTGCACCTCGGCGGGAACATGCTCTTCCTGTGGATCTTCGGCAACAACATCGAGGACGCGATGGGCCCCGTGAAGTTCATCGTCTTCTACCTGCTCGGGGGCCTCGCGGCGTTCGGGCTGCAGGTCGTCGTCGACCCGAACGCGCTGGCTCCGACGATCGGCGCCTCGGGCGCGATCGCCGCCGTGCTCGGCGGGTACATCGTGCTCTACCCGCGCGCCCGTGTGGTCACGGTCATCGCCGTCATCCTCTTCTTCACGATCCTCGAGCTCCCCGCGTTCGTGATCCTGGGGTTCTGGTTCCTCGAGCAGATCGCCTTCGGCTACCTGGACATGTCCGACCCGACCGGCGGAGGCGGAGGCGTCGCGTACTTCGCGCACATCGGCGGCTTCGCGTTCGGCCTGCTCGCGATCAAGCTCTTCGCCGGACGCCACAAGGACGACAGCCCACCGCCGCGCTTTCCCGTCTATTGAGCACGCGCACGGCGATCCTGGCGCTCGTGATCCTGTTCATCGGCGGGCTCGCGTTTCTCACGGTCGCGGCAGCCGTTCGCGACGGCGTGAGCATCCTGACGTTCGTCTCGCTGCTCGTGCTGGCGCTGCTGTCCTGCGGCGTGATCGGGGCACTGCTGAACCCGCCGCCGGAGGAGTAGCGGCGCCCGCACGGGAGCGTAGGCTTCAGCCATGACCGTCTCGCCAGATCGCACGCCCGTCGTCGTCGCCGACCTCGACGAGGCGATCGAGGCCGTTCGGCGCAGCGGCCTGCGCCTGACCTCGGCGCGGCGGCTCGTGCTCGAGGCGCTCCTGGCCGCCGGCGGGCCGATCTCGGCCGAGGACATCGCCGACGGCCTCGGCGGCCGGATGACGCAGTCGGACATCGCCTCGGTGTACCGCAACCTGGAGACCCTCGGCGAGCTGGGCCTCGTGCGCCACTTCCACGCGGGCCACGGTCCCGGCCGCTACGTGCTCGAGGGCACCGGTGACCGCGAGTACATCGCCTGTGAGTCGTGCGGCGCGCTGGAATCGGTCGACCCGTCAGCGCTCGACGGCGTGCGCGACATGGTCCGCGAACTGTCCGGCTTCGAGGCGCGCTTCTCGCATTTCCCGATCGTCGGGCTGTGCGAGCGCTGCGCGCGGTAGCCCGACCTTCGTGCAGGTAGGTCGTTCTCGTCACCGACTTGCAATAGCGCAGGTGTCCGTTTAGGGTCGGATCATGGGCTCGCGCTGGCAGCGGATCAGGGGTTCGCTCACCCCCGCCGAATGGCGCCGCGCGGCGATGTTGTTCGGCTTCATCGCGTTCCTGCACGTCGTGGGTTTCTTCCTGCTGTTCGCGTTCATCGTGCCCCATCACTTCGATCTCGGGGGCAGCAGCGGGGTCTTCGGGATCGGCGTCGGCATCACCGCCTACACGCTCGGCATGCGCCACGCCTTCGACGTCGACCACATCGCCGCGATCGACAACACGACGCGCAAGCTCATGACCGACGGGCAGCGCCCGCTGAGCGTCGGCTTCTTCTTCTCGCTCGGCCACTCGACGATCGTGTTCGGGCTCGCGGCGCTGTTCGCGTTCGGCATCCGCGGGCTGAGCGGCGACGTCGCCGACGACGGATCCACGCTGCACCAGGTGACCGGGCTGATCGGGCCGGCGGTCTCCGGCACGTTCCTGTTTCTGATCGGGATCATCAACCTCGTGATCCTGTACGGGATCGTGAAGGTCTTCCGGCGCATGCGCCACGGAGACTTCGACGAGGAGCGCCTCGAGGATCAGCTCAACAACCGCGGGCTGCTGAACCGGTTTCTGGGAAAGGCCACCCGAGCGGTCAAGCAGCCGTGGCACATGTACCCGCTGGGCATGCTCTTCGGCCTCGGCTTCGACACGGCCACCGAGATCGCGCTGCTCGCCACGGCGGGCGCCGCGGCCACCGGCGGCCTGCCCTTCTACGCGATCCTCTGCCTGCCGATCCTCTTCGCCGCCGGCATGTCGCTGCTGGACACGATCGATGGCGCCTTCATGAACTTCGCCTACGGCTGGGCGTTCTCAAAGCCGGTGCGCAAGGTCTTCTACAACATCACCATCACCGGGCTGTCGGTCGCCGTGGCGCTGCTCATCGGCACGATCGAGCTGCTGCAGGTGCTATCGAGCAAGCTCAGCTTGACGGGCGGTTTCTGGGACTGGCTGGCGGACCTGGACTTCAACCTCATCGGCTATTTCATCGTCGGGCTGTTCGTCGCCACGTGGGTCATCGCACTGGCGGTGTGGCGTCTGGGCCGCATCGAAGAGAAGTGGACGGCGCACCTGCAGCCGTCCGAGCGAGCGACCTGACCGCGCGGCACTTCGAACTGCAGCGATGCCGGAGTGAGCGAGCGGGTGCCGGGGCGCGTCGCGAGGCGCCGGGTCGGGCATGAATGTCGCCTATGCCGCGCGACGCGCAGCAAATTCGACAACGAGGCATTCGCTCCCTCGTCCCTTGTGGCTGCTGTTCAAGCCCGCGGACACCCCTTCTGGTTTGACATGCGCGAGTGTGCATGTAAGCATCTGTGCAGATGAGTCAGGCCCACGGTGTCACCTCGAGCACCCCCGTCGGCGCTGAAGACGCACGTCATGTGGCGCGCGTCATGGGCGCGCTGGCGACCCCGAGCCGCGTCCGCATCCTCGGACGCCTGCGCGAGGCGCCGTGCACCGTCAGCGAGCTGACGGAGGCCGTCGAGATGGAACAGCCGGCCGTCTCACACCAGCTGCGGATCCTGCGTGACCTGGGACTGGTCCAGGGCAACCGCAACGGGCGCCACGTGATCTACGGGCTCTACGACTCGCACGTGGCCAGCCTGCTCGACGAGGCCCTGCGCCACATCGAGCACCTCAGAGCCGGGGCGGCCGACAGTCCGCCCACACCCACACACACGACATCGAACAGCGAAGGAGCAGCATGAACGAGCACAGCGACCACACCCACGATGACGCGCACGCGCACGCGCACGAGCACGACGGCGAGACCCACGAGCACGCCCACACCGATCACGACCACGAGCACGTCGAGCACGAGCATGAGCACGAGCACGACGGCGAGACGCACGCCCACACGCACGTGCACGAAGAGGGCCTGGAGGAGGTTCACGAGCACACCCACTAGGAGTGGCATGATGCGCTCATGCCGGTGAAGTACTGGTTCTGCTGCGACATCTGTGGCCGCGTCGCGGATGACGCGACCCGGGCGAGCATCGGTGCGACAAGCCGTGAGGATCTCTTCGGCGAGTTCATCGATGCGATGCCCGGCCGCTGGCTCGTGTGGCATGCCGGTGGGCTGCTCGGGCCGATGCGCTACGCGTGCTCCGAGCACCGCAAGGACCTCCTGCGCAACATCCGCTTCCACTACGCCTACACCGGCGAGCAGTGGGTCTGGGAGCGCCCGCCCTACGCGCAGCGCTGGCCGCCGGACCGGATCGCCACAAACGAGGACGGGACGCTGGCGGTGCCGGACTGGAACTCGACCGAGGCCGACGACGTGCTCGCCGACGACGACTGGGAGTCGCGCCGGCCTGGGTCTACAGGTCCTTGAGTCGCTCGTCGTCCTCGGTGCTCCCGAGCGCCGCCTCAAGTGAGTCGATCTCGAGCTTTTTGCGCGTCTCGGCCACCGTGTCGCGGGGCAGCGTCGGCAGCTTGAACGTCGTGATCCCGAAGACCCGGGCGAGCTCGGCCTGCGCAGCGTCGTAGGCGCCCTTTGCCCGCTCCCAGTCGTTGCCGTAGCCGTTGAGCTGCAGCCAGTGGCCGTTGTACTCGAGCGTGATGCGCGCGTCGTCCTCGTTTATGTGCGTGAGCTCGATCTCCATCGACATCACGCGCGGGTTCGCCCGCAGCTGCGCGGCGGCCTCTTCCAGCGTGTTCACCGTGAGCGGATCGAAGTCCGCGTCAAACACGACCTCGAGCACGGGCGGGTCGAACGGACCGGCTTCGACCGCGGCGCGAGCAGCGCTGAAGATCGCGTCCAGATCCTTCCAGCCGCACCACCGCTCACTGAGGGCGAAGCGCTCCACCGCCACAGGATACGGTTTCGCCACTCCGGTCGCCGGGCACGCCCGCGCGGCGGGTGGTCCGGCGACCTTCGGGCGACGTCACACCCCGTGGCGCGCGGCCGCTACGGCCACCTGGCCATACGCGATCTGGCCATCGTTCGGCGGCAGGCGCTCGGGCACGAGGACGCGCAGCCCCGCCTCTTCGAGCGCCGCCGAGGTGAGCGTGAGCAGCAGGCGGTTCTGGAACACGCCGCCCGACAGGACGGCCGTGTCGAGGCTCGCCTCGACCGCGATGAACGCCACGACCTCGGCCGTCGCCCGCGCCAAGCCGGCGTGGAAGCGCGCGGAGATCGTCTCGACGGGCACGCCGTCCGCGAGGTCCGCGAGCACGGCGATGATCATCGGGCGCGGATCGAGAATCAGTGTCGGATCGGTCGTGTCGACACGGAACGGATAGGGCTCGGCCTCACCCGGCTCGGCGAGCGCCTCGAACTCGATCGCCGCCTGACCCTCGTAGCTGACCTCGAGGCGCACGCCGCACATCGCGGCGATCGCGTCGCACAGCCGACCCGCGCTCGAGGTGAACGGCGAGCCGGTCCCCTGGGTCACGAGCCGCGAGACCATGCTCCAGCGCTGCTGGGCGATGGGCTCGAAGGCGGCCGGAAACGTCGATCGCTCCGCCACGAGCCGCTCGTGCATGACCGTCAGCCAGGCGCACGCCATCCGCCACGGTTCGCGCACCGCGCGGTCGCCGCCGGGCATGCGCACGGGCCACAGGTGCCCGACGCGCTGGAAGTCCACGAGGCCGGCGACGAGGAACTCGCCGCCCCAGACCGTGTCGTCGGTTCCGTAGCCGGTGCCGTCGAAGATCGCCCCGACCGCGAGGCCCGTCTCGCCGTGCTCGGCGAGCGTCGCGGCGTGGTGGGCGTGGTGGTGCTGCACGCCGGTCAGCGCGACGCCGCCGGCCTCCTCGCGCTGGCGGGCGTAGCTGCTCGACAGGTAGTCAGGGTGCAGGTCGTGAGCGATGAGCACAGGGTTGACCTCGAACAGGCGCTCGAAGTGCTCGATACCGGTCCTGAGCGACTCGAGCGTCTCGTAGTTCTTGAGATCGCCGATGTGATGGCTCATCCAGGCGCGCTCCCCCGCGCCGATGCAGAAGGCGTTCTTCTGCTCGGCGCCGGTGCCGAGGATCGGCGCGATGCACGTGATCGGCAGGTCGATCGCCGCGGGCACGTAGCCGCGCGAGCGGCGCAGCAACATCGGCCGCTCGCGCACGACGCGCACGACGGAATCGTCGGTGCGCGTGGCGATCGAGCGGTTGTGCGTGAGCAGGCGGTCGGCGATCGCGCTGAGGCGCTCGCCGGCGTCGTCGTCGACGAAGGCGATCGGCTCGTCGGAGAGGTTGCCGCTCGTCATGACGAGCGGCACGCCCGCATCGGAGATGAGCAGCTGGTGCAGCGGCGTGTAGGGGAGCATGAGCCCGAGATCGGGCGCCCGCGGCGCGACGGCGTCCGCCACCGGGGCGTCGGCCAGCCTGCGCGCGAGCACGATCGGTCGTGCCCGCGACGTGAGGAGCGCCTCCTCGGCAGCGTCGAGCTCGACGAGGGTGCGCGCCATGTCGACGTCGGCGACGAGCAGTGCGAACGGGCGGTCCTCGCGATGCTTGCGCGCGCGCAGCCTGCCCACGGCGTCCTCGTCGTCGGCCCGGCACGCGAGGTGGTAGCCACCGAGCCCCTTCACCGCGAGGATCTTGCCGGCGAGCAGGTCGTCGGCGGCCGCGCGCACCTCGTCCTCGGCGTCGAACTCGACCACGCTGCCATCGCGCTCGCGCAGCCTCACCCGCGGCCCGCAGACCGGGCAGGCATTGGGCTGTGCGTGGAAGCGACGGTCCAGCGGATCGTCGTACTCGGCCTGGCAGGCGTCGCACATGTCGAAGGCCGCCATCGTCGTCATCGGCCGGTCATACGGGATGCCGGTCACGATCGTGAAGCGCGGTCCGCAGTTCGTGCAGTTCAGAAACGGATAGCGATAGCGGCGATCGTGGGGGTCGGCGAGCTCGGCCAGGCACTCCGCGCACGTCGCGCTGTCGGGCGTGACCGGCGCCGTCGGCGCGCCGCCGTGCTCGCTTGCGACGATCTCGAACTCGGCGTCGCCGACGAGCTCGATGTCCTCGGTATCGACGCCGGTGACGTCGGCCAGCGGTGGCGCGTCCTCGCGCAGCCGCGCGACGAACGTGTCGACGGCGTCCGGCGTGCCCTCGGCCTCGACGAGCACGCCGCGCTCGTCGTTGAGCACGAAGCCGGCGAGGCCGAGCTCGTGGGCGAGGCGGTACACGAACGGGCGGTACCCGACTCCCTGGACCGTCCCGTCGACGCGAGCACGGACGCGCCGCGCCGCGGCCTTCTCTGGCGTCGTGCTCACCGGTCCGGCTCGGGCTCGGCCAGCTCGACGAGCTCGCGCAGCACGTGGTAGACGCTCGCCTGCGCCTCCTGGATGCGCGGGATGTTCTGCGAGCGGCTGATCACGATGTGATCAGCCTCGCCCCCGGCGGCGACGTTGCCGCCGTCGTAGCCGACGAACGCGATCGTCACGAGGCCGCGCCGGCGGCCCTCGCGCAGCGCCTCGAGGACGCTCAGCGAGTTGCCGCTCGTCGACAGCGCGAGCAGCACGTCGCCCGGGCGCCCGTAGGCGATGACCTGGCGGGAGAAGATCGCGTCGGTGCCGATGTCGTTGGCCACCGCGGTGATGATCCCGGTGTCCTCGGTGAGGTCCAGCGCGCGGCGCGCGGGTCCGCCGAACATCGCCGTGCGGAAGTCCGCCACGACATCCATCGCATCGGTCGCCGACCCGCCGTTGCCCAGCGCGATGAGCCGCCCGCCGGCGTCGAGGCGCTCGCGCAGGACGGCGGCCGCGGCGAGCAGCGTGTCGGTGCCCTCGGTCAGCGTCTGCGTGCGCAGGGCGGTGACCTCCTCGGCCTTCATGAGCATCGACTTGCGCACGTCGTCGAGGATCGCGTCGAGGTCGTGCTCCTGCTGGCCGAGGAACGGATACAGGAAGCTCGACGCGCCGCTGTCGTGCACCGGCTTGGCCTTGGAGCCTTCGAGCAGCCCGCGATGGTCGAGGAAGATGTGGACGAGCTCCCACAGCAGGTGGTAGAGCGTCTCGGCGATCTCCTGGCGGATCAACGGGTCCTCGATCGCCGAGAGATCGAACTCCCACTCGGCACCCGAGTCCTTCGTGAACGCGATCGTCAGGCAGCCGCGCTCGCGCGCCGCGGCGATCGCGGCCAGAATGTCCGGCTCGGCGCCGAACGCCATCGCGATGTCCTCGGCCTCGGCCTCGAGCAGGACCTGGGGGGCGATGTCCCCGCCCTCGCCCGCCAGCCCGAGCGCCGGCAGAGCGCTCTTGCCGACGATCACCGGATGGACGAACTCGACCGCCACGTGACGCGCATCGGAGCGATCGGCAGGCGAGGACCCGAACGCCACGAGCCGGCCGTCGCGCGCGAAGCGCTCGGCCATCTTGTGGCATAGCTTGGCGAGGCGCTCGGCCTCGGCCTCGAAGAACTGAGCGTTGGCCTCGCTGCGATCCTGAAGCCGGGCTTCGATGCGCTCGGCGCCGATAAGCGGCGCCTCTCTCACGCGGTGGCGCCTGCCCGCGCCGAAACCGAGGTCAGCCAATCGCGGAAGGCGTCGAC
>JAWVGM010000011.1:0-6854 GCA_033855075.1 Solirubrobacteraceae bacterium | reverse complement strand
AACCACCGCGCCCACACCGGGCGCATCACCCAAGGACGATGCCCCGCCGACCTCGTCTACGGTGCCCGCAAGATGGAGCCCCGATGAGCCGCACCTGTCGGCACCACTCGGAGTCTGTTCAGGTTAGGCGTCCGCGCGCCGGGGCGGTGTCGGTCCACGAAACTGCAGCGATAAAGGCTGAGGGTGCGGGGTGCCGTGGCAGGGTGGTGAGATCGCAACCTCAGCGACGAACCTGTTGTTGTGCCGGTATAGGCGGCTCAACTACAGGTTCGCGGCTCAGACCGTGCTCACCGGCCGCCGCCTCGCACCCGCATCCTTCATCGCTGCAGTTTTCCGACTGCGCCCACCGCGCGCTGGACGGCGCTCGCCACCGCGTCGTCGCGCGCGATCTGTGCCGCCCGCTCGCGGCCGCCGGCGTCCGCGACGAGCCGGTCGGCGAGGCCCGTCGCGGAGACAAGCCCGATGCGCGCCGCCATCCGCGCCTCCGGCGGCCAGGGATCCGCCAGCGCGGCCTCGATCTCCTCGCGCGCCTGCGCGTGTAGCCCCTGATCGACGATCGGAAAGATCCTGCGCGGGATGAGCCCGAGGATCCGTACGCGCCGGCTGCTCAGCGCGCCGGTGTGGACGAGCCGGCGCATGTACAGCGGCACCGCTTTGGACTTGCGGCGCATCACCCAATGCCCGGGCCGGCGCGGCTGGTCGCGCGTGCTCACGATCTTCGCGAGCAGCTCGTCGAGCTCGGCGTCACCGGTGGGCGTCGTGTCGACGACCACGACGGACTCCGGATCCACCGCGACGCGCCCGGCGAGCGCGAGCTCGCTCAGCTGCGCGCCCGCGAGCGCATACCCGAGCGACATCCCGTCGAGCGCCGCCGTCCCCGTGTCCGCGTCGAAGCCGAGCAGCAGGAGCGTCTCGGGCAGCGACAGCGACGGCAGCGTCAATGCGAGTCGAGCACCCGGTCGATGAGACCGTACTCGACGGCCTCGTCGGGCTTGAAGAAGCGGTCGCGCTCCATGTCCTTGTTGACCTGCTCCTCGGTGAGGCCGGTGTGCTTCGCGTAGATCTTGTCGATGCGCTTGCGCATGTCGAGGATCTCGCGCGCGTGGATCTCGATGTCCGTGGACTGCCCCTCGAAGCCGGCCGACGGCTGGTGGATGAGGATGCGCGAGTTGGGCAGCGAGAAGCGCTTGCCCTTCGCCCCCGCAGCCAGCAGCAGCGAGCCCATCGACATCGCGACGCCCATGCACATCGTCGACACGTCGGGCTTGATGAACTGCATCGTGTCGTAGATCGCCAGGCCCGCGTAGATCGACCCGCCCGGCGAGTTGATGTACAGCGAGATGTCCTTGTCGGGATCCGAGGACTCGAGGTGAAGGAACTGGGCCACGATCAGGTTGGCCACCTGATCGTTGACGGGGGTGCCGAGGAAGACGATGCGCTCGTTGAGCAGGCGCGAGTAGATGTCGTACTCGCGCTCGCCGCGGCCGGTGCGCTCGACGACTGTGGGGACGAGAGGCATGCCGCCATCCTGGCACACAGCCCGATCCGGGCCCGGGCTTGCGAGTCAGAGTTCCCGGCGTCGCCAGGCGCGCGAGCGCGGCGTACCCGACGACCGCCCAGACGGCGATCACGAGCCACGACGTGACGCCGGCGTGGAAGGGCTGCTGCGCGTCCAGCCCGTCGCCGAGCAGCTTCGCCGCCTGGGTAAGCGGCTGGAGGTCGAGCACCGGGAGCGCCGCCGCGGCGGGTGGTGGGAGGGGTCGCAGCATGCCGCTTCACCGCGGATACGCCCACTATTCGAGAGGCGTACCGGGGTGGGTAGCCTGGACGGGGTGCCCGCAGCTCTGCAGATCAGCGGCCTGACCAAGCGCTATGACGACGGCTTCGTCGCCGTGGACGGGTTCGACCTCGACGTCGCCGCCGGGGCGTTCTTCGGGCTCCTCGGCCCCAACGGCGCGGGCAAGACGACGATCATCAGCGCGGTCTGCAACCTCATCCGCGTGACGGCGGGCGAGATCGACATCTTCGGCGAGCCGCACGGCTCGCTGGAGGCCCGGCGCATGATCGGGCTCGCCGAGCAGGACGTGAACCTCGATCGCTTCCTCGACGTCGAGGAGACGCTGCTCTACCACGGCGGCTACTTCGGCATGCGACGCGCCGAGGCGCGGCGGCGAGCGGCCGAGATGATGGACGTCTTCGACCTGCGCGCGAAGGCCGGCGTGCGGGCGCCGAAGCTGTCGGGCGGCATGCGCCGCCGCCTGCTGCTCGCCCGCGCGCTCATGCACGAGCCGCGGCTCGTCATCCTCGACGAGCCGACCGCGGGGGTGGACTTCGAGCTGCGCCTGGAGCTGTGGCGCTACATCCGCCGGCTGCACGACGAGGGCACGACGATCCTTCTCACGACGCACTACCTCGAGGAGGCCGACGAGCTCTGTGAGGACATCGCGCTCATCCGCGACGGCAGGCTCATCGCGCGTGACACCGCAGACGGGCTGCGCGAGGCCTACGCCGCCGACTCGCTCGCCGACGCCTACGTGCGCGCGATGGGGACGGCGGCGTGACCGGGCTCGTCGAGCGCCACCGCGGGCTCATCGCGCTGAGCGCCCGCGAGGCCGAGCGGGTGCTCAAGCTCTGGTCGCAGACGATCGCGGCGCCCGTGCTCGCGTCGTTTCTGTTCATCCTCGTCTTCGGGCTGTCGCTCGGCGGGCGGATCAAGTCGATCGACGGCGTCCCCTACGACATGTTCATCGTGCCCGGCCTCATCACGATGGCGATGGCGCAGGCGGCGTACGGCAACAACTCCTCGTCGGTCTTCCAGGGGCGTTCGGACCGCTACCTCAACGATGTCCTGTCAGCGCCGATGCGCTCGTGGGAGGTCAACCTCGGCCTGTCGTTCGGCGGCATCGTGCGCGCGCTGTCGATCGGCGTGTCGTTGCTCGCGCTCTCGATCGCGGTGACGGACGTGCCCGTGCGCCAGCCGCTCGTGCTCGCGTTCGCCGTGATCCTCGTCCTCGTGCTGTTCTCGTCGCTGGGCGTCATCGTCGGCGTGTACGCCGAGACGTGGGACCAGGCGGGCTTCGTCAACAACATCGTGATCCTGCCGCTGAGCTTCCTGGGCGGGGTGTTCTACTCCGTCGACCTGCTCCCGTCGCCGTGGCAGGAGATCAGCCACGTCAACCCGATCTTCTACCTCATCAACGCGATCCGTTACGGCTTTCTGGAGACGAGCGACGTCCCGATCGGCATCGCGCTCGGAGTGACCGCGGCGTTCGCGATCGGCGCCGCGACGTGGAGCGCAGCGATGTTCCGGTCGGGACGGAAGCTGAAGCCTTAGGGGCGCGGCGGTCCGGGCCCCGCGCTTCCCGGAGCTCGGTTTCGATGTTGCCGATGCGGTGGGTTGCCGCATAGGGTGGCCGCTTGTGTTCGCGCTGAACCTGCCGAACGTCCTCACGCTGCTGCGGATCCTGCTCGTGCCGGTGCTCGTCGTGGCGCTGCTCGACGAGACGGCCAACGGGGACCTGCTCGCCGCGATCGTCTTCGCGGTGGCGTCGTTCACCGACGCGGTCGACGGCTATCTCGCCCGCAGCCGCAACGCGATCACGACGTTCGGCAAGCTCATGGACCCGATAGCCGACAAGCTGCTGATCATCGCGGCGCTCGTCGCGCTTGTCTCGCTGCACCGGCTCGCGCCGTGGGTCGTCATGGTCATCATCGCGCGCGAGCTCACCGTGACGATCACGCGCATGCAGGCCCAGCAGCAGGGCGTCGTGATCGCTGCGAACTGGTGGGGCAAGTCCAAGACGATCGTGCAGGTCGCGGCGATCTTCTGCGTCATCGCGATGGGCGAGCCGACGCCCGTGTGGGTTGACGGCCTCGTCTACGGCGCCGTGGCGATCACGGTCATCAGCGGCATCGACTACTTCTTCGGCCTGCGGCGCGTCCTGCGCGAGGCCGAGGCGCGGCGCGAACAGGCCGCGCCGATCTCGGGCGGATCGTAAGCGGCGACGCTCAGGTACCGGCGGCGTCGAGCCACTCGCGCATCGACACGTGATGCTCGGCGACCTCGCCGGTGCCGAGCTCGCGGCGCAACTCGCCGAGGAGCCCGAACCGCTCCGCGACGACGTTGTGCTGGTGGATCGTCTCGAGGTTCTCCTGGCGGGCACTCACGAAGTGCTCGTCGCTCAGCGCGCCGAGATCGGCGACCACGCCGCCGATCATCTCGCGCACGCAGTCCTCGACGAAGCGCGGGCGCCGGTGGGCCTTCTCGACGACGGCGGCCTCGTCGGAGCGCTTCATGAGCTCGTAGATCTCCGACGACATCGAGCCCTCGACGATGTCGAGCAGCGTGCGCGCGTCGATCTCGGTGTCGGCGTCCTCCGGCATGCCGATGTGCAGGGTGCCCAGGCCGCGCTGGTTGTGGGTCGCGACGGGCACGTGGTCGAAGATGCGCGCGATCTCGTCCTCGGTGAAGCCGTCCTGGGCGAGGCGCTCGCGCGACGTGCCCATCACGAGCTGCTGCGCGCACGGGCAGGCGGTCATGCCCTGCGCCGCGACGCCGACGAGGCGCCGCGTTCCCTTCTCAGACGCGACGGCCGAGCCGTAGAGCGTGTAGATCTCCTGCGTCGGGATACCCGAGACAGGCGCCGGCTTGTGCTCGGGGTAGCGCGCGGCGATCGTGACCTCGGCGCGGCGCGCGCCCTGCCGCTCGCGGACGAGCTCGGCGATGCGCTGGGCGAGCGCCTCGGCCTTGAAGCCCGCCTCGCCCAGCACGACCTCGCCGATCGATTCGTTGACGACCTCCTCGAACCGCGACATGTGCGCGCCCTTCTGGTCGCGGCCCAGATCGACGAAGCACTCCAGCCGAGCGGAGAACAGCTGCTCCTGGTCGCCCTGGCGGATTCGGACGATCTTCTCGACCGCCGTGACGCCCACGCGCGACAGGCTGACCTGGAGCCTCGGGGGCTCGGCCTGCACGTCGGGGCTGGAGACGGTGAGGCCCTGCCGCATGGGACTGAGGCTACCGACCGGTCGAAAATACACCTGACGCATCCGGATGCTTGTGCTATCACTCACATTCGATTGACACGGGCGCTGGGCGCCCACACACGGATGCGCGGCTTGTGGGAGGGCCGAAGGATCGACGACAAGGTGTTGCTGGCGGATGGCGCTCCCGTCCACGAACTGGACGAACTGCGCGGACTGGTCACCGAAGGCCAGGAACGCGGCTACCTCACGTTCGACGAGATCGCGACCGCGCTCGAAGAGGTCGAGGTCACGAAGGAACAGGTCCAGGAGCTGCACAGCTACCTGACCGAGCAGGGCATCGACGTCGTCGGCGCCGACGGCCGCAACGCCACGTCCGAGGTCGCACGCGTGGAGGCCGCCGCCGAGGCCCGCAAGGCGAACGCGACCGGCGGCCCGATGTCGCCGAAGAAACCCGAGCTCGATCTCACCGTCGAGCCGAGCCTCGATTCGCTTCGCCTGTACCTGCGCTCGATCGGCCGCGTGCCGCTGCTGACCGCCGAGCTCGAGGTCTCCCTCGCCAAGCGCATCGAACGCGGCGACATGGCCGCCAAGCAGCACATGGTCGAGGCGAATCTGCGCCTCGTCGTGTCGATCGCCAAGGGCTACCTCGGGCGCGGGCTGACGTTCCTCGATCTGATCCAGGAGGGCTCGCTCGGCCTCATCCGCGCGGTCGAGAAGTTCGATTACCGGCGCGGTTACAAGTTCTCGACGTACGCGACATGGTGGATCCGCCAGGCGGTCACGCGGGCGATCGCCGACAAGGGCCGGACGATCCGCATTCCGGTCCACATGGTCGAAAAGCTCAACAAGGTCGTGCAGGTCGAGCGCCAGCTCGTGCAGTCGCTCGGCCGCGAGCCGACCCCGGATGAGATCGCCGAGAACCTCGACTGCACGACGCGCGAGGTGCGCGACATCCTGCGCATGTCCCAGCAGCCGATCTCGCTGGAGCGGCCGGTCGGCGAGGAGGAGGAGTCCGAGCTCGGCGACTTCGTCGAGGACGAGAACGCGGTGTCGCCCTTTGATCTGGCGGAGGAGAACCTGCGCCGGGAGAACGTGAAGCGCGCGCTGGCCGCGCTGCCGCAGCGCGAGCGCGAGGTCATCGAGATGCGCTTCGGGCTCACCGGCGGGCGACCGCGGACGCTGGAGGAGGTCGGGCGCGCGTTCAACGTCACGCGCGAGCGGATCCGCCAGATCGAGAACCACACGCTGAAGAAGCTCGAGTCGCTGCCGGAAGCGCAGAAGCTGCGCGACGCGTCCTGAGCCGTTTGGGCGCGTGTGCCGTAGGAAGGCTCATGCGGTCGGTGGTGGCGCTGGTGGGCGCGGCTCTGGGGCTCATGGTCCTTGCGGGTTGCGGTGGTTCGGACGCGTCGACCGACGAGCCCGCGGCAGCGCGCGATGCGTCGGTGCAGGAGGTGACGACGACGGCGCCGGCTGAGTCCTCGCGCGCGGCGGCCCCGCCGACCTCCTCCGGTGTGCTGCGGGGCACCTACAAGCGCCTCGACGGCACGCCCGTGGATCTCGCGAGCTACCACGGCAAGGTCGCGCTCATCGTCAACACGGCGACCGAGTGCGGGTTCACGCCGCAGTTCGAGGGCCTCGAGCAGCTGTACAAGGAGCGGCGCGCCCGCGGTCTCGTGGTCCTCGGCTTCCCGGCGAACGACTTCGCGCAGGAGTCGCGCTCAAACGGCGAGATCGCGTCCTTCTGCAAGGAGAACTACGGCGTGAGCTTCCCGATGTTCGGCAAGACGGTCGTGACGGGCGACGGCGCGAACCCGCTCTACCGCCGGCTCATCGCCAAGGCCGGAGCGCCGGAGTGGAACTTCAACAAG
>JAWVGM010000010.1:0-42722 GCA_033855075.1 Solirubrobacteraceae bacterium | reverse complement strand
CGACGTCAGGGACGAAGGAGCGTCTGGATTGCGGTGACCGCGTGGTCTGCGCGTGGCATCGCGGCGATCTCTGCTGCGAGCTGTTGTGCCGTGGTGTGGTACTGATCGCCCGTGAGCGCGTGCACGGCGTCGTCGAGGGTGCTGGCATCCGCCGCTCGGCTGTCGAGAACGCGTGCCACCCCCCTGAGCTGACATGCGTGGCTCATCCGGGCCTGACTGGGAGCGCCTTGGGGGAGGAGGAGGAGCGGAATCCCGGCGGCTAAGGCCGCCAGCACGGTACCGGCGCCACCGTGACAGGCGACGAGCGCGCACGCTTGGAGCGTTTTGGGCAGCGACAGCCACTGCTGCACGTGCACGCGGCCGGGAGCGAGCGACACGAGGCGCCGCGTGAGTTGCGGATCTGGTGTGGTGATGATCGGATCAAAGCCGCGGGCAAGTAGCGCTTCAGCGATCTCGGTGATGAGCTCGGGCCGGTCGCGGTACAGCGGGACCGTCCCGAAGCCGACGTAGGCGAGCGGGCGTTCGGCTGTCGAAACACGGAAATTGGCGCCGCTCGAGGTGGCTGGTGTCTCGGGGCGGATGGAGTGCGCGCTGAGCGGGGCATCGTCGCCGTAGAGCGACGGCGGGCAGGGGTCCAGTACGCCGATGCCGTCGAGGTCGCTCGCCCGGGGCGCTGGCAGTCCCGCTGCGTGCCATAGCGGCGTCACGGCGCGCGCGAGCGCGTCGCGTGTCGAGAGCGGGGGACGCGGGCTGCCCCATCCGTGGGTGGCCCACGGGATCCCGGCTGTCGCCGCGGCGACGGGGCCGCCGTGCTCGCCCTCCTCGCGCACGATCAGCTCGGGCCGGGTGTCGGCAAGCACCGATTGGAGGCTGGTGATCATTGCTGGTGCGGCGATGTCGGTGAACATCCTGACAGCCCACTTGGCGGGTGGCTCGTGCTCGGTTTCGGGCCAGCGGCGCCGTGCCTCGGCGACCATCGACACGTCGTCGATGCCGGCCGCGACTGCCCGTAGCCCGAGCGACGACACTGTTGGGCACAGGTTCTTCGCGGTGGCCACGGTCACGTCGTGGCCGGCGCGCGCCAGCGCGTGTGCCGCGGCCACCATCGGGAAGACGTGGCCGTAGGCCCCGTGGGCTGTGAACAGGATCCGCATCGCCTTTCAGGCGTGCGCGGCTTCGCTGAAATTGGAGATGCAGGTCGCCAACGCATCAGGGCAGGAAAACTGCGGCCCGTGCGCGCCTGGTGCAGGCGTCACCTCGGTCGCGAGTCGCGCCGCCAGCCATTGGGCCGCCTCAGCGAAGAACGCCTGCGGCTGATCTTGGCCGACGAGCACGGCCGCAGGCGCTGAGTTGGCGGCCAGCGAGCGTTCGTCGGGCCGGTAGGACTGAAAGGCGGGCAGTTCGACCGAGAACACCATCTCGGCATTGGACAGCATCCGCGCGTGCAGCTCGTCGGGCCACGCGTCGACGACGGGGTCGCCGTAGGCAAAGCGGAGAAACGCCTCCAGCGCCGCGGCCGGTCCGCCGGCTTGCATGGCCGTGCCGATCATCGAGCCGATCGCGGTCGCGACCGGCCCGGGGTCGCGCAGCACGCCGAGCAGCGGCATCTCGTGCAGCATGACGCCCGCAACTCGGTGCGGGTGGCGGAGCGCGAGCTCCAGCGCGATCGCCGCGCCGTTGCTGGTCCCGTACACCACGGCCGGCTCGACGCCGACGGCGGCCAGCACCGCTGCGGCATCGCCGGCTTGTTCGGCAACGCTCGTGGAGTGCGATTCTCGGGCGGGCGCGCTGCGGGAGGTTCCTCGGCGGTCGTACGTGATCACCAGGTGCTGTTGGGCAAGGCGCGCTGCGAGCGGGTCGAACTGGCCGCCGTCTCCCGGCGTGCCTGCGACCAAGAGCACGGGGCGACCGCTGCCACGGGCCTCCCAGTACAGCTTGGCGGGGGTGGTGGACACGGGGCTCGTCATGATTTTCCTTTCCCGGCGGCGATGGTTTGGCGTTGCTTGAGCAGACCAGCAACACGGCGTCGAGTCCACGACGAGCTCGTTCTCGTACGAGAAGCTGCGCTTATCATTCGCACCGTGGACATCCGCCAGCTGCGATGCTTTGTGGCCGTCGCCGAGGAACTCCATTTCGGCCGGGCGGCGGCTCGTCTGCACGTCGCGCAGCCAGCGGTCAGCCAGACGATCCGCGCGGTCGAAAACGAGCTCGGGATCGCGCTGTTTGACCGCACCAATCGTCGCGTGATCCTGACGGACGCGGGCCGAACGTTGCTCACCGAGGCCCGGGCCGTGATCGAGCGCTTCGAGACGGCCCTCGCAACGATGGCGCGAGTGCGCGACGGCGACCGACGTCAGGTCTGCATGGGCGCGGTGCCCGCGCTTCCGCCCTCGCTCATTCCGCGGCTGCTCGCAACGTTCGCCGCGGATGCCGCTGGCATCACTGTGGTGGTGCGCGCGATCGCCTCGGCGAAAAACGCGGCCGAGGCACTCGCCGACCCTGAGCTCGACCTCGTGCTCGTCCGCGGCGAGGTCGACGATGTCCGGCTCGACTCCGTGGTCGTAGCCAGCGAGCCCGTCGGCGTGGCGCTTCCGGCAACCCATCCTCTCGCGGCGGCCGCCTCGATCACCCCGCAGGATCTGAGCGCCCGACCACTGGTCTCGTTCGCCCGCGCCAGCGACCCGGTCCAATACGACAGGATTTTCGACACGCTCGCGGCCGCGGGACTCAGCGAGCTTCACGTCGTGCACGAATCGCACCAGGGCGCCGTCGATGCCTCGCTACGCCTGGTCGCGAGCGGAGCAGGCCTGTCGATCAAGCTCGCCAGTGAGGTGGCGGCCTTCGCCAGTGACAGCCTCGTCTGGCGCCCGCTGACCGATGTCGCCGTGGACGTCGTCATCTCAGCAGCCTGGCGACAAACCCCTGTCCGATCCGCACTCAAACGGCTTCTGCCTCTCCTACAGTCCCACACGACCACCCCGTTTGGCGAGCAGATCCTCTGACACCGTGCCGGCGAACCAGCAGCGCCCATTCCGCCGACCTAGGGTCGCAACGCGCGAATAGCAGCGTTGCTGTCGTCGGCCGTCAGAGTGCTGGCCATGCCTCGGAGCAGTCTCTTTGCCGTGGGACTAAATACACCCTGCTGATGGCCAGGAGGCGCCTCAAGTTGCGCCAATGTCGGCGCTGCTGTAGACCTCCGGACGGAGGACAGCATGGACATCGCCCAGGTGATCGAGCACTACCACTCGGCGTTGCACGCGTTTGCCACAGGCGATCCGGCACCCATCAAGTCGCTGTACGCGAGCAGCGACGACGTGCTGCTGGCAAACCCGTTCGGCGGGTCATCGCGCGGCTGGAAGGACGTGTCCCGAGCGCTCGATTTCGCGTCGTCGAACTTCCGCGACGGCAAGCCGGTTCGCGTCGAAGAGGTCTCGCGCTACACCGGCGCCGACCTCGTCACGCTGTTCGAGCATGAGCACTGGGAGACGAAGGTGGGCGGCCGCAGCGAACTGTCCCCTTACGACCTGCGCGTCACGACCACGTTCCGGCTGGAGGGCGGTAGCTGGAAGCTTGTCGGTCGGCACGCGGATCCGCTCACGACAACGCATGTCGATGGCCCGCTTCGCCCCTCGAACTGACCGAGCGCCTCGACGCGCCAGACGACATCCACCGCCACGCGTCGGAGCTCCTGCTTTCGCCCGCTTGGACACGCCCGCCCGACTGCAGGCAGAGTTCTGCAATTCGACGAATCCGGCACTATGCGCCGGCGTACTCAGCGGTCGCGGCGTCGAGCGGCTTCCTCAGCCGAAGCGGACCTTGCCGTTCGACCGTGCCCGGGCTTGGGCGCGCTCCACGAAATCGAGGCGCTTCGTCGCGGCGCGGAACAGGCGGGTCGCCAGGCGCAGCCGTGCGTTCTCCGAGCGCAGGTCGAGCAAGCCCTGCTTGGCGTCGAGGCCGAAGTCGACGGTCGCGGCCATCTCGTAGGCGGTCTTCGCGGCGATCTCGGCGGGGTCGGGTTCGGTTTCGGTGGCTTGGACGAGCAGCGCGGTGTAGGCGCCGTGGGCGGCCTCGGCGACCGCCTCGTCGGCCACCTCGACCTTGTCCTCGAGGAACTCGACGATGCCCGAGGGGTACGGGCGGTCGTTCTGGCGCTCGACGATGCGAAACGGGCGGGTACCGCGGGTGAGGACGTTCAGGCGGCCGTCCTCCATGCGCTCGAGTACTTCGGTGATCTTGCACGCGCAACCCACCGACTTGCTCTCGTCCTCGACGGTCCAGACGATGCCGAACTCCGACTCGCGCTCGAGGCATTCCTCGAACATCGTGCGGTAGCGCTGTTCGAAGATGTGCAGTGGCACGTATTCGTGAGGGAGCGCCACGAGGCCAAGTGGGAACAGCGGGAAGTCGCTCACCGTTCGCTCGGGCATACGTGAACGAGTCTACGTTCGAGGCCGCTGCGCATATCACCGACGATGACCGCCACCACAGCCCTCCTCTGGTACCGCCGCGACCTGCGTGTCGCCGATCATCCGGCGCTGACGACGGCCGCGCGCGAGTTCGATCGCGTCGTGCCCGTCTTCGTGTTCGACGACGCGCTGCTGCACGGGCGCTTCGCGTCCGCGCCGCGCACCGCCTTCATGCTCGGGTGCCTGCGCGCGCTGGACGAAGATCTGTGCGCCCGGGGCAGCGGCCTGGTCGTGCGCCACGGGCGGCCCGCGGAGGAGCTCGTCGCGCTGGCGCACCAGGCCGGCGCGGGTGCGGTGCTGTGGACGAGCGACGTCGCGCCGTACGCGCGGGCGCGCGACGCGGACGTCTCGGCCGCGCTGCGCGACAACGACGTCGAGCCGCGCCCGCACGGCGGCTCCTACGTCGTCGACATCTCCAAGCCGCGCACCCAGGGGGGCAAGCCGTTCACGGTGTTCAGCCCGTTCCATCGCCACTGGCTCGGACTCGAGCGGCGCACGGTGCATCGCTCGCCCGCGGCACTTCCGGCGTTGCCGAGCACACTGCGCAAGGGCCGGCTGCCGGCGCTGCAGGCGCTCGGCGTCACTGAGAGCAACGGCGTCGAGCCCTTCCGGGAGCCGGGAGAGCGGGCGGGGCGCGTGGAGCTCGCGCGGTGGCTCGACGGCCCGGTGGACGCCTACGCCGAGCGCCACGACACGCTTGGCGACGCCGGCACGAGCGGCCTGTCGCCGTATCTGCGCTGGGGCTGCGTCTCGGCGGCGGAGTGCGAGCAGCGCGCCGCGCGGCGAGGCAGCGACGGAGCGCACGCGTGGGTCCGCCAGCTGTGCTGGCGCGACTTCTACGCGCACGTGCTCCTCGCGCATCCGCGTAACGCCCGGCTCGAGTTCCAGAAGCGGTTCCGCGACCTCGAATGGGCCGATGACGACGAATCTCTGCGCGCCTGGCGTGAGGGCCGGACCGGCTATCCGCTCGTCGACGCCGGAATGCGCCAGCTCGCGTGCAGCGGCTGGATGCACAACCGCGCGCGGCTCGTCGTCGGGTCCTTTCTCACGAAGGACCTGCACCTGGACTGGCGGCTGGGGGAGGAGTACTTCGAGCGGCTGCTGCTCGACGGCGAGCCCGCGCAGAACAACGGCAACTGGCAGTGGATCGCGTCGGTCGGCGTCGATCCCGCGCCGTACTTCCGGCGGATGTTCAACCCGACGCTGCAGCAGCGCAAGTTCGATCCCGACGGCGACTACGTGCGCCGCTGGGTGCCTGAGCTGCGCGACGTCCCGCTCGAGCGCCTCGCCGAGCCGTGGACGATGAGCGAGGAAGAGCAGGCCGCCGCCGGGTGCGTGATCGGCGCCGACTACCCGGCACCGATCGTCGATCACAAGGAGGAGCGGGCCCGCGCGATCGAGCGCTACCGGGCGGCGGCCGGTTCGTGACGGAGCGCGATCATCGGGGACCTCCCTGGACCAGGACGGCTCGTGGCTTGGGTCCACATATCCTTGCCCGATGGATGAGCTGGCGGCCTACGAACGCAGGCTGCGCCGTGCGGGACTGCCGCTGCTGATCGAGGACTACTCGGCGTGGGAGGACGTGTTCACCCGCGCGGTCCCGCTGCTGGGGCTTGTCTTCATCGGGCAGTTGCTCGGTGCGGTGCAGCTTTCGTGGCCTGTGTGGGCGAACGTCCTCGCGCTCGCGGGCGGGCTGGTGATCCTGCTCGGCGGTGTCGCGCTGCTCAATCGCAGCCGCGGTCGTCCGGGGCTCGCGATCCCGCAGCGGGTCGGGCCGCCGGAGCTCGCCGCGTTCGTGATCGTGCCTGCCCTCCTGCCGCTCGTGTTCGGCGGCCAGTTCGTCAGCGCGCTCGTGACGGCGGGCGGCAACGTCCTGCTCCTCGGCGCCGTCTACCTCGTCGTCGGCATCGGCCTGCTGTCGATTCTGCGCTGGGGTGTCGGGCGTCTCGTGGGGCAACTTGCCGCGTCGCTGAAGCTGCTGACGCGTGCCGTTCCGGTGCTGCTGATCTTCATGATCTTGTTGTTCTTCACGACGGAGATGTGGCAGGTCTTCTCGTCGGTCTCGGACCCGGCCCTGGCCGGGCTCATCGCGCTCTTCGTCGCGCTCGGCTCGGTCTTTCTGGCCGGCCGGTTGCCGCGAGAGGTGCGTGAGCTCGAGCGTGACGTGGGCGGCGGCGGGCCACCGCTGACGAAGCGCCAGCGTTTCAACGTTGCGCTCGTCTTGTTCGTCAGCCAGGGATTGCAGGTGTTCGTCGTCTCCGTGCTCGTCGGTGCGTTCTTCGTCGCGTTCGGGGTGCTCGCGGTGACACCCGATGTCGCCAAGATGTGGCTCGGGCACGCGCCGCATCCGTTTCTCTCCGGCCATCCCGCGCTGAGCGTCGAGCTGCTGAAGGTGTCCGCCGGGCTGGCGGCGTTCGGCGGGTTGTACTACGCGATCGCCGTGCTCACCGACGCGACGTACCGCGACGAGCTGCTCGAGGATGTCGAGAGCTCGATGCGCGACACGTTCCACGACCGCGCGCGCTACCTCGACCTGCGTGCCGAACGGGCCGCGGCGTGACGCAGGCCCAGAAGCTCTACCTCCAGCGCAACCAGCCGCCGGGCGTGCCGCCGCTCGCGCTCACCGGCGAGCGCACGCTGCCCGACGTGCCCGAGGAGAACTACTGGTACCAGCGCCATCTCGTCGTCTACGAGTGGATCGCGCGGCGCGTCGCCGGGCGGCGCGTCGTCGATCTCGCGTGTGGGGAGGGCTACGGCTCCGCCGTGCTGGCGAGCACCGGGGATGCCGCCTCGGTCGTGGGGATCGACGCCAACCCGGACGCCTTCGAGCACGCGCGGCTGCGCTACGTGCGCGAGAACCTGCGCTTCGAGCGCGACATGATCGAGACCTTCGACGAGCCGTGCGACGCGCTCGTCTTCCTGCAGACGGTCGAGCACGTGCAGGATCCGGACCGCGTGCTCGAGCGCTTCAAGGCGGTGCTCGGCCGCGACGGCGTCGCGTACGTCTCGACTCCCAACGTGCTCACGCTCGCCCCTGCGGGAGCCGAGCGCTCCGGCAACCCGTGGCACGTCTACGAGTACCGGCCGGCCGAGTTCGAGGCCCTGTGTTCGGGGCACTTCGGCTCGGTCGAGCTCCATGGCCTGTTCCATGCCCGCAAGCTCGTGCTGCACGCACACGCGCTGAAGCTCGGCTGGGACGCGGTCCACACGCGCCTGGGCATCACGAAGCGCTTCTATGACCGCTTCACGCCCGCGATCGACGTGCGCGACTTCGCGCTGCGACGCGGCAGCGCGAGCGAGCTGAACGGCGCGCTGGACCTGCTCGCGGTGCTCAGGCCGTGACAGCGACGGACGCCGACGGCGCGGGCGAACTGGCCATCGTTCTGCATTCCCACCAGCCCTACGTCGAAGGCTTCGATACGTGGCCGTTTGGCGAGGAGTGGCTGTGGGAGTCGATCGCGACGTCGTACCTGCCGCTGCTCGAGATTCTCGATGCGGGCGCGCCCGTGACGCTGTCGCTGACGCCGGTGCTGTGCGATCAGCTCGAGGCGCCGGGCGCGCTCGATCGCTGCGCGGAGTTCCTCGGCGGCATCCGCGTCGAGTCGCACGCGCGCGACGTTGCGGCGGCGGCGGGTGAACCTGGTGTCGTGGCCGCGCTCGAGCACTCCGCTGCGGCGTACGAGCGCTCCCGCGAGCGCCTCGCCGAGCTGGGCGGCGACCTGCTCGGCGCCCTCGGCCGCCACGCCGTGTGGACGTCGAGCGCGACCCACGCCGTCCTGCCGCTGCTCGCCAGCGACGCCGGGGTGCGCCTGCAGCTGCGCGCCGGGATCGCGTCGCACCGGCGCCGCTTCGGCGCGTGGAGCGGCGGGTTGTGGCTGCCCGAATGCGGGTATGCGCGCTGGCTGGATCCGCTGCTCGACGAAGCGGGCGTGCGGGCCGTATGCGTCGATCTCACTGATGTCCTCGATGACGCGGCCGGGCACCTACACCCGCTGCGCTCGGCGGCGGGTCCGCTGCTCGTGCCCATCGACCGCGCGACGATCGACCTCGTGTGGAGCGACGGCGGCTATCCGGGTGACGCCGCGTACCGCAGCTACCACGCGTTCACCCGCTATCGCCACCGTGCGTGGAGCAACGACGGCGAGCCCTACGACCCCGAGCGCGGGCGCGACGCCACGCGCCGTCACGCGGCCGACTTCGTCGCGCGCACGCGCGAGCGGGTCGTGGGCGGCGGCCTCGCGGTGTTCGCGGTCGACACCGAGCTGCTCGGCGACTGGTGGCACGAGGGGCCGGCCTGGCTGGCCGCCGTGCTCGCCGAGGCGCGGACGCAGGGCCTGCGGGTGGCGCCCCTCGACGAGGCCCTGAAGCGCCATCCGCCCGCCCGTGCGCCGGCCGATCTGCCGGTCACGTCCTGGGGTAATCCGCGCGACCTGACGACGTGGAGCGGGCCGCCGGTCGCCGACATGGCGTGGAGCGCCCGCGACGCCGAGCTGCGTGCCCTCGCCGCAGGTTCGCGGATCGACGCCCGCGCCGTCCGCGAGCTCCTTGCGCTGCAATCGAGCGACTGGGCCTTCCTCGTCAGCCGCGACCTCGCCGAGCCGTATGGCCGCAAACGCGCGCTCGGTCACCGGGCGGCATTTGACGCGGCGCTGGCCGCGCCGGGCACGCTTGACGGCGCGCTGCGCAACCTCGCGCGGGACGCGACGCCGGCAGCGCTGCTCGAGCCATGACGTGCGAGCAGCATCGATAAAGAACGGGACCTGGGCTGCCGCAGCGGCCGACTCGCCTCGCGCACGACGGGGAGTGACGATCCCGTCGCGCCATAGGCGACCAAATCGCCACTCGTCTCGCGACCCTCGCCGATCCCCCGCCCCCCGTCCCTCGTCGATGGCGTTCGCCGGCCTCAGGGCCCGGCCGGCGACCCAACGACCCCGTCAACCGTCCCAACCCTCAACCTCAATCGACCAAGTCTGACCCTGAACTCGACGTCTACATAAATCGGGGCAGACCGACCTCTCTCTGAGTATTCATAACCCCGGTTTTTCCCGCTATGTGCGGACGTTTGTGAATGCATTCCGTCCGAATGGTCCCTACTATGCGTCGCTCGATAGAGCCGAATCTCGATCTGCCCAGTGCAATCGGGAACGGGGGAACCACTGGTCCGGAGTGATCCGGTCCCGGGGCGAATCGCCACCCACCGCAAGGTGCGGGAGGCGTAGCGCACGTCCAGCGCGAGCCCGACAGCTAACCCCGTAGGCGCCGTGACGACCAGAAGGAGCGCCTTATGCCTGCCAGCCCATCCATGGAATCCGTGACGCCTGTCGCGGCGCGCCGCCGCCGGCGCTCGCTGCGGACCCGGTTTTCGATGGTCATCGCCGCCGCCGGGCTGGCGGTGCTCAGCACGGGCGGGATGGCGGAGGCCAAGTCCAAGCAGCCCAAGCTTCCAAAGGCGACGATCAAGGCCGCGCAGACCGTGCTCGGTGTCGAAGCCGATGGCGTCATCGGCCCCAAGACGCGCACGGCCATCCGCCGCTTCCAGCGCAGGAAGGACCTCGTCGTTGACGGCATCCTCGGCCCGCAGACGCTCACCGCGCTCGGCGTCGTCGAGCGCGCGACGTCCGCCCGCGCCGACGACTCGTTGTCGAACATCCTCGAACGCATCGCCGAATGTGAATCCGGTGGCGACCCAACCGCGGTCTCGGCGAGCGGGAAGTACCGCGGCAAGTACCAGTTCAGCCGCAAGACCTGGCGCACGGTCGGCGGCAAGGGCGACCCGGCGGGCGCACCCGAGGCCGAGCAGGACCGCCGCGCGCGCCGGCTCTACAAGCGCGACGGCCCGACGCCCTGGCCCAACTGCGCCTAGGGGTGCGGGAGCCGGTCACATGGCCGGCGAAGGCGGGCCCCCGCGGGTTCCTGCGTCCACGCGCACGGCGCGGCCCCGAGGCCGCGGGGAGATAGAGTCGCTCGGATGACCAACGAGCTTGATGAGCCGATGAGCAGCGAGGTGGACGAGCTCAAGGGGCGACACCGCGCCATGTGGGCCGCGGGAAATTACGACCGGATCGCCAGCCTGATCTGGCCGGTCGGACAGGTCGTGGTCGACGCGGCCGGGATCGAGCCGGGGATGGACGTCCTCGACGCCGCCGCCGGGACCGGCAGCGCCGCGATCCGCGCGGCCGAGAAGGGCGCCACCGTCACGGCGGCCGACCTGACTCCCGAGCTGTTCGACGACGGCCGCCGCCGCGCCGAGGAGGCCGGCGTCGAGATCGCCGACTGGGTCGAGGCCGACGTCGAGGCGCTGCCGTTTCAGGACGCGAGCTTCGACCGCGTCGTGTCGAGCTTCGGCGCGATGTTCGCGCCGCGTCACAAGCTCGCGGCGGACGAGCTCGTGCGCGTCCTGCGGCCGGGCGGGACGCTCGTCATGTCGACCTGGCTGCCGTCCGGGTTCGGCGGGCGGTTGTTCCAGACGATCGGCCGGCACGTGCCCAAGCCGCCGGAGTTCGCCGATGCCCCGGTGTTGTGGGGCGAGGAGCGCCATGCGCGCCGGATCCTCGGCGGGGTCCTGCTGCTGGCGTTCGAGAACCGCAGCGTCGACTTCGTGTTCCCCTCGCTCGACGCGATGGTCGCCGAGTACGACGAGAGCTTCGGACCGCTCGCGACGGCACGCAAGACGCTCGACGGCGACAAGTACGACTCCCTGTTGCGCGACGTTCGCGTGCTGTTCGAGCATCTCGACCGCGGTGACGGCGAGACGCGCATCACGGCCGAGTACCTGCTCATCGTCGGTCACAAGCCGGCCGAGTAGGACGAGGCCGATCTCTACGCTGCGGCGATGCCATCGCCGCAGCAGCCGACGCCCCGCGAGTCCTTTCGCGCCGGCCTGCGCGCCGGCATCCCGTTCGCCATCGCGGGCGGGCTGCTCTCGCTGAGCTTCGGCGTGCTCGCGCGCGAGGTCGGCTTCTCCGCCATCGGCGCGATCGTCATGTCAGCCATCGTGTTCGCGGGCTCCGCGCAGTTCGCGATCGTCTCGATCCTCGCCGGCGGTGGTGGCGCCGGTGCGGCGATCGCGGCCGCCGCGCTCATGAACTCCCGTTTCCTACCGATGGGCATCGCGCTCGCGCCGTCCCTGCCGGGCGGCTGGCTCAAGCGCGCCGCTCAGGGCCAGGCGGTCGTCGACGCCTCGTGGGCGATGGCCAACCGCGGTGAGGGCCACTTCGACCGCCACTTCCTCTTCGGCGCCACCTCCGTGCAGTACGTCACGTGGTTCACGGGAACGTTCGTCGGCGCGCTCGCCGGGAGCGCGCTGCCCGATCCGCAGACGCTCGGCCTGGACGCGATCTACCCGGCGTTCTTCCTCGCGCTGCTCATCACCGAGCTGCGCGACGCGCGCTCCCGCGGCGTCGCGCTCGCCGGCGCCGCGATCGCGCTCGCGCTCGTGCCGTTCACGCCGGCGGGCATCCCCGTGCTTGCCGCCAGCATCGCCGCGCTCGCCGGGCTGTGGCGGCGCAGGAGCGCGCCGTGAGCTCCGAGCTGTGGCTCATCATCGGCGGCGCCACGGCCGTCACGGCGGCGATCAAGGCCGCCGGGCCGATCGCGCTCGGCGGGCGCGAGCTGCCCGGCTGGGCCGGGAGCGTCATCGAGCTCATGGCGCCCGCGCTCCTCGCCGCGCTCATCGTGACCGCGGCCCTCGCGGACGGCCACCGCCTCACGGTCGGCCCCGACACGGCCGGCGTGGCGCTCGCCGGGATCGCGCTCGTGCGCGGCGTCTCGATCGTCACGGGCGTCGTGATCGCGGTCGTCGTGACCGCCGGGCTGCGCGCGGTGACCTAGGTGCAGGTACCGGGCAGCTGTTCGGGCGGCTGGTGGGTGCGCGGCGGCTCGAGGCGGCGGTGAGCGACGAACAGGATGGTGGCTGAGCGGTTGCCGATCTCACGGTCCCGGCACGGCGGGATGCGCCCGCCGTGCCGTAGGGCTGCCGTTGGCATCTCGCACCGCCGCAGGCCGGGTGAGCAACCGCTCAGGAAATAGACCTAGGCGAGCTGAGCGGCTATTCCCAGCGCAGCGTGCGCGGCGCCTGGCGCATGCGCAGGATCCGCACCGGAACGCCTGCGGCGACGGCGTTGTCGGGCACGTCCTTGCTCACGATCGTCGACGTCCCGAGCACGCAGTTGTTGCCGACCGTGACCCCGCGCAGGATCGCGACGCCGTAGCCGATCCACACGTTGTGTCCGACGCGCACGGCGCGCTTGTAGATGCCCTGCTCGCGCACCGGGCGCTCGCTCTCGACGACGCCGTGATCGAAGTCGATGAGCATGACGCGGTCGGCGATGATGCACTCGCGGCCGATCGAGACGTGCTGGAAAGCGGAGATCGTGCACTCCTGCCCGAGCACGGACTTCGCTCCGATGAACGCCTCGCCCTCGTGGACGCGGATCTTCGAGCCGTGGCCGATCCACGACCAGCGGCCGAGGTGCAGCGTCGCGCCCTTGCCGATCTCGATCGTCACGTCCGGGCAGACGAAGCAGAGGCCGTCGGTCTTCAGGCGACCGCGCCAGCGCAGCTTCAGCCACAGCCAGCGCGCGATGAGGCGCGCGTAGCGCAGGCTCAGCATCCCGTGGTCGCGCATGAAGCGCAGCAGCGTCAGCGGGCCGCCGCGCAGGGGAGGCGGCTCGCCGCGCACCGGTGCAGCGGCGGGCGGGACGGGCTCGACGATGGTCAGCAGGCGCTCCACGAGCGGCCCCATGCTATGTCGCGGCGCCGCTCGAGTCGTGCGCGGCGGGATCGTTCGCGGGCAGCGCCCCGGCGGCGAGGTCGCCGCGCTTCCATTGCGGGATGGGCGTCTCGGTGCCCGCGTGGGGCACGTAGGCCGAGCGCTCGACGAGCGCCATCCGGTGGATGTAGCGCGGGCAGTTGGGGAAGACCTTCGTCGCGTGGACGCGGACGATGAACTGCGCTTCGGGGTAGGCGCCGATGAGCTCGTCGTCCTCGTCGATCGACGCAGCGCCCTCGAGCCGCAGCCGGCTCGGGCGCTCGGCGACGAAGTCGATGAACAGCAGGCCGACGCGCGGGTTGACGAGCGTGTTTCCCCAGGACAGATACATGCCGTTGCCGTCGTAGTTGGGGAAGGCCAGCGTGCGCTCGTCCAGCACCCGCACGAAGCCGGGATCGCCCCCCTTGTAGGAGCATTGCGGCTGCCCGTCGGCGTCAGACGTCGCGAGGAAGAACATGTCCATCCGTTCGATGAGCGCGCGGTCCTCCGGGCGGATGCGATCGCGCCCGATCTTCTCCTCGAGGCGATCGGCGAGGCGGCGCGTGTCGAAGCGGTCCTGCAGCACGCGCGACCCTGCGTGGTAGCGCTCGTCCATGCGTGTGAGCATCCTCGCCCGCAGGCGGACGGTCAAACGCGCGCGGGCGTCGTGACGTGCAGCACGGCCTTCGCCGGCTGGATGAAGACAACCGTGTCGCCGGTCTGCGGGCTGTCGTGTACGGTGCCCCAGCCGTCGACGAGCAGCGCGTGCTCGCCCGGTACGGGCGCCGGCCACAACAGCGCGACCTGATCGTTGCCGCCGACGTTCGCGGCCGTGCGCCGCCCCGCACCGAACTTCAGGAGCGCCTGGTTGTGCCAGCTGACGCTCACGGACGTCGCCCGCGGCCGGCCGTCCTCACCGACGGTGACGACGTAGGCGTGGGGGCCGAAGCGCTCGATCTGCTCGGGCAGCTCGTCCAGGGTCACAGGAACCGACATCGCTGAAGCCATGCTACGGCCCGCGCGGGCCGTAGCATGCGCGGATGCGCATCGGCGTTCTCGGCACCGGCATCGTCGGCCGCACGCTCGGCACAGGGCTCGTCGGGCTCGGTCACGAGGTGCGGATGGGCTCGCGGGCGGCTGGCAACGAGGCGGCGGTCGCGTGGGCGCAGGCGGCCGGCGAGGGCGCCGGCGAGGGCGACTTCGCCGACGCGGCGCAGTTCGGCGAGCTGCTCGTCAACGCGACCGGCGGCGCGGTGTCGCTGCAGGCGCTCGAGCAGGCGGGCGAGGAGAACCTGAGCGGGAAGGTCCTGCTCGACGTGTCAAACCCGCTGGACTTCTCGAAGGGGATGCCGCCGACGCTCACGGTCTGCAACGACGACAGCGTCGGCGAGCGGATCCAGGCCGCATTCCCGGATGTCCGGGTGGTCAAGACGCTCAACACCGTCGCGGCGTCGCTCATGGTCGAGCCGGGTCTCGTGCCCGGACCCCACACGATCTTCGTCAGCGGCAACGACGCGAACGCAAAAGCGAAGGCGCGCGAGGTGCTGCAGGGCTTCGGCTGGCCCGCCGGCTCGATCCTCGACCTCGGCGACATCACCACCTCGCGCGGGGTCGAGATGTACCTGGCCCTGTGGATCCGGCTGTGGGGCGCGACCGGGACCGGCGTGTTGAACGTCGAGGTGCGGACGGCTCCGCCCGCTGCGTAGCCGCCCTGCCGCTCAGGTCTTCTTCGGGGCCTTGAGGGTGAGTTTCGTGGTGTAGCTGGCGGCGCCGATCACGGCGGTCACCTTGAAGCGCAGCTTCTTCGCCTTCCGCAGCGCCTTCAGGTTCTTGCTCGACAACTTGAGCTTCACCTTGACTGGGCCCGTGATGGGCGCCGTGAAGGCCTTCGGCCCAAGCGTCACGAAGCGCTTCTTCGCACCGACCTTGACCTTCTTCGTGCTCTTGAGGCTGACCTTGCCGCTGCCCAAGGCGATGGCGAGGAAGGAGTAGTTGAAGCTGCCGGTCTTCGTGACGCGCAGGCTGTCAGGAGATGTGGCGAACGACACGCCGACGGGAGCCGGCGGCGGCGGTGGTGGCGGTGGCGGCGGTGGTGTCGGCGGCGTCACGGGATCGGGGAACGCGACGCCGTTGGCCACACGGACACTCAGCCCGGTCTTGGCGGCGCCGCAGCGGCGGTCGCTCGGGTTCGGCGCCCCCGGAAAGGGGTTGGCGGCGTCGGGCATGATGTCCCACGGCACGCCGGCGCCGCCGGGCGGGGGCGCCTGTCCGATGGCGGCCCACCGAAATGCGGCGAGCGCTCCCGGCACGAGCGTCGGATCGAACGAGAACGCGAACGACTCTCGACCTGCGGCGACGGCGGGGGTGACAGTGCCCTGAGCGCTGGGAGCCCCTCCGCCGAGTTCCTGGCAGTCCGCGGTGCTGTTGATGCCACTCAGCTGCCGCAGGCTCATGTCCATGTGCGCCCTGTCGGCGTTCCGAACGCCCGCGACCTCCAGGTCGGCGAGGCCGTCTCCGGTGCGATCGAGCAGCACGTCTACGCCGATGTCCGCCCGGAGCCCTGCGCCGAACGTGCTGTCGTCGAAGCTGAGCGTCAGCGTCGCCGAGCCCGGTACGACGTTCCAGCTGAGTTGACGAAGGTCTGCCCGGCCGGACGCACCGGCGGTCGTGTCGGTCGGATCGGCGCGCGTCTGGGTCGCCGCGATGGCCGGAGTCGCCGCGAAGCCAAGGAGGAGCGCGACGATGACGAGCAGGCCGATGCCGTCGAGTATGACCCCCCGACCGTCCAGTTGACCGAACGGCACGGTTCATCTAGGGTTCGGGTGTGCGCTGGCGCCGGGTCGCTGTGAGGAGTGCTGCCGCTGTCGCGTTGGCGATGGCGCTCGTTTCGCCTGCCGTCGCCAGCGCCGTCGCGCCGCCGACGGCCGTCGTCACGATGGGCGACAGCTACATCTCGGGCGAGGCCGGCCGCTGGCTGGGCAACAGCCCGAACCTCGTCCTCGACCGCGATGGCACCGACCGCGCCTGCGTGTTCACGCTCGGCGTGTGCACGTCCTACGACGAGAACAAGGTCTACCTCGGCGGGAGCGCGGCCGACGGCTGCCATCGCTCGGACGTCGCCGAGGTCAACTCGGCGCAGTTCCCGGTTGCCAAGCGGATCAACATCGCGTGCTCGGGCGCGATCACCTCGGATCTCTTTCGCAGCTCGTCGGGCGGCACGATGGCCCACGGCGAGACGCCCCAGGCCGACCAGCTCCTGCCGATCGCGCAGGCCAACAAGATCCGCATGATCGTCGTGTCGATCGGCGGCAACGACCTCGGCTTCGCCGCGATCGTCCAGGCGTGCTTCACCGCGTACCTGACGAAGGGCACGCCGTGCAGCCAGTCGCAGGCGGCGGCGCTGTCGGACGCGAACCTGGCCGCGGCCGCGACGAACGTCACGAAGGTCATCGACGAGATCCGCGCCGTGATGCGCACGGCCGGCTACGCCGACAGCAGCTACCGCCTCGTACTGCAGACCTATCCCGCCGTCCTGCCCCGGGCGGCCGACGCGCGCTACGCGGAGATCGACCCGCAGCGCACGGTGTACGGCTGCCCGTTCTACGACGCGGACCTCGACTGGGGCCATAACGTCGCCGCGCCGCGGATCGGCTCGATGGTCAAGACGGCGGCTGCCGCCCGCGGCGTCGAGGTCATCGACATGCTCCACGTCTTCGACGGCCACGAGTTCTGCGCCAAGACCGACGCCGCGGCGACGCCGCTCGGCGCGCCCCCGCCCGCGAGCTCGGAGTGGGGCCGCGCCGTGAGCGCGAGCACGATCGCGCAGGGCGAGACCCAGGAGCTCTTCCATCCCGACGCCTATGGCCAGATGGCGCTCGGCGACTGCCTGACCGATCTGTACGCCGCGACCCGCGGAACGTTCGCGTGCACGGGGGCGGCGGGACGCACGCCGCAGCAGATGGTCGTCACGAAGACCGGCTGAGACGCCGTCAGGTCTTCTTCGGCGCCTTGAGCGTGAGCTTGGCGGTGAACGTCTTGCCGCTGAGCGTGGCGGTCACGGCGAAGCTCAGCTTGCGTGCCTTCTTGAGCGCCTTGAGGTTCTTGGTGGACAGCTTGAACGTGACCTTCACCTTGCCGGCCGAAGACGGCGTGAACGACTTCGCGCCGATCGTCATGAGCCGCTTCTTCGAGCCGATCTTGACCTTCTTCGTGCTCTTGAGGCCGACCGTGCCGGGGCTCAGCGGCGTGGCCACGAAGGAGTAGCTGAAGCGGCGTGTCTTCGAGACCCGCAGGCTCTTGGCAGATGTCGCGAAGGACACGAACGCGGCCGGCGGGTGGCCGGCCGGAGGGGGAGGAGGAGGCGGTGGCGGCGAAACGGGGCACGCACCGTGCGTCGTCGCGCTGGCCGGGCACGCGTCCTGCGTGACGTCGCCGTAGCCATCATGGTCGGCGTCGGGCTCGATGTCGGCGTTGTAGAGGATCGCCGCGGCGATGCCCGACGGGAACGTCGTCGATGAGCCGACCGGACCGTCGCCGACGGTCGTGAGCGTCGATCCTGCCGGCGTCGTCTGAAACGACGTCTCGATCGCGAACGCCGGCGGCACCAGCGCGACGTAGCCGCCGGCCTTGATCGAGAGCCGCGTCGGAAACGTCGACAGGGCCTCGTCGGCGCCGATCGTGACCGTGTCCGACACGCGGGCGTACGTGTAGTTCCCGCCGCCGGCCGGCTCGAGGATCAGGACGTGGTAATCGCCGGGCTTGGGCGCCTGCATGCGCCAGCGCACGACGACGCCGTCGGCCGCCGGGCTCGTCGAGGCCCCGCCGCTCGTGAGCTGGATGCGCGCGCAGGCGAAGCCGCATACGAAGCCGACCTGTTTGTACGCACCTTGCAGGTTGCCGGCGAACAGCGTGCCCGAGCACGCGGTCGCCGCGTGTGCGGCGTCGCCGAGGCACAGATCCTGCGAGCCGTCGCCGTAGCCGTCGTGGTCGTCGTCGTGCTCCAGCCGCGCGGAGATGTTCACGCGCAGATTGGGAAACGCGGTCGCGACGGCGTCGTCCCCGACGCCGGGGCCCGGAACGCCGAAGGTCGCCGCGGCGCTGTCGCTCGCGGTGGTCCCGGTCGTGAACACGTATGGCGTCTCGGCGATGAACGCGCCCGTGTTGAACTTCGCGCCGAGGACGTTTCCAGTGGCCGCCGGGACGCGGTCCCAGAACGTCTGCACCGTCGACGGCGTCGATGGGTCCAGGTCCGCCTGTGCGCTCTCGCTGATCACGTGCGCTGTCGTGGCGTTCACGGGCTGGAACGTGCGCGCCCTGATCCACTCCACGGGGCTCGTCGTGATCGACGACCCTTTGCGGGTGCTGAAGCGTGTCAGCACGCCGCCGTAGGGGAACGTGTACGCCCCGGCGGGGTTCGCCGTGCGCTGCACCGCGGTGCACGGCACACAACCGCCGTTGTACTCGCCGGGCGCGACCTGCCCGATCGTCGTGAACACGGGCGCTGCCCCGGCAGGTGGCGCGCCGGCGCAGGCCACAGCCACCGCCGCAGCGATGAGGACCATCGAGCGGCGGGGCAAGCCGCGCACGCACCCAGTGTTCCACCAGCCACGCCCGGTGCCTATCGGCTATTCGGCCGCTCGCACGGGTGCTAGCCGGTCGCACGCCGCTACCGTTGACGGCATCGATCGCTTCGAACACAACGGCCAGTGGCTGGCGTACCGGGAGTTCGGCTCGGGTCCCAAGACCTGCGTGCTCGTCCACGGCCTGCTCCTATCCCAGCGCATGCACGAGCCGCTGGCGCGCGACCTCGCCGAGCGCGGGCATCACGTCGTCACGATCGATCTGCTCGGTCACGGGGCGTCGGACCGCCCGGAGGAGCCCTGGCGCTACTCGATGCCTTCCTTCGGCGAGCAGATCGTCGCCCTGCTCGACCATCTCGACGTCGAGGACGCCGTGATCGTCGGAACATCACTGGGCGCGAACGTTGCGCTCGAGGCGCACGCGCTTGCGCCTGAGCGCGTACGCGGCATGGTCATCGAGATGCCGGTCCTCGATCATGCGCTGGTCGCGACCGTGGTGGTGTTCACCCCGCTGCTCATCGGCCTGTCGACGCCCGGGCCCCTAGCGCGCGGCGTGTCGCGGTTGGCGCGAGCAGTCCCGGTCGGGCGGTTGCCGTTCTACGCCGATGTCGCGCTCGACACGCTGCGCCAGGACCCCGGACCAAGCGGCGCGGTGCTGCGCGGTCTGTTCTTCGGCCGCGTGGCCCCGCCCGCCGTCGAGCGGCGCGAGCTCACCGCGCCCGCGCTCGTCATCGGCCACACGCGCGACCCCGTTCACCCGTTCTCCGATGCGGGCATGCTCGCCGAAGAGCTTCCCAACGCGCAGCTGTACAAGGCCAACTCGATCCTCGAGCTGCGCTTCTCACCCGCGCGCCTCACCGGCGTGATCGCTGACTTCCTCGACGCCTGCTGGCGTCCCGCGCGCCGCCGCGCCAAGCGCGCCGCCGCGTCCTGAGCGCCCGCCGCGGGCGCCTGAGCTCGCGCGACCGTTTGCTGTGGCGGCGCGCCGGGAATTGCAACGATCGTCATGAGCCGCCGTCCAAGCCGTTGGTGGTACGCCCTGCTCGCGCTGCCGCTGCTGGGCCTGCTGTACCCGCCGCTGTACGCGCGCCACGATCCTGAGCTCGCTGGGTTCCCGTTCTTCTACTGGTACCAGTTCGCCTGGGTGCTCGGGTCGGCTGTCCTCACGCTCATCGTGTACCTCGCCACGAGGAAGCGATGATCGGCACTGTCATCACCGAGGCGCACAACACGAATACGACCGCGCTCGTCGTCTTCGTGGTGCTGTTCACGCTCGTGACCGCGATCGGCTTCGTCGCCGTGCGCTGGCGGCGGGCCAAACTCGATCACCTCGACGAGTGGGGCCTCGGGGGGCGGAGCTTCGGCACCGTCATCACGTGGTTCCTGCTCGGCGGAGACCTCTACACCGCGTACACCTTCATCGCGGTCCCGGCGCTCGTCTTCGGAATGGGCGCGGTCGGGTTCTTCGCGCTGCCGTACACGATCATCGTGTATCCGCTCGTGTTCGTCGTGATGCCGCGGCTGTGGACGGTCTGCCGGGCCCACGGCTACGTCACGCCGGCGGACTTCGTGCGCGGCCGCTACGGATCGAAGCACCTCGGGCTGCTCGTCGCGGTCACCGGGTTGCTGGCGACGATGCCGTACATCGCGCTGCAGCTCGTGGGGATGCAGGTCGTGCTCGGCGCGCTGGGGGTCTCGGGCGACTGGCCGCTGATCATCGCCTTCGTGATCCTCGCCGCCTACACCTACCAGTCGGGCCTGCGCGCGCCCGCGCTCATCGCCGTCGCCAAGGACACGCTCATCTACATCACGATCCTGGTGGCGGTGATCTACATCCCGTCGAAGATCGGCGGCTTCGGCGCGATGTTCGATGCTGCCGAGAAGGCGCTTCCGTCGCACACCCCAAAGCCCGGAGCCCTGATCCCCGCCGGCGTCGACGCCCACATTGCCTACGCGACGCTGGCGCTCGGTTCGGCGCTTGCGCTCTTCCTCTATCCGCATGCGATCACCGCTGTGCTCGGCGCGAAGAGCGCGCAGACCGTCCGCCGCAACGCCGCGCTGCTGCCCGCCTACACGTTCCTGCTCGGGCTCATCGCGCTGCTGGGTTATATGGCGATCGCCCGCGGGATCAAGCCGAGCAATCCCAACTTCGCCGTTCCGGACCTGTTCCTCAACGTCTTCCCGTCCTGGTTCGTCGGGTTCGCCTTCGCGGCGATCGCGATCGGTGCGCTCGTGCCGGCGGCGGTGATGTCGATCGCCGCCGCGAACCTCTTCACGCGCTCGATCTACAAGGGGTATCTGCGCCCGCACGCTCGTCCGGCTGATGAGGCCCGCACGGCCAAGATCGTCTCGCTGTTCGTCAAGGTCGGCGCCCTCGTGATCATCATCACGCTGCCGACGAAGTACGCGATCGAGCTTCAGCTGCTCGGCGGGGTATGGATCCTGCAGACGCTGCCGGCGATCGTCATCGGCCTGTACACGCGCTGGCTGCACCGCTGGGCGCTCGTCGCCGGCTGGGCGGTGGGCATGACCGTCGGGACGCTCATGGCGCAGTCCCAGGACTTCGCCGCGACGTACCCGCTCGACCTCTTCGGGACGAAGATCAACGCCTACACGGGCGTCTTCGCACTCGTCGCGAACCTCATCGTGACGCTCGGGCTGACGCTGGTCCTGCGCACTGCGGGCCACCGCGACCCGGGCGACGAAACCCAGCCGAAGGACTTCGACGAGCTCGCCGAGGGCGAGCTGCCGGCGCCGGTCCGCGGAGCGCCGGTCCCGGTGGCCTGAGCACGGCGCTGACGTTCAGGGTGACGGCGTGACGACCAGCGCGCTGCCGCCGCCACGACGCACCGGCTCGGCGGCCGCTTGAAATACGCCGCGGCCGAGGATGTCGACGCCGGTCGCGGCGCCGATCTCCGGCATCGGGCTGAAGACGTGGCCGAGCGCCTGCAGGCCTGGAGCCTCGGGGGACGAGATGAACGCCGGCTCGGCGCTCGTCGCCGGCGTGTTGCGTTGGCTCGCGCGCGGAGCGGCGATCGCCTCCGGCAGCGAGCGGCCCAGGTCCAGCCGGTCGACCAGCAGCCCGAGGACCGTGGTGATGATCGTCGAACCGCCGGGGGAGCCCAGCGTGAGGCGCGGCTTTCCGCCGCGCAGCACGATGGTCGGCGAGATCGAGCTGCGCGGCCGCTTGCCGCCCTGGACGCGGTTGGGGTGGGTCGTCGAGTCGTAGTTGAAGTCGGTCAGCTCGTTGTTGAGCAGGAAGCCGTACTGCGGGACGACGAGGCCCGAGCCGCCGGTCGATTCGATGGTGAACGTGTAGGACACGACGTCGCGGTGGCGGTCGACGACCGAGATATGCGTCGTGGAGCCGGCGCGCATCGACGTCACCGAGGCCTGGCCGGTCGCGGCCCCACCGCCGTTGTACGGCGCGGGATCGCCCGGCGCGACCGGGCTGATCGCGGCGGCGGCTGGGTCGATGAGCGCGCGCCGCGTCGCGGCGAAGTCCTTCGACAGAAGCCCCGCGAGCGGGACGGCGTAGTAGTCGGGGTCCGCGACGTAGGCGCCGCGGTCGGCGAACGCGTACCGCGAGGCCTCGAGCTCGCGGTGCAGGACGTTCACGCGCGACATGCCCGCGAGCGTGTATCCCTCGAGGATGTTCAGCGCCTCGGCCACCGTCGAGCCGCCGCTCGAGGGCGGCCCCATGCCGAAGACGTCGTAGCCGCGGTAGGTCGTGTGGACGGGCGGCCGCGGCTTGGCCGTGTAGGCGCGCAGGTCGGCCGCCGTCATCGTGCCGGGCCGCCACGTGTGGTCCGCGTCCTGTGCGACGGGCGGCGTGCGGACCGTCTCCACGATTGCCCGCGCGATCTTGCCGTCGTAGAACGGCTTCAGCCCGTGCTTGGCGATGAGCGCGTACGTGGCGGCAAGGTCCGGGTTGCGGAAGACCGTGCCGACGTCGAGCGGTGTGCCGTCGGGATCGAGGTACAGGGCGGCTGTCGCCGGCACGTCGTCGAAGCGGCCGACGTTCGCGTCGATCTGGTCGGCGAACGTCTGGTCGACGACGAAGCCGTCGCGCGCGATCGCGATCGCCGGTGCGAGCGCTTTTGCGAGGGAGACCGTCCCGTGGCGTTGCAGCGCCATCTGCCAGCCGGCCAGCGTGCCCGGCACGCCGACCGATAGACCGCTGAAGCGGGCGTCGTCGAACGTCAGCGGCACGCCGTTCTGAAAGAACGAGGTCGGCGTCATGGCCACCGGCGCTCGCTCGCGGTGATCGATCGTGGTGACCTTCTGCTTGGTCGCGTCGTAGGAGACCATGAAGCCGCCGCCACCGATCCCGCACGAGAACGGCTCGGTGACGCCGAGAACCGCGGCGGCGGTCACCGCGGCGTCGGTCGCGTTGCCGCCGCGCTTCAGCGCGTCGATCGCGGCCTGCGTCGCCAGGGTGTCAACCGTGGCGGCGGCCCCGTCGCGTCCGACGGAGGTCGGCGGGCTGGAGGCGTGGGCGGACGGGACGGCCGCCGCGGCGACCGCCGCGACGGCGAGGAGCGAGGCGGACGCGCGCATGACGTGCATCCTTCCCGGTCGGCCATCAGGCCACGCGCGCCCGCTGCGCTCCTCCTGGCATCATCGGGCGCCCATGGCGGTCGATCGCACCCTCGCCCAGCGCCTGCTCGACGGCGACCGACGCGCGCTCGCGCGCGCGATCTCGCTCGTCGAGGACGACGATCCCGAGGGCTGGGCGCTCGTCTCGGAGGTCTATCCGCACACCGGCAACGCGATCACGATCGGAGTGACCGGCGCGCCGGGAGCCGGCAAGTCGACCTTGATCGGCGCGCTCGTCAAGCACCGTAGGGCCGAGGACCGCAGCGTCGCCGTCCTGTCGATCGACCCGTCCTCGCCGTTCACGCACGGCGCGCTGCTCGGCGACCGCATCCGGCTGACCGAGCACTTCCTGGATCCGGGCGTCTTCATCCGCTCGATGGCCAACCGCGGCGCGCTGGGCGGGCTGAGCGAGGCGTCGCTTCAGGCCGCCCTGCTCATGGATGCCGCCGGCCGCGACGACGTGTTCCTGGAGACCGTCGGCGTGGGGCAGGCCGAGGTCGACATCATCGACCACGCCGACACGGTCGTCCTCGTGCTCATGCCCGGCGGCGGCGACTCGGTGCAGGCACTGAAGGCCGGGATCATGGAGATCCCGGACATCATCGTCGTCAACAAGTCAGACCATCCGATGACGCCGACGATGGTGCGCGAGATCCGCGGCGTGCTGTCGCTCGCGCCGCAGGGCCCGTGGCAGGTCCCGATCGTCCTCACCGAGGCGGTCGACGGCAGGGGCGTCGACGACCTCGTGGAGAAGCTGCTCGCCCACCGCGCCTACCTCGAGGACGCCGGCGTGCTGGCCGAGCGCCGGCGCCACAACCTGCGCAACGAGGTGCTGGCGATCGCGACGGCCCGCCTGCGGCGCGGCCTGGAGCAGCGCCTCGCCCAGGAGCCCGGCTTCGATGCGCTCATCGACGATGTCGTCGCCCGCCGGCTCGATCCCGCGAGCGCGGCGACGACGATCCTGGACGCCGCGAAGGACGTCGCCTCGCGCTAAGCGCGGCGGACAGCCGGTCCGGAAGCCGGCCCTCCGAGTCGCAGTTATGAGCACGCGGGGCAGCGGCTCCGCTACCCGGACGGCGGCCGCCCGAACGGTGACGGCGCTACGGCTGGCTTCTGGCGCGCGTTGTAGCGGCGCACGATCGTCGTGACGAGCAGCGCGATGCCGCTCAGGCCGATCAGTCCTCCGACGGCGAACGCGCCGAGGATCGACCGCACGATCCGCCCGGCGATGCTCTCGCCCAGGGCGACGTTGTCGCCCGGACCGCCGGTGCTCGGTGGAACCGTGATCCGGTACGTGCCGGCTCGCGGAGGCGTCACCGTTGCCTGCGCGTTGCCCTCGTGACCGCTCATCGAGTAGGTCAGCGAGCTCGCGTACACAGGGGTGAGCACCCGGCGGCCTTCGAGGTCGGTGATCGTCGGGTTCAGGTAGCGCGGGAACTGCTCGGCGTTCGGGCCCTCGGAGTAGATGACGTACTTGTGCGCGTCGAGGTGCAGGGTCCTCGCGGTGCCGGCCGGGACCCGAGCGAACTCGTCGATCGTGTGGCTCATCGCGACGAACGACAGGACGAACCACAGGATCGCCGCGGCGGCGCCGGCAGCGATGAGCCCACCACCAAGCCAGTAGCCGACGCGCGACCTCATGGGCCGAGTCTCGCGGCTCCCCGGTGGTGGCGCCACTCGCTCACCACGAGCCCGGCCAGCCCGGCACCGGCGGCCGCGAGCGCGATCGTCTGGCCGGCCCCGCCGGCGCCGAACAGCGGCAGCGCGCCGTCGAGCGGCCCCAGCGGCGCGCGCGTCGACGGGCCGATGAAGGCGCCGCCGTCGAGTCGCAGCGCGACGTACATCCACGCGCTCGTCACGAGGGTCAGGGCGATGAGGACGCCCCCGGCGCGCGGCGCGCGCTGTAGGCCCCACGCGCACAGCGCCGCGGCCAGCGGGAACGCCGGCAGGAGATAGCGGCCCGGAAACCAGAAGCCGACCATCGTCGGCGCAAGCCAGGTCGCGACGAGGACCTGCGCGCCGCAGACGAGCGCGCAGAGCGTCGCGGCGACCTCCACCCCGCGCCGGTCCGGGATTGCCCGCGCGACGTGATCGCGCCGCGACCGCCACAGCAGCCACACGGCGAAGAACGCCAGCGCGAGCACGGGCGCCCAGCGCAGCGCCCCGTACGTGCGGTCGAGCCAAAGACCGACGAGGCGCGGCGCGCGGTCCGCGTAGTTCCCCGGGAAGCTCGCGCTCCCGAGCGGGTGGGCGCCGACGTCGGCGGCCAGCGGCGTGAGCCCGCCGAACAGCCGGTCGTTGATCGTCACGTAGACGATCCCCGAGAACAGCATGATCTCGGTCGCGACGACCATCGCGAAGCGCCGCGCGCGGCGACGCAGCCAGCGCAGCAGCGCGAGCGCGACGACAAGGCCTCCGATCACGAGGGAGAGGTCGAGCCACGGCAGTGCGGCGAGCATCAGCGCGCAGCCGGCGACCCGCCGGATGCGCGGCCGCTCGCGCGCGTTCAGCGCCAGCAGCGCCGCGCCGGCGAGCAGCGCGCCGCCCGTGAGCTCCGGATAGACGGCCGTCCCGTACGCCAGCGCGGGTGGCGACAGCCCGCACGCGAGCGCGGCGCCGGTCGCCCACGGCTCGGGCACGATCCAGCGCGCGAGCGCCGCGGCGAGCGTGAACGCGAGCGCGGCGATCGCGGCCAGGAAGAGCTGCACGGCGACCGGTCCGCCGATCGCGTACGCGGGCGCGATGAGCAGCGCGAAGCCGATGCCGTGCGGCTCGTCGGCGCGGCCGTCGGTCAGCTGGCCGTGGCGCTCGAGCCGGTACGGGTACCAGTCGGCGTAGGCCCGCGAGGCGTACTCGTCGTTGAGGTCGATGTCGTGGTCTGAGACGATCGACTCGGCGATGAGCAGGAAGTGGGGCTCGTCGCCGCCGTACTGCGATGTGCCGAAGGCGGGGATGCCGATCGTCGCGGCGTAGGCCGCAAACAGGACGATCCAAACTGCCGCCGCGCGTCGGAGCGGCCCCGGTCCGCGCCTCGCACGATCCGCGGACGGCGGCCGTGCGGAGCGCTGTCCACCTTCCGCGTCCCGCGCGAGCCACGGCCGGAGCCTGCTCAGCAACCGTTCCCTACCGCGAGCGGTTGCCGGCGCCGTCGAAGTGCAGCACCTCGTCGACGAGCGCGACCTCCGGCGCCGCGTGGCGCGGCGCGAAGCGCGGTACCGAGCCGTCGCTGTCGACGTGATCCCACTCGCGGCCGACGCGGTCGACGCCGAGCGGGTAGATGGTCAGGGCGCCGTCGGCGGCGAGGTGCAGTCGCAGGAAGTTCTTGTAGTCGGCGATCGACTGGGCGGAGAAGACCTGGTTGGCGTTGCCGCGCGCCTTGCCGCCGCGGGTCTTGTGGACGAGCAGCATGAACGCGCCGAAGATCGTCGCGCCGGCGACCTGCCCGGCCGCGAAGGCGGCCGCGAGGCAGAGGACCCAGAGGAACGTGGTCGCGTCCCAGATCTCGGCGCCGATCTTCAGCGCGACCCACACGGCGACCGCCACCGCCAGCAGATGCAGCATCGTGTGCAGCGCGGCCACCACGAAACGCGCGGCCGCGATCGCGAGCTTGCTGCGCTGCTCGAGTGGGGCGAGCTTGATCTCCGTCGCCCCGTAGAAGCCGGCGAACAGGAGGATCGCGAGCACGATCGGCAGCGTGCCGGCGGCGTTGCCGAGGAAGTCGCCGAAGCCGCCGGCGGTCGCGTCGTCGACGAGCCGGCCCGCGCCGCTGTTCACCGAGCCGAGCATGGCGACTGCGATGAGCGCGTAGACGATCCCGAACAGCCGCCCGAAGCCAGGATTCAGGGCGGCAAGCCGCAGGACGCCGTTGCCGAGCCTCGCCGACACGGCGGGCCGCGGGAAGGTCTGGTCGCGCGCGTAGGTCACAGGCGGCAGGTCCTCCGGCAGGCCGCTCGCCGTCGCGCGGCCCAGTGACTTGAGCTTGAGCGTCTGCGGCAGCGTGTGCGTCGCCGACAGGTACGCGCCGCCGCCGCCCGCCGTGATCCGCGTCGGCGCTCCGGTCGCGTTGCCGGTCGGCTCGTAGCGGGCGTAGTGGTGCGTGTCCCCGGTGAGCGTCGTGACGATCCGCGCGCCGCGGTCGCGGATCATCCGCTCCTCGAAGAAGGAGAGGTAGCGCCACGTCGCGGGCTCGACGCGTCCGGGATAGGCGTGCGTCCAGCTCGGCACGGAGGTCACGAGGATGACCTTGTCGCCCGGGGCGAGGGGCTGCGCGCGGAAGTAGTCGAGCTGCACGTCGTCGAGATACGTGTCGAGCTGGATGTCGATCGCCAGCACCCACCAGTTGTGCGGCAGCTTCAGCGCGAAGTAGCTGCGGCGCTGGCGCGTCTGCCAGCCGCCGATCCAGCCGCGGGCGCAGAACACGCGCAGGAAGCTGACCAGACCGTCGTACCAGTCGTGGTTGCCCGGCAGGGCGTACAGGTGCGGCTCGCGGCCCGGTTCGCTGCGCGGCAGGGCGGATGCGAACGGGCCGATGAAGCGGTCCTCGTAGGCCTGGGCCTCGGCGAGCGGATAGACCTCGTCGCCGCCGAGCACCAGCACCGACCCGCGCGGCAGCGACTGGCCCGCGACCTCGAGTGCGGGCTGTGCGGCCAGCCACGCCATCGTGTACGTCGCCTCCCAGCCGTCGCCCGTGTCGCTGAGGAAGTCAAACCACAGCTCGGTCGCGCTCGAGTAGTCCAGGCCGTCCTGCGGCTCGCGCTGGATCTCGCGCTTGTCGGCAAACTTCCCGAACGTCGTCGAGACGAGCACCTCGACCCCTGCGCGGACGAGCAGCGCGGGGTCGAGCCAGCGCACCTCGGGCTGGCGGACGAAGCCCAGCTGATCGCGCTCGGCCTGAAGATCGGCGGCGGAGCGGCTGCGGAGCTTGTCCTTCAGGGACACGCGCGCAACCTAGTGCGGGCGGTGGACAAAAGGAAGTGGAACCGGCGGCGGGGAGTCGCCTTCGGCTGTGCTTTGCGGCGCGACCAGGGTTCGAACAGCAGCGACGAAGGATGCGGGAGCGGAACGCCCCCGAGGGCTCGCGACAACGTGCATAAGTGACCAACCGTCGACGTGCATCTGGCGGGCGGTCGGTTATCCACATATACCGTGGAGAAACGACCCACCGTCGCGACGCCGCGCACGGTCGGTCATTAATGCACGTCGCGGGCACCGCGCGGACAAGCCTGCGTTCCTTATCGATGCTGTTCGAACCTTGAAGGCGGCCGGACCCGCCTACAGTGGCGTCGCCAGCTCCACCAACCCCCCGAACGGGTCGCGCAGGTAGGCGACGCGCTGGCCCTGGGGCTTGTCCTGCGGCGGGGCGAGTGAGCTGCAGCCCTGTCGCAACGCGTGCTCGTAGGCGCCGTCGACGTCCTCGATGACCAGCGCGATCTCCACGTTCGGTGGCTGTCCGTCGAGCCCCGCACGGCGCACGCCGCCCTCGAAGTTGCCCGCGCCGAGCGCGTACGCGGCGAACGCGAGCTTCGTCGGGCCGGTGTCGAGCTGGGCGAAGGTCCCGCTTTCAGCGACGAACTCCGTCCGCAGGCCGAACGCGCGCTCGTAGAACGCGGCCGCCTCGCCGGGATCGTCGACGTAGGCGATCACCCAGCCGAGCTGCATGCCCTCAGCCATGCGCGCGCTCCCGCGCCTTGCGCTCGCGGCTGAACTCCCACCACGGCCGCGCCGGCTCGCCGTTGGCGTAGGCCACGGCGGCGACGAAGGTGTCCAGCAGGCACGGATCGTGGCGGCGCCCGTCGAGCAGGCACAGCCGCTCGAAGAGCTCCTCGCCGTCGCCGCCGCGGAGATCCGCGACGCGCGAGACGTCGAGCCGCGCGAGCTTGCGTGCGATCGCCGGCCCGACGTTGGGGATGGTCTGGAGCTCTGCGCTCATCGAGCACGCATGATCGTCGAGATGCTGCCTCGTGTCTTGTAGGAAACGGACGTCTACGCCGCCAGGACGGCCGATGGCGGCACCCCGGCGAGTGCGCGGCACTCGTGCGTGAAGTGCGCCTGGTCGGCGTACCCCGCGTCGGCGGCGACGCGGGCCAGTTCGGTTCCGGCGTGCGCGGCCTCCAGCGCCCGGCGCAGCCGCAGCACCCGCGCGAGCCGCTTGGGTCCGTAGCCGACGGCCGTCTCGACCCGACGGCGCAGCTGGCGCTCGCTCACGGCGAGCTCGCGCGCCACCGCGCTGACCGGCGCCGCGCGCTCATCCAGCCGCGCGACCGCCGCGCGCACGAGCGGGTCGGGCGGCGCCGCGGCCTGGGCCCGCGCGGCGAGCGCGGCGAGCAGCGTGCCCACCCGGTCGGCTTCGTTGTCGAGCGCCCACGCCAACCGGCGCCCGTCGTCATCCCACACGTCCTCGATCGCCGCCCGGCCGTCGCGGAGCTCCAGTCCGGAGATCCCCAGGAGCGCCGGCGCGGCGCCCGGGCGCAGCCTTGCTCCAGCGACGCGCGTGCCGGGTCCCAGGTCGACGACGAACGCTGTCGAGTTGGCACCGACCACGTGCGTGCCGGCGCGCTCGATCCACACGATGTCGATGCACCCGTCGGGCACGACGCGGACCGGTTCGCCGCCCTCGCGCTCCCACATGCATTCAAGCCATGCGGCGAGCGCCTGAGGCGGCGCGTGCTCGCGGTAGCTCACGCTTCGAGGGTACCGGGCGCTTCGTGCTGGGTGGCCGTGAGCCCCTTGGCGGCATCCACCACCTCGGTGGTGCCGTCGGCGTGCACGAGCACGCCGCCGAGTGCGAGCAGCCCGAGCCCGCGTCGTGGTCCCGCGAGGAGCGCGGCCTTGGCCAGGATCTCGGCCTCGAGCGCGGTCTGCGCGAGCGCGGTCGCCTGCACGATGCCGGTCCATGCGGGCGCTCCGGTCGCCGGGTCGATGAGGTGATGTGCGGTCGCGCCGTCGCGCCCGCGCCAGCTGCGCCGTCCGATGCCGCTCGTCGCCGCCGCGCCGTGGACGAGCTCGAACTCGTGCAGCGGATCGCCGCCGAACGGGTTCTCGACGAACACCGGCCTGGGGATGCGGGCGCTCCCGCCGATGCGCACATCGCCGCCGCAGTCGACGGCGAACGTCGCGTGGTCGGCGAGCGTCGCGCCGACGACGTCCGCGGCGAGGCCCTTGCCCAGGCCGCCGCTGTCGATCCGCACACCGGGCGGCCGGGTGATCGTGCCCGCCGCGTCGTCGATCGCGATCGCGCGCCAGAGCCGGTCGGGGTGTGCCTCGGCGGGCTTGGGCGCGGGCGCGCCCGCGATCAGCTCGGCGAGCGACAGGCCACTCAGCCCGACCCGCGAGGACGCGTAGCCGGCTTGCTCGAGCTCGGTCAGGCGCGTGGCGTCGACGAGGCCATGGCTGAGCGCTCCGGCCTCGACGACCGCGTGGGCGAGCCGGCGCAACAGCGATCCCGCGAAGACGGTCTGCTCTGGATCGTCGTTGAGCTGCGACAGCTCGCTGTCGGGCTCGAAACGCGAGAGGCGGCGGTGCAGGGCGCGCAGCCGGGCCTCGGCGAGCATCGTCGCGAGTGTCGGCGTCGTCCCGCCGGCGCCTGAGCCGCCGACGTGCACCACGCACTGGCCGCCCATGCAGTGAAACTCGCGGACGGCCTCGCGGCGCTCGACGATCACGACTGCCTCGTCGTCACCGCGCTGGGGGCCGCTGCGGTCGCGTCGCTGCCGGAGGCGGTCGAGTCCGTCGAGGAGGTGTCGGATGACGTCGAGGCCGACGACGTCGAGTCCTCGTCGTTCGTCGTCGCGGGATCGGCGGACTGCGTGACGACGGCCCCGGCCGTGCTGGCCAGGGCGGGATCGTGCCCGCGGACGAGCTGGACGAACACGACCGCCCATATCGCGAGGAAGACGGACACCGCGAGCGTGACGACGCGCATGCGCAGCGCGTGGATGTGATCGCGGCGCTCGGCGAGGAGCGCCGCGGCGCGCGACCGGGGACCGTCGAGAGAGCGCTCCGGCATGGGCCGCAGTCTGGGCGGCGCACGCGAGGCTGCGGTAAGCGGAACCTAAGAGTTGTGTGTGAGGGATCTGGCCAGCTCAACGAAGAGCCGCACGCCGAACCCGGTGCCGCCCTTGGCGGCGTACGGCTTGTTCGTGCCCCACGCCATCCCGGCGATGTCGAGGTGCGCCCAGGGCACGTCGCCGGTGAAGCGGTGCAGGAACTGCGCCGCCGTGATCGACCCGGCCGTGCGCGACTCGTCGGCGTTCTTGAGGTCGGCGACGTCTGAGTCCATCTGCTTGGCGTAATCGCCATGCATCGGCAGTCGCCACGTGACCTCGCCCGTCTGCGTGCCGGCCGCGGCGACCTGCTCCACCCACGCATCGTCGTCGCCGAAGAGGCCGGCGTGGACGTGGCCGAGCGCGGTCAGGATCGCGCCGGTCAGCGTCGCGATGTCGACGAGCCGCTCCGCTCCCTCGTTGACGGCGTGCGTCAGGCAGTCGGCGAGCACGAGCCGGCCCTCGGCGTCGGTGTTGATGATCTCGATCGTCAGCCCGTTGGCGGCGCGCACGATGTCGCCGGGGCGCATCGCGTGGCCAGAGGGCATGTTCTCGGTCGCGCCGACGACGGCGACGAGGCGCACCGGCAGCGCCAGCCGCGCGATCGCCTCGATGGCGCCGAGGACCGTGGCGCCGCCGGACATGTCGAACTTCATGTCCGACATCTTGTTGGCGGGCTTGATCGAGATCCCGCCGGTGTCGAAGGTCACGGCCTTGCCGACGAGCCCGAGCACCGGCCCGGTCGCGTCCGGCCCCTCGTATTTCAGCGTGATGAGCGCGGGCTCCTCATCCGATCCCTGCGCGACGGCGCCGAACGAGCCCATCCCGAGGCGCCGCAGCCCGTCACGGCCCTCGACCTCGACGCTCACGCCATCGAGCTCGCCGAGCGCGCGCGCCGCGTCGGCGAGGTGCCGCGGCGCCATCTCGTTCGGCGGCGCGTTCTGCAGGTCGCGCGTCGTGTTGACGGCGGTCGCGACGATCTGCGCCTCGGCGGCAACCGCGCTCAGGTCGTCGTGGGCGGAGATGACGAGCGCGTCGACGTCCGTGCGGCCGTTCTCCTCGTCGCCGTCCGGCCCTTTGCCCTTGAAGCGGTCATAGCGGTAGGCCGTCAGGAGCGTGCCCTCCACGATCGCCGCCGCGATCTCGTCGCCGACCTTGTGGGGCACCTCCCAGCACAGCCGCCGCGCGCCGAGCTCGCGCGCGCGGCCCAGCGCCGATGCGGCCGCCATCCGGACGCGCTCGCCATCGAGCGCGGAACGCGCGCCGAGCCCCACGAGGATCCAGCGCTTGCCGCCCGCGTGCGTGACCGCGAGGTGGCGGAACTTTGCCTTCGCCTCGCCGGCGGCGACGAGGCCGTTGAGCGCGCCGTCGACGTCGTGGTGGATCTTCTCGTCGTCCAGCACGCCGATGACGGCCGTGTCGGCGTCCGTGTCCTGCGGCAGGTCGGTGGTCGTCTCGACGAGCAAGGGACAGGAGGGTAGCCACCGCCCCGAGCACGCAAACGCCGAGTGGTGCCAGTCGTAGGATTCACCGCCCCAATACACTCAACCGCCCTGTCCCGACACGCGAGATCTGGAGAGCGCTCACCCATGCCAAAGACCGTCATCCTCGGCTCCGCCCGAACCCCGATCGGCAAGATGGGGGGCGGCCTTTCAACAATGGACGCGACCGAGCTCGGCGGCATCGCCATCAAGGCTGCGCTGGAGCGCTCGGACGTCGGCGGCGAGGAGGTCCAGCACGTCGTCATGGGTCAGGTGCTCCAGGCCGGGCAGGGGCAGATCCCGTCGCGTCAGGCCCAGATCAAGGGTGGTATTCCGAAGGAGGTCTCCTCGGAGACCATCAACAAGGTGTGCGCCTCGAGCGTGCGCGCGGTCGGGATCCTCGACGCGCAGATCCGCGCGGGGGACGTCGAGGTCGGCGTCGGTGGCGGCATGGAATCGATGTCGTGCGCGCCGTACATGCTGCCCAAGGCGCGCTTCGGCTTCCGCATGGGCGACGCCAAGGCGCTTGACGCCATGGTTCACGACGGCCTGACGAACCCGTTCTCGGGACGCCAGATGTTCGACGAGGCGACCGAGATCGGCGACGAGCTCGAGATCTCGCGCCCCGACCTCGACCGCTGGGCGCTGCGCAGCCACGAGCTCGCCATCGAGGCGACCGACAACGGCCGCCTGCCCGAGGAGATCGTCGCCGTGACGATCAAGGGCCGCAAGGGCGACACCGTCGTCGAGGTCGACGAGGCTCCGCGCCGCGGGAGCACGCTCGAGTCGCTCGCCAAGCTGCCGGGGCTCGTCAGCAAGGAGGGCTCGCACACCGCCGGCAACTCGCCGGGCGTCAACGACGGCGCCGGCGCGCTCGTCCTCGCCTCCGACGAGTGGGCCTCCAAGAACGGCAAGAAGGTTCTCGCGACGATCATCTCCCAGGCGCAGATCGCCGAGGACTTCGCCTATCTCGCGCGCACGCCGGCCGCGGCGGCAAAGGTCGCGCTCGACAAGGCCGGGCTGACCGCCGATGACATCGACCTCTGGGAGATCAACGAGGCGTTCGCGTCGGTCGCGCTGAACTCGATCCGGATGCTCGGCATCGACGAGGACAAGGTCAACGTGAACGGCGGCGCGGTCGCGCTCGGCCATCCGATCGGCGCCTCCGGGGCGCGCATCATTGCCACCCTCGTGCACGAGCTGGGCCTCCGGGGCGGCGGCCTTGGCTGCGCGGCGATCTGCTCGGGCGGTGGCCAGGGCGATGCGGTCATCCTCAGGGTCGACGCCTGAGCTGACCGGCGCTGACGCCGGTCCGCGAAGCGCAGCGTTCTTCGACCTGGACCGGACGCTGATGGCCGGCTCGTCCGGCTATTACTTCGTGCGCGCCGCCTACGAGCACGGCATGATCAGCCGCCGGCGCATGGCCGGCGACGCGTGGGAGGCCGTGAAGTTCCGCCTGTTCGGCTCGACGGACGCCGGCACGGACCGCGTCCGGGCACGGCTCGGGGCCTACATCGAGGGGGTAGCGGTGCGTGATCTCCAGCGTCTCGCCCCGCGCGTCCTGTCCGGAGTACTGCCGCGGCTGTACCCGCAAATGCTCGAGGTCGCCTACACCCACCAGGACGGCGGCCGTGCCGTGTACATCTGCACGGCCGCGTCACAGGAGATGGCCGGCATGCTCTCCTACGTGCTCGGCTTCGACGGCGGCGTCGGCTCGCGCTCGGAGATCCTCGACGGCGTCTACACCGGGCGCGAGGGCGGCATCTTCACCTACCGCGAGGGCAAGGCGCAGGCCGTCCGCGAGCTCGCGGAGAAGGAAGGCATCGACCTCATGCAGTCCTTCGCGTACTCCGACTCCGAGTCCGACATCCCGCTCCTGCGGTCCGTCGGGCATCCCGTCGCCGTCAATCCCGACACCGCGCTCGCGCGGATCGCCCGCGAAGAGGGCTGGGAGATCCTGCGCTTCGACCGCCTCGGCAGGCGGCTGCAGATCGTCGCCGCGGCGCTCGCCGCGGGGTTGGCCGGCAGCGCCGGGCGCATGGCGCTGCGGCGCGGCGCAGTCGCTACCGTGCCGCCGTCCGAACCTTCACGGCGGTTCGCCCGGCGATGATGAACCTCCACGAGCTCAACGACGAGCAGCGCGACATCCGCGCGCTCGCCGCGCGCTTCTCCGACGAGGTCGTCGCGCCGCAGGCGATGGCCTGGGACAAGGAGAAGCGGTTCCCGAAGGAAGTCATCGAGCAGCTCGGCGAGCTCGGGCTCATGGGCGTCTGCGTGCCGCCCGAGCTCGGCGGTGCGGGAGCCGACTTCATGACGTACACGCTCGTCCTGGAGGAGCTCTCGCGCGGCGATGCCGGCCTCGGGGTCACGCTGGCCGTCCACACGGGGGCCGGAACGCTGCCGATCATCGCGCACGGCCGCCGCGAGCAGGTCGAGCGCCTCGTGCCGCCGCTCGCCCAGGGCCACGAGCTCGCCGCGTTCGCGCTCACTGAGCCGGACGCCGGGTCCGACGCGGGCGCGCTGCGCACCCGCGTCTACGACGGCAAGATCACCGGGACCAAGCGCTGGGTCACCAACGGTTCCAAGGCGCACGTGTACATCGTCTTCGCCAAGGACCCCGACAAGCCGAGCGCGTACATCGTGCGCCGCGGCGCGCCCGGCTTCAAGCCGGTGCGCGAGGAGGAGAAGCTCGGCCTGAACTCGTCGAGCACCGCCGATCTCGTCTTCGAGGACACGCCCGGCGAGCGCTTGGGGTTCCCGGGCTCGGGGCTGCGGATCGCGCTGTCGACGCTCGACGGCGGGCGCATCGGGATCGCTGCGCAGGCCACCGGCATCGCGCAGGCCGCGCTGGATTGCGCCGTCGCCCACGCTATGCAGCGGCGCACGTTCGGCAAGCCGATCGGCGCGCATCAGGCGATCCAGCAGAAGCTCGCCGACATGCAGACCGAGGTCGTGGCCGCCCGCGCGCTGACCTGGCGCGCCGCCCGGCTGAAGGACGCCGGCCGCGCGCACACCGTCGAGGGCGCGCAGGCGAAGCTCTTCGCGTCGGCGGTCGCACGACGCGTGTCGGGCGAGGCGATCCAGGTGCTCGGCGGCGTCGGCTACACGAAGGATCTGCCCGCCGAGCGCTACTACCGCGACGCCAAGGTCACCGAGATCTACGAGGGCACGTCCGAGATCCAGCGCATGGTCATCGCCCGCGCGCTGCTCGGCGAGGTCGCGCGCGAATAGGACACGTGGCCGGCAGTTCTGCGTGAACCGACCGGGCGCCGGGAGAACGCGCAGAACCGGCGGACGCGTGGACTAGGCTGCCGCGGGACGACCATGACCACGAAACCGCTCGCTATCGATCCGATCGCCGAGGCCCGCCGTCACTGGGCCGAGCGCTGGGGCGAGGAACCCGCCCGCCCGATGGCCGCGATCACCTCGATCATGCGCGCGCAGCAGATCCTCCTCGCGCGGCTGAACGAGCTGCTCGGGCCGCTCGGGCTGACCTTCCCCCGCTACGAGGCGCTCATGCTGCTCTCGTTCACGCGCGAGGGCACGCTGCCGATGGGCAAGGTCGGCGAGCGCCTCCAGGTCCATCGCACGAGCGTCACGAACATCATCGACAAGCTCGAGGCCGACGGCTTCGTCCGCCGCGTCCCGCACGAGGCCGACCGCCGCACGACGCTCGCCCAGATCACCGAGACGGGCCGCGAGGTCTCGGGCCGCGCGACCGAGCTGCTCAACACCGCCGCCTTCGGCCTGGATGCACTCGCCGAGGACGACCAGGAGCACGTCACCGACCTGCTGCGCACGCTGCGCCTGGAAGCCGGAGACTTCGCCGACGACAGGGCGTAGGCGCTAGGCGGCCTTGTCGTCGCCGGCGGCGGCGACGTGGGACCACACCTCGTAGCCGCCGCTGCGTTCCCAGATCGAGGTGAGAAAGCCCTCGAGCTGCACGCGCTCGGCGGGGTCGAGCCCTTCGAGAAGCTCCGCTTCGACGCCGTCCATCACCTCGGAGACCTTGTCGATCACGGCGATCCCCTTCTTCGAGACCTCGACGAGGTGCCGCCGGCGGTCGTCGGGATCGCGGCGCCGGGTCGCCAAGCCCCGCTGCTCGAGCTCGTTGAGGATCGCCACGAGATTGGTGGGATCGAGATGCAGCTGGCCGCACAGCGACTGCTGCGTGAGCTCACCGCGATCGCGCAGCTCGATCAGCGCCGCGACATGCCGCGGCCTGATTCCGAACGGTTCGAGCGCCTCCGTGAAGCGGTGCATCGTGATGCGGCCGAGCTTGATGAGCAGCAGGGTCGGCCACTGCTTGGCGATCCCCGGCGTGTCGCTCGATCTCGTGTGCTTCGGCACATGGCGAAAGTTAGCATGGACAAACACTTGGTGACCACCAATCATCTGCTACGGTCACGCGATCATGCAGCGCTCCACCACGGCCCGCCCCCGCCTGCTGCTCGCTGTGCTCTCGCTCGGCGGCATCTCCTACGCCCTGCTGCAGTCCCTCGTCGTCCCCGCGTTGCCGCAGATCCAGGCGTCCCTGCACACGACCGAAAGCGCTGTGGGCTGGATACTCACCGCGTTCTTGTTGAGCGCGTCGGTCGCGACCCCGATCATCGGCCGGCTCGGCGACATGTACGGCAAAGAGCGACTGCTCGTGATCGTGCTCGTGCTGCTGGCGTTCGGGACCTTCGTGTCGGCGATCGCCTCGTCGCTCTGGCTGATGATCCTCGGCCGCGTGATCCAGGGCGCCGGCGGCGGCATCTTCCCGCTCGCGTTCTCGATCATCCGCGACGAGCTGCCCAACGAACGGGTCCCGGGCGCGATCGGCCTCGTCTCGTCGTTGCTGGGAATCGGTGGCGGCGCCGGCGTCGTCTTCGCGGGCATCGTCATCGAGCACCTCTCCTACCACTGGCTGTTCTGGTTCCCGCTCGTGGCGATTCTCGCGACGGCGTATCTGACATGGCGCTACATCCCGGAGTCGCCCGTCAAGACCCCGGCGGAGATCAACTACCGCGCGGCAGTGCTCATGACCGTCGGCATTTCCGGGGTGCTGCTGGCGATCACCCAGACCAGCAGCTGGGGCTGGGGGTCGCCGAAGACCTTGGGCCTGCTCGCCCTCGGCGCAGCGGTGATCGTCGCCTGGGTGCGTGAGGAGCTGCGATCGCGCGAGCCGCTGGTCGACATGCGAATGATGGCCATCCGCGGCGTCTGGACCACCAACGCCGTCGCGTTCCTCATCGGGGTGGGGATGTACTCGTCCTTCATCCTCCTGCCCGAACTGGTCCAGGAGCCGGCGAGCACCGGCTACGGCTTCGGCGCGTCGGTGACGGCCGCCGGGCTCTTCTTGCTGCCGTCGACGATCGCCATCGTGGTCGTCGGGCAGATGGCGGGGATCCTCGAGCGCCGCATCGGCTCGCGCGGGTCGCTGATCGGCGGCGCGCTGTTCGCGCTGGCCAGCTACGTCCTGCTCGTCGCCGACCGCAGCCAGGAGGGACTGGTCTACATCGCCGCCGGCCTGCTCGGCGTCGGGATCGGCCTCTCGTTCTCGGCGATGGCGAACCTCATCGTGCAGAACGTGAGCTCCCAGCAGACCGGCGTGGCCACCGGGATGAACGCCGTCACTCGAACGCTCGGCGGCGCCTTCGGCGGCCAGCTCGCCGCGACGCTCCTCGCGAGCAATCTCGCCGCCACCGGCATTCCCACAGCCGCGGGGTTCACGGCCTCGTTCGTGATGTGCCTGATCGCCCTGGTGGCAGCGCTCGGCTTTGCCTTCACGGTGCCGCGCCGCAGCGCCAACGATCTAACCGCGAACGTTGCGGTGTTGCCCGATTCCGCGCGCGGCGCGCCCGAGCGCAGCGCCGCCTGACCCCGCCGCGAGCGTGCCGCGTTCGCCTATGGTCCTCGGTGAGATGCAACGAGCAGCGGTCAGCGAGAGCGATCGCGCGCAGATTCGGCTGGCCGAGCTGGTGGCCGCGCTGTCGCTCGGGATCGATCTGGGCTTCGGGCAGCCGATGGAGCACGTGCTGCGCCAGTGCCTGATCGCGCTGCGGCTGGCGGAGGGAATCGGGCTCGGCGAGGAGGGGCGCGCTGTCGCCTATTACACGGCGCTGCTCATCAACATCGGCTGCCATTCGGATGCTCACGAACAGGCCAAGTGGTTCGGCGACGACATCGCCGTGAAGTCGATCAAGTACGACCACGAGCCGCGTAGCCTGCGGATGGCGGCCAGCGGGATGCGCTTCCTCGGCTCAGGGCACCCTCCGCTTCACCGTTTTCGGCTCGGCCTGGAGTTCGTGCTCTCCGGGCACCGAGAGGTCGACGACATGATCGTCCACCACGCCGCCATCGCGCGCACGATGGCCGAGCAGCTCGCGCTGCCGGAGGAGGTCGTCGAGGCCATCGGCGCGGCGTACGAGCGCTGGGACGGACGCGGTTGGCCAGGCGAGCTCGCCGGCGAGGCAGTCCCGATTGCGTGTCGCCTGGCGCACGTCGCCGAGTACGTCGAGGTCGCTCACCGCATGGGCGGAGTGCCCGCGGCGAAGCAGCTCGCGCGCGAGCGGCGCGGCGGCGCGTTCGATCCGGCCCTGGCCGACCTGGTGGAGGCCGAGGCCGACGTCATCCTGTCGGGTCTGGACACGCTCGGCGTATGGGATGCGGTGATTGATGCTGAGCCGGCGCTGGCGATCGTCCTGGCGGGCGAGCGCCTCGACGCGGCGCTCCTGGCGCTCGCCAACTTCGTCGACCTGAAGTCGCCCTACTTCCTCGGACATGGCCGCGCGGTCTCCGAGCTCGCGTCCGAGGCGGGTGCGCGACTGGGCCTGGTCGAGGCGGACGTGCGACTGCTGCGCCGCGCCGGTCTCGTACATGGCTTCGGGCGTCTGGGAGTCTCCAACGCGATCCTGGACAAGCGCGGACCGCTCGGGGCCGGCGAGTGGGAGCGCGTCCGTCTACAGCCGTACCTGACCGATCGCATGCTGCGTCAGTCTCAGGCGCTCGCACCCGTGGCCCGCATCGCCGTGCAGCATCGCGAGCGCCTCGACGGCTCCGGCTATCCGCGTGGCCTCCCCGGCGCCGCGATCTCGCGCGAGGCGCGCGTCCTCGCCGCCGCGGACGCCTACCAGGCGATGCGCGAGCCCCGTCCCCACCGACCAGAACGCTCCGCCGAGGCGACCGCCGCGGAGTTGCGCGCCGAGGTCCGGGCCGGGCGCCATGACGCCGATGCCGTCGAGGCGGTGCTGGGCGCCGCCGGTCACCGCGTCCCACGGCGTCGCGAGGGCCCGGCCGGGCTGACGCGGCGCGAAGTCGAGGTCCTCAGGCTGCTGGCGAGGGGGCTTTCGAACAAGGAGATTGCAGCGCGGCTGGTGATCTCTCCCAAGACAGTCGGCAACCACGCCGAGCACATCTACGCGAAGATCAACGCCTCGAGCCGCGCCGCCGCAGGCCTGTTCGCGATGCAGCACGGACTGCTGCCCGAGGAGGAGTTTCCCGCCCGCGTTCCGGCCTGAGCCGTTTCAGCCGGGTTGCATCGCCTGCATGTTCTCCATCATGACCGCCTCGGTCTTGCGCAGTTCCTCGGTCGGGCTGAACTGCACGATCTCGGTGCCGGGCTCGTGCTTCACAGGGACGTGGCCGGGCGGCGTGTAGAAGGCGTCGCCGGCCTCGAACACCTCCTCGCGATCTGCGTAGCGAAAGGTCAGCTTGCCGTTGATGACGTAGCCCCAATGGGGACACTGGCAGCGGTCGTCCGGAAGCCCCTTCATGAGCGGGGTCGCGTCGATGTCCTCGCGGAAGGACACGAAGTTCACGGTGTAGCCATCGAGCTGGTCGGAGCGATCCACCACCGGGCCGTACTCCCCACCCTGCGTCGCGCCGTCGCTTGAAACCTTCGGCATCTCCGTCGCCTCCTTCTCTGGTTGTGGCAGCAGGCTAGATCCGAAGACACAGCGCGTCGTGAGGCGTTCGACCCATCTTTTCCGGCTCCTCAACGTGACGGCGTCAGGCCGTGTCGCCCCCCAGCGTGGCGGCGATCTCGTCGATCGCGGCCTGCTCGGCGTCGCTGACGCGCGTGCCGCCGATACCGCGGACGCCGCCCTCCTTGTGCGCGTTGGCGGCGGCTTGGGCGGCCGACAGGACGAAGCTCCGGTAGGCGGCGAGCTCCTCCGGCGTCGCCTTCTCCTCGAGGATCCGGACCGCCTCACGCAGACCTTCGGTCGCGAGTGTGGCGATGTCGGCGCCCTGCAGGCGGTTGCGGTCCAGGGCCGGGGGAGTGGCGACGAGCTCGTCGAGCAGCTCGCTGTCGCCCTGCGCCTCGCGCGCCTGCGCGTAGACCTTGCCCAGCGCGAGGCTCTCGCGGATCGTTCCGCCCTTGTCGGCCTTGATGACGCGCGCGCCCGCAAGCAGCGGGCCTTCGGCGATCGTCGACCACTCCTCGGCGTTGAATTCAGCCTTCTTCGTCATCGCAGCTCCTTTGTTCGCGTCACTGGCCGGGATGCAGATCATCCACCCACTGGACCTGCTCGGGGTTCGGCTCGATCTCCGGCAGGTCGAGATTCACCACCACGGGCTCCTGGCCGCTTCGCACGAGCACGCAGGACAGCGGCGAATCCGGCGAGGCGTTGATCTCCTGGTGGGGGACGTAGGGCGGCACGAAGATGAAGTCGCCGGGGCCGGCCTCGGCCACGAATTCAAGCCGCTCGCCCCAGCGCATCCGCGCGCGGCCGCTCGCGACGTAGATGACGCTCTCGACCGGACCGTGGTGGTGCGCGCCGGTCTTCGCGTCTGGCTCGATGACGACGGTGCCGGCCCACAGCTTCTCCGCGCCCGCGCGCGCGGTGGTGATCGCGGCGGCGCGGGTCATGCCGGGGGTCTGGGGCGTGTTCGGATCGAGGGCGTCGCCGCGGACCACGCGCACGCCGTCCAGGCGCCAGTCGCGCTCGGAGGTCACGGGCGGGCCGTGACGTGGCGCCAGTGCTCCGGGATGTCCGGATGCTCGAGGAACACGATGTGGTCATCGGCCCCGGATGCGGCGACCGCGTTCCAGACGCGGTGCAGCGCGCCCTCCAGATCCTCGGCATCGACCTCGACGTCGAAGGCGCCGACCTCGTCGGGCTCGCCGACGGCCGAGCCCTGCGGCAGCGCCGCGGCGAGCTGCTCGCGCGCCGCGCGGTCGCGGGGCGTGCCGAAGTGCAACATCAGCATGCCGATCGTGAAGCGCTGCGACATGGCCCAGACGTTAGCCCAGGCCGTGGGCGCGGCAAGCCTCGACCTGCGACGGCCACCGGTTCTGAGTCGCGAGGCGGCCCGAGCTGTGGAAACGTCGAGGGTGGTGAGCATTTGTGTCGTCAGGCGGCAGTAATGCTTGCCACCGCGGGACCAGAAAGGTGGACTTCCGACTATCGGATGACCTACACTTCTTGGCGGCATGGCGATCACCCCTGCACAGCACCCGACGACCGCCGCCGAATGGCGCGAGGCCTACGGCCTGCAGCCCGAGCGCGACGCGTCGTTTACGACGCTGAGCGGGACGCCGGTCAAGCCGCTGTATACGGCTGATGATGCGCCCGGTGATCCGGGTCATCCCGGGGTGTATCCGTACACGCGTGGGGTGTATCCGTCGATGTATCGCGGGCGGTTGTGGACGATGCGTCAGTTCGCGGGTTTCGGCACGGCGCAGGAGACCAATGAGCGCTTTCACTATCTGCTCGCTCACGGCCAGGACGGGCTGAGCACGGCCTTTGATATGCCGAGCCTGATGGGTTATGACTCCGATCACGTGCTGAGCCTCGGTGAGGTCGGTCGCGAGGGCGTCG
>JAWVGM010000009.1:0-17458 GCA_033855075.1 Solirubrobacteraceae bacterium | reverse complement strand
ACCCCGGCACGATGTCGCCCTACCAGCACGGCGAGGTGTTCGTCACCGAGGACGGCGCCGAGACCGACCTCGACCTCGGCCACTACGAGCGCTACACCGACGCGAACACGTCGCGCGCGTCGAACGTCACCGCCGGCGGCATCTACAACTCGGTCATCCGGCGCGAGCGCCGCGGCGACTACCTCGGCGGCACCGTCCAGGTCGTGCCGCATATCACCGACGAGATCAAGTCGAGGGTCAAGCTGCTCGCCGAGACGCAGGACGTCGACGTCGTCATCACGGAGATCGGCGGGACGGTCGGCGATATCGAGTCGCTTCCGTTCCTCGAGGCGATCCGCCAGTTCCCGGTCGACGTCGGCCGCCGGGATTGCATGTTCATCCACCTCACGCTCGTGCCCTACATCGGCCACGCGGGGGAGCTCAAGACCAAGCCCACCCAGCACTCGGTCAACGAGCTGCGACGCATCGGCATCCAGCCCGACATGCTGCTCGCGCGGTCGGAGTCAGAGCTCGACATCGACATCCGCAAGAAGATCGCGCTGTTCGCGTCGCTGCCCGTCGAGGCCGTCATCGGGGCCAAGGACGTCGACGACATCTACAAGGTGCCGCTGTGGTTCCGCGACCAGGGCGTCGACGACCAGATCTGCGAGCACTTCGGCTTCGACGCGCCCGAGCCCGACCTCACCGAATGGGAAGAGGTCATCAGCCGCGCGGCGGGCGACGGCGACACGGTCCGCATCGGGCTCGTCGGCAAGTACGTCGCGCTGCAGGACGCCTACCTGTCGGTGTCCGAGGCCCTGCGCCATTCGGGTTTTCATCAGGGCTGCCGCGTCGAGATCGACTGGGTCGACTCGGAGTCGCTCGACAGCGACGCGGCCGCTCGCGAGCGGCTCGGCGACGCCGACGGGATCCTCATTCCCGGCGGTTTCGGCGGGCGCGGCATCGAGGGCAAGATCCGCGCCGCACGGGTCGCGCGCGAGGGGCGCATCCCGTACCTCGGCGTCTGCCTGGGCATGCAGGTCGCCGTCATGGAGTTCGCCCGTCACGTCGCCGGCATGGACGGCGCGAACTCGACCGAGTTCGACCCCGAGACGCCGCACCCGGTCATCGACCTGTTGCCCGAGCAGAAGGAGGTCACCGACCTCGGTGGCACGATGCGCCTCGGCGCCGACCCGGTGAAGATCCACGCCGACACTCGCGCGCGCGACCTCTACGGCGAGGCCGTCATCTACGAGCGCCACCGCCACCGCTACGAGGTCAACCTCTTCCTGCGCAAGCGCCTGGAGGCGGCGGGGCTGGTCGTCAGCGGCACGTCGCCCGACGAGCGCCTCGTCGAGATGATCGAGCTCGAGGACCACCCGTTCTTCGTCGCATCGCAGTTTCACCCGGAGTTCAAGTCGCGCCCGGAGCGCCCCGCGCCGCTGTTCCGCGACTTCATCGGGGCGGCGCTTGCCCGTCGCGAGGAGGATGTCGCAGCCGACATCCGCGTCTCGCGCACGCCAAGCTGACCGCGTCCTTGCGCGGCGCATCGCGTTGAAGGGCAGTGCGCTCCGACGTGCTCATGGGCCGCCGCGGTTTGGCGGCTACCATCGCGGCGTGGCGATCGATCAGCAGCGACGCTTGGAGCAGGCGGCGGCTGCCGCTCATGCCGCCCAGGACCGAGGCGACCACCGCGCGGCGAATGAGGCGTGGCGTCGCTACGTCCTGATCGAGGATGCGCTACGCGATCCGCAGGAGCTGCTCGACGAGGGTGTGGCGTTGAGCAAGGTCGCCGTCGACCTCTGGCTCCAGCGTTGAACGACTTCGCCGCGGCGCTCCGCGATCTCAACGACGCCGGGGTTCGCTACGTCATCGTCGGCGGGCTCGCGGTGATTCGCCACGGAGCCGTTCGTGCGACCAAGGACGTCGACGCGGCCGTGGCGATGGACGACGAAAACCTTGCGCGGCTGGGGGTGCTCGTCGAGCTCTGGCAGGCGACGAACCCCGACGGCACGGCGCTGCGCCGACGGGACCTCGCATCCGGCGGAGCACTTGCCCTCCGCACGCGGCACTGCCTCGTCGACATCTTGTCCGAGCAGCTGCTGCCCGCCCCGTTCGCGGAGGTGCTCTCGCGAGCCGACGTCAAGCGGATCGACGGTGTGCCGGCGCCGATCTGCTCGCTTGCCGACCTCGTGGCGATGAAGCGCGCGACCGGCCGCGCCGCTGATGAGTTGGACCTCGAGCGCCTGCGAGACGCGCACGGCGAGCTGCCGGGGGATCCGCCGACGCGAGACCTCACCAGCTGACGAGCTTCCAGATCTCCGGCAGGCGCGTCGCCTCGTCGGCGCCGACCTCGCTGAAGATCGCGACGGCCCGCTTGAGGTGCGTCATGGCCTCGTCCTCGTGTCCGGCTGCGTGGTGCAGGTCGGCGAGGTTGTTCTCGAGCGCCGCCTCGCGATGACGGTCGCCGTAGCGGGCGCAGAGCGCGAGCGCGGCCTCGGTCAGCTCGAGCGCGTCCGGCAGCGCGCCGGCGTCGCGCCGCACGAGGGCGAGGTTGTTGAGCGCCGCCGCCTGCGCCGGCGCGTCGCCGAGCTCGCGCGCGAGCGCCAGGCTTCGCTCGAGCTCGCGCACCGCGATCGCGGAGTCGCCCGCGCTGCGGGCGAGCACGCCGAGCATGTTGTGCGCCTGCGCCTCGGCGCGCGCGTCCGCGGCGTCCTGTGCCAGCGCGAGCGCCTCGCGGACGAGGGCCACGGGCCGCTCCGGCGTGCCGGCGAGGTGCAGGGTGAGCCCGAGGTCCGTCAGCACCCGCGCACGGAGTCCCGGTGTCTCGGGACCGGCGCCATCCAGCGCGGCGAGGAAGCGTCCCTCCGCCCGCTCCCACTCGCCGCGGCGCTGGAGCACGTTGCCGACCTTATGCTCGATCGCCGCGAGCGCAGCCGGCGGGCAGTACGCGCCGGCGGTCTCGTAGCTCGTCAGGGCCCCGGCGTAGTCGCCGAGCAGCGTCCGCACGTCGCCGATGCGCTCGTGCAGTGTCGCGGCGTCGGGATGGCCCAGCGCGAGCGCGGACTCGAGATGTTCGAGCGCGTCGGCGTGCGCGTACAGCGACTCGGCATGGTCCGCCGCCAGAACCTCGTACTCGGCGGCGGCGTCGCGGTCGCCCGCCAGCCGCAGGTGCGCGGCCACGAGGGCGGCGGTCTCGCCGTCCGATCGCGGCCCGCCCAGCGCGTCCGCCACCCGGGCATGGAGGAGCCGGCGCCGCGCGATGCCGATCTGCTCGTACACCAGCGCGCGCAGCTTGTCGTGCGAGAAGTCATACGCGGGCTCGGCGCCCGGCCGCTCGCGGACGACGCCGCTTCCGACGAGCTCCTCCAGAGCGCCGACCGTCTCCTCGTCGCTGCGCCCGCTGGCCTGGCGCAGCGTGTCGACAGCGAAGGAACGACCGATCGCCGCCGCGGCCCCGAGCACCTGGCGCGCCGCGTCGCCGAGCCCGGCCAGCCGGCCGTCGAGCAGGCCGCGCATCTGGGGTGGCAGGTCGTCGGCGGGATCGAGTCCGGAGCGCACGACCGCGAGGTACTCGGCGACGAACAGCGGCAGCCCCTCGCTCTCGACGAACACGCGCCGCTCGAGCTCGCGGGCGCCATCGCCGGGATGCGTGGCGCGGACGAGCTCCGCCACCTCCTCCTCGTCGAGCCGGCTCGGATTGACGATCGTCACGCGCTCGTCGCGCGCGAGGTCGATCGCGAGCCGCCGCAGCCGGTGGCCGGGGGGGACCGCCTCGCTGCGCCAGCTGAGCACGAGCACCATGGACCGGCCGCGGAGCCTGCGGCCCAGGTAGCACAGCGCGTCGAGCGTGGCCTCGTCGGCGGCGTGGACGTCATCGACGACGACGATCCCGGGTGGCTCGCCCTCGCATGCCGCGCTGATCACCGCGGCGACGCCCTCCATCAGGCGCACCTGCGCGCCGGGGCCTTCGAGCGGGAGCGCGTCCGCGGTACCCCGAGCGAGGCCCGCGAGATCGGGCAGCAGCAGCGAGGCGTCGGCCAGTCGCTGCGCCGAGACCGCGTGCGGCCAGTCGCCGCCGGCGGCGTTCGTCGCCGCCTCGCGCAGCAGATCGACGATGGCACCGTAGGGCAGGCCGGCCTCGTCGTCGTGACAGCGGGCGCTGAGCACCACTGCCCCCTCGCCACCCGCCCGATCGACGAGCTCGCCGGCCAGCCGTGTCTTGCCGATCCCGGCTTCGCCCTCGATGACCACAAGCCGGCCGTCGGCCTGGGCGGCGGCGTGCGCTTCGAGCAGCATGGCCAGCTGCGTCGCCCGGCCCACGAGCGGGAGCTCCGGCGGAGCAACCGCCGTGCCCGGACGCGCCCGCGGCGCGGGCCGCGGCGTGGCCGGCGGTGGCAGCGTGCCCTCGTTGACCTGCGCGTACAGCGTCGCGGTCTCTTCCAGCGGCGACACCCCGAGCTCGTGGTTGAGCGTGCGCACGCATGTGCGGTACTGCTCGAGTGCGGCGGCGCGGTCGCCGCTCCACGCGTACAGACGGATGAGCTCGCGATGCGCGGGCTCGTGCAGCGGGTCGAGCGCGAGCCACTGGCGCGCGCGCGGGACGGCCTGCTCGATGTCGCCGCGGGCGACGAGGTGCTCGACGAGCCGGCGCAGGGCCGCGGCGAGCTCGCGGCGCAGCGCGCTGGCCTCGTCGCGCTGCCAGTCGTCGAAGTCCGGGCTGTCACGCAGCGAGAAGCCTTCGAGGAACTCCCCGGCGAACAGGTCGGCCGCCTGCTCGAGATGCTCGCCGCGCGCGCCGTTCGCCGCCAGCGCGCGGAACCGGTCCACGTCGATCGCGAGCTGGGCGCCGCGACGCAGCGAGATGCTGTCGCCGGCGGTGTCGAGCCACTGCTCGCCGATGCCGGTCCGCAGCGTGGAGAGCGTGCGCCGCAGCGCCCCGCGAGCACGATCGGGGGGATGGGAGGGGTAGAGCAGCTCGCACAGCCCGTCGCGCGACCGCGGACGCTCGGCGAGCGCGAGATGCGCCAGCAGCGCCATGGCCTTGCGGGTCTCGAAGACGACCTGCTCGCCATCCCGGCTGGCGCGTGGCGCGCCCAGCAGCACGATCTCGAGAGTCACCGCGCCACGATAACCGCGTTCGGGCGAGTTTCGTAACGGATGTGATCGCGAGCAGTTCGTAACGCATCCCGGACGCCCCCGGTCCATGCTGGCGACGGTGTCACCAGGATCCGACAGATCTTCACCCTGATTGGGAGACAATCGCCGCGATGAGGCCGACCAGCGATGGGTTCGTACGGGACGGACGCGCATGACGGCGCGCCGCGCCGCCTGGGCGCTGTGTGGCATCTCGATCGCGCTTGTCGCGGGCGGCATCGTCCTGTTCTTCCTCAACGACTTTCGCTCGACGAGCGGCTGGGGGACCGGCGCTGAGTTCATCCTGCTCTGCGCGCCCATGCTTGCGTTCCCGGTCGTCGGCGCGCTGATCGGCGGCCGCGAGCCGCGCAACGCGGTCGGCTGGATCTGCCTGGTGGCCGGGTTCAGCCTCGCCGTGCTGGGAGCCTCGGGCCAGTACGCCCTCTACGCGATCGAGACGAACCCCGGCGGCCTGCCCGGCGGGGAGACCGCCGCCTGGATCGGTGAGTGGGCGTACGTGCCGGCCGTGGTTCTGCTCGGGATCTACCTGCCGATGCTCTTCCCGGCCGGCCGGCTGCTCTCGCGCCGCTGGCGATTGGTCGCCTGGCTTGGCGCCGTGAGCGCCGTGACCTCGGCGGCCGGCGCTGCGTTCCTACCCGGGCCACTGGAGGACAGCGTCGCCAGCGTCGACAACCCCTACGCCATCGCGGGCACCGAGCCGCTCAACGGCGGCTTCGGGCTGATGGCGCTCTGCTTCCTGGCCGCCGCCGTGTCGATGGTCATCAGGCTGCGCCGATCCACCGGCATCGAGCGCGAGCAGGTGAAGTGGTTCTCCTTCGCCGCGGTTGTCCTCGCCGCGCTCTTCGGTGTGGAGATCCTGACCGGGGTCTTCCTTGGGGTTCCCAGCGGCCCGCTCGAAGACGTCGTGACGGTCTGCTTCGCCTTTCTGCCGATCGCGACCGGGATCGCGATCCTGCGCTACCGCCTCTACGACATCGACGTCGTGATCAACCGCACGCTCGTCTACGGCGCGCTGACGGGCACACTGGCGGCGACGTACCTCGGCAGCGTCCTGCTTCTGCAGCTCGTCCTGAGCGGCGTGACCGCGAGCAACAGCCTCGCGGTCGCGGTTTCGACGCTCGTCGTCGCGGCGGCCTTCCAGCCCGTGCGCCACCGCATTCAGGCGGGTGTCGACCGCCGCTTCTTCCGGCGCAAGTACGACGCCGGCCGGACCCTCGAGCGCTTCGGCGCGCGGCTGCGCGACGAGATAGATCTCGACGCACTCGGCAGTGAGATGCGGGGGGTCGTCCACGAGACGATGCAGCCGGCGCACGTCTCGCTCTGGCTGCGCGCACCGGAGGCGGGGCGATGAGCCCCACTCGCACGCGCCGCCTCGCGTGGGGCCTCGTCGTGCTCGCCGTCGCGATGAAGCTCGGCGGATATATCGTCCCGCTCGCCGCCGGTGCGCTGGAGTTGAGAGTCGGCGACGTGTTCACGCTCTCGATCACGATCGCCTTCGCAGTCCTCGGTGCGCTCGTCGCGTCCCGCCATCCGCGCAATGCGATCGGCTGGATCTTCCTCGGCGTCGCCGTGTCCACGGGGTTTGCCGGGCTGGGACACGGCCTGGTCGTCAACGCGCTCGAGACCGACAGTCATCCGGGTGGGTTCATCGGAGCCACCGCTGCGTATGCCGACACCTCGTGGGTCCCGTTCATCCTGGTTCCCGCCTCCGTGCTGCTGCTGCTCTTCCCGACGGGTCGACTGCCCTCGCGTCGGTGGCGGCCGGTCGCCTGGTGCGCGTACGGCGGAATCTTCGGCGCGCTCGTCACCGGATTCCTGAACCCCACCGGCGGGGACTTCCCAACCGCTCGCAACCCGCTTGGCGTCGATGGCCCCGCGATCGATGCGCTGACGGCTCTCAGCTTCCTGTTGCTGGCCGTCGGCATGATCGGATCGGCGATCTCGCTGGTCGTCCGGTTCCGTCGCGCCGGTGGGGTAGAGCGGCAGCAGATCAAGTGGCTCTCCGCCGCCGGCGCACTCGTGGCGGTGGTGATTCCCATCATGTTCACGGTGTACGACGACGTGGGCGCCACCGTCGCCGACATGACGATGATGACCGCGGTGCTCACGCTCCCGACGGCGGCGGGGATCGCGATGCTGCGCTACCGCCTGTACGACATCGACGTCGTCGTCAACCGCGCGCTCGTCTACGGTGCGCTGACGGCCACGCTCGCGGGCGCGTACCTCGGCAGCGTGCTGCTGCTGCAGCTGATTCTCAGCGGGGCCACGTCCAACAGCAGTCTCGCGGTCGCCGTCTCCACGCTCGCCGTCGCAGCGCTCTTCCAGCCGGCCCGCCGCCGCATCCAGGGGGGAGTGGACCGGCGCTTCTACCGGCGCAAGTATGACGCGACCCGGACGCTCGACCGCTTCGTCGCCCAGCTGCGCGACGAGGTCGACCTCGACGCGCTCGGCGGCGAACTGCGCGGCGTCGTCCACGAGACGATGCAGCCCGCGCATGTCTCGCTGTGGCTGCGCACGCCCGCTCCGTAACGGATCTTGGACGCACGCGCGGGAGGGTGTCTCCAGTGATGGCCCGCGACGACCGCACCGAGCGCTTTGCCACCGGCGTCCTCGTCATCGGCGCGGGCGCGGCCGGGTTGCGCGCCTCGATCGAGCTCGCCGAGCGCGGGCTGCCGGTCCTGTGCCTCGCGCGGCGTGATCGCAGCGACGCGCACACGGTCCTCGCCGCCGGCGGGATCAACGCCGCGCTCGCGACGACCGACCCGCAGGACAGCTGGGAGCAGCACGCGGCCGACACGCTCCGGGAGGGCTACTGGCTCAACGACCCGCGGGCCGTCGAGATCCTCGCCACCGAGTCATGGCAGGCGATCGACGATCTCGTCCGCTGGGGCGTCCCGTTCGCCCGCGACGAGCGCGGCGAGCTGCACCAGCGCTTCTTCGGTGCGCACCGCTGGCGGCGCACGTGCTATGCGGGTGACTACACGGGCCGCGAGATGCAGCTGGCCCTGCTGCGGCGCGCCGGCGAGCTGCGCATCGACCTGCGCGACGGCATCTACGTCACGCGGTTGCTCGTTTCAGACGGGCAGGTGTTCGGCGCCTACGGCTTCGACATCGCGGACGGGCGCCGGTACGTCGTGTATGCCGACGCGGTCGTCCTCGCGGGCGGCGGGCACACGCGGGTCTATCGCCGCTCCTCCTCGCGCCGCGACGAGAACACCGGTGACGCGATGCGCCTGGCGCTGGAGGCCGGCTGTCGCCTGCGCGACATGGAGCTCGTGCAGTTTCACCCGACGGGCATGGTCTTCCCGCAGGAGGCGGCCGGGACGCTCGTCACCGAGGCGGTCCGTGGCGAGGGCGGCATCCTGCGCAACGCCGAGGGCGAGCGCTTCATGGAGCGCTACGACCCCGCGCGCCTCGAGCTCTCCAGCCGCGACCGCGTCGCGCTCGCGAACTACACGGAGATCGACGAGGGCCGGGGCACGGAGCACGGGGCGGTGCTGCTCGACGTCTCGCACCTGCCGCGCGAGCAGATCTTCGAGCGGCTGCCGCGCATGTACCGCCAGTTCGTCGACCTCGCGATGGTCGACATGACGCGGACGGCGATGGAGGTCGCGCCGACCGCCCACTACACGATGGGCGGGGTCCGCGTCGACGCCGAGACGCATGCGACCGATGTCGCCGGGCTCTACGCCGCCGGCGAGTGCGCGGCCGGCGTGCATGGCGCGAACCGGCTGGGAGGCAACTCGCTGTCCGAGACGCTCGTGTTCGGCCGCATCGCCGCGGCGCAGGCGGCCCGCTTCGCGGACGGGATCGGCGCGCAGCTGCGCAGTCACAGGGCGGTGCGCGACGCGACCGACGAGGTCGACGAGCTGCTCGACGCCCGCGGGTCAGAGCTCGTGCGCCCGCTCCAGCGCGCCGTACGCGACACGATGTGGGAGCACTGCGCGGTCATCCGCTCGGACCATGGTCTGCGAACGGCGCTGAGCAAGCTCGACGAGATCGAGGCGCGCACGGCGCGGATCGAGGTGCATCCCGACATCGCCGGCTTTGAGGACCTCGCCCGCGCGTTTCACCTGCGCTCGGCCATCGCCTCCGCACGCGCGACCGTCGCGTGCGCGCGCGAGCGGCGCGAGACACGGGGCGCCCACAACCGCTCGGACTTTCCCGATCTCGACCCCGCGTTCCAGGTCAACCTCACGTACTCGGCGGACGGCGAGATCACCCACGAGCCGGTCGGCGCCACGCCCGAGGCGATCCGCGAGCACGCGCAGGACCGGCCGGACCTCGAGTCGGCGGGCCGGCTGCTCGAATGACACCGCAATCCGACGAATCTCCGCCCAGGATTGGGAGAGGATGGACGCCATGAGAACGATGAGCCCGGATCGCGCACGGCGGCTCGCCTACAGGCTGGGGTGCCTGTCCCTGCTGATGCTCGGGACGGGGCCCGGCCTGCTGCTGGTCGCGCAGGGCGACTCGCTTCTGTTCGCGCTGACCTTCGGCGCCGTCCAGCTGACGACGGGCGTCATCGGGGCGGTCGTCGCAGCCCGGCTGCCGGGCAACGCCGTCGGCTGGGTCCTGCTCGAGATCGGCGTGGGGCTGGGATTCTCCGTGTCCGCCGCCGCCTACGGCGAGCTCGGCATCAGCAGCTCGAGCGGACTCCCGGGCGACCACATCGCGGCGTGGATCGGGACCTGGACGTTCGTGCCGGTGATCTACGTAGGGATCGTGCTTCTGCTGTATCTCTTCCCCGACGGCCGCTTCATGTCGCGGCGCTGGAAGCGCATCGCCATCGCCAGCCTCGCGATCGTCCTCTTCGCCACGGTCGGCCAGGCGTTCGCGCCCGGACCTCTCGACGGCGCGTCGGACATCGACAATCCGCTCGGGGCAAGCGGCGGCCTTGGCGACGCGATCATCGGCCTGCGGAACCTCGGCAACCTGCTCGGGCTCCCGGCGACGCTGCTCGCGCTCAGCGGCATCGTTGTCCGCTTTCGGCGGTCGCGCGGCATCGAGCGCCAGCAGCTCAAGTGGATCACGTTCTCGCTTGCGCTCATCGCGGTCTCGGCCGCAGTCAACGTTCCCAACATCGGGACCAACGTGCCGTTCTTCATCACGATGCTCGCGGTCGCCTCGCTGCCGGTCGCGATCGGCGTGGCGATGCTGCGCTACCGCCTGTACGACATCGACGTCGTCATCAACCGCGCGCTCGTCTACGCGGTGCTCACGGCGACGCTCGCGGGCGCGTATCTCGGCACCGTGTTGCTCCTGCAGCTGATCCTCAGCGGAGTGACGTCGAACAGCAGCCTCGCGGTCGCGGCATCCACGCTCGCCGTAGCCGCGCTGTTCCAGCCGGCTCGCCGGCGGATCCAGGCGGCCGTCGACCGGCGCTTCTACCGCCGCAAGTACGACGCGGCGCAGACCCTCGCGCGCTTCGGCGCACGGCTGCGCGACGAGGTCGATCTCGACGCGCTCGGGGTCGAGTTGCGGGGGGTGGTCGCCGACACCATGCAGCCGGCGCATGTCTCGCTGTGGCTGCGCGCACCGGACCCGGGTTGATGAGCCCGGCCAGGTCGCGCCCGCTCGCGTGGGGCCTGGGCGCCTTCGGCGTGCTTCTGGCGCCCGTGGCCTTCGTCCTGCAGGTGGTCGCCATCGGCTCGGTCCCCACGATCTTCCTCGAGTTCCTGATCTGCTTCGCCGCCGTGCAGCTCACGACGACGGCCATCGGCGCGGTGGTGGCCGCGCGGTTGCCTCACAATCGCGTCGGCTGGATCCTGCTCGCGATCGGCATCGGGCTCGGGTTCCGCCAGCTCTTCGGCGCCTACGGGCTGTTCGGCAACGTCTCGCCCAGCGGCCCGTTGCCGGGTGACGACATCGCCGCGTGGCTCGGCGAATGGACGTTCACGCCCGCCGTGGCCGGGGGAGCCGTGTTCCTGCTGCACCTGTTTCCCGACGGGCGCTTCATGTCGCGGCGCTGGAAGCTCGTCTGCCTCGCCGGCGCGGGCCTCGTCGCGCTCGTGACCGCGGCGGACGCGCTGCAACCGGGCCCGCTGGACAGCATCGAGCTGGTCCGGAACCCGGTCGGAGCGACGGGCTCGCTCGCGGACGTCGTCGACGTCATCGTGAGAGGCAACGGCTGGCTGGCTCCGTTCGCGTTCGGCACGGCGGTCGTCGGGATCGTCGTGCGCCTGCGGCGGGCCCACGGCATCCAGCGCGAGCAGATCAAATGGGTCACGGCCGCGTGTGTGATCGTGGGCCTCGGGCTCTGCGCCACCGCGGTCTTTCCGGACTCGGCCGTGTATCCGCTGCTGGCCTCGCTGCTCGCGCTCGCCGCGATGCCCCTCGCTGTGGGCGTGGCCATGCTGCGCCACCGCCTGTACGACATCGACGTCGTCATCAACCGGACGCTCGTCTATGGCGCGCTGACCGCGACGCTGGCCGGGATCTACCTCGGGAGCGTCCTGGTGCTGCAGCTCGTCCTCAGTGGCGTGACGTCGGGCAGCGGGCTCGCCGTCGCCGTCTCCACCCTCGCCGTCGCGGCGGTCTTCCGGCCCGCGCGCATGCGGATCCAGGAGGCGGTCGATCGCCGCTTCTATCGCAGCAAGTACGACGCGGCCCGCACGCTCGAGCGCTTCAGCGGTCGCCTGCGCGACGAGGTCGACCTCGACGCGCTCGGCACCGGCTTGCGCGCGGTCGTCATGGAGACGATGCAGCCGGCGCATGTCTCACTGTGGCTGCGGGAGGCGGGGCGATGAGCGCGCGCAGGCGCATGGTCATCCTCGGGCTCGTCGCGCTGGCGGTCGCGCTCAACGTCGCGATCGAGGGGCTCTCGTACATCGCCTTCGCAGCGGTTCCGTCGGCGATCGGCGTCGCGGTGCTGCGCTACCGCCTCTACGACATCGACACGGTCATCAACCGTGCGCTTGTCTACGGCGCGCTGACCGCCTCGCTCGCCGTCGCGTATCTCGGCGGCGTGCTCGTGTTGGAGCTGGCGCTCAGCAGCATCACCTCGGGCAGCGGACTCGCGGTCGCCGGGTCGACGCTTGCGGTGGCGGCGCTCGTCCGGCCGGCCCGCGGCCGGATCCAGGCCGGCGTCGACCGCCGCTTCTTCCGCCGCAAGTACGACGCGGTGCGCACGCTGGAGCGCTTCGGAGGGCACCTGCGAGACGAGCTCGACCTCGAGGCGCTGGACCACGAGCTGCAAGCCGTCGTGCATCAGACGATGCCGCCCCCTCACACATCGCTGTGGATCCGACCGCTATGACCGCCCCGCGCATCGAGCCGGAGTGGGCGATGGCCACCATCGCGTTCGTCGACATCCGCGGGTTCACGACGTTCGCCGACGGCTGCACGGCCTACGAGGCGCTCGCGTATCTGACCGAGTTCTACGAGCTCGCGGTGCCGGTGCTGTCCAAGCACGGTGGGCAGGAGACAAAGCTGCTCGGCGACGGACTGATGACCGTGTTCGGCGCGCCCGTGTCCGACCACGACCACGCCACGCATGCCCTGGACGCGGCCGTCGATCTGATCGGCGCGATCCACGCGGAGATCGGTGACCGCTGCAAGATCGGCGTCGGCCTGAATTCCGGGCTCGTGCTCGTCGGGACGATCGGCGCCCACCACGTGCTCGAGGTCGGCGTCGTCGGCGATCCCGTCAACGTGGCGTCGCGGGTGCAGGACGCCACCCGCGACCTGTCAGAGCCCGTGCTCGTGACCGAGTCGACCCGTCTGCTGCTCGACGAGAGCGCGCCGGGGCTTGTGTCACGTGGGACCATCTCGGCCAAAGGCAAGGCGGCACCGGTCGCGGTCTACGGGCTGACTGACGAGTTCCGTAACGGATTCCGGACGCTCACGTCGTAGAACCCACTCACATGACGGCTCTGACAAAACCCTTCAGACGCAGATTCCTCCGTCGCCGGCGTGCGGAGCAGGCCGCGGCCGCACCCGAGCAGGCGGATGCCCATGAGGCGTCGGCCGAGCAGATCCCGATCGAGATCACGCCCAACGACCCGCTGCTCGCCTACTTTCAGAGCGCGAGCGAGCCGGTCGACGTCGAGGCGCTCGACCTCGATTCGCCCGCGCTGGCCGAGCTCAAGGCGGCCGGCGTCAAGCTCGCCGTGCCGCTCGTCAGCCAGGGCGAGCTCATCGGCGTGCTCAACCTCGGGCCGCGTCTGTCAGAGCAGGACTACTCCTCAGACGACCGCAAGCTGCTCGACAATCTCGCCGCGCAGGCCGCGCCGGCGCTGCGGGTGGGCCAGCTCGTGCGCGAGCAGGAGGCCGAGGCGGCCACGCGCCAGCGCTACGAGCAGGAGCTCGAGGTCGCGCGGCTCATCCAGCAGAACTTCCTGCCCAAGGAGCTGCCCGATCTTCCCGGCTGGCACATCGCGGCCTACTACCACCCGGCGCGCGAGGTCGGCGGCGACTTCTACGACGTGATCCCGCTGCCGGACGGACGGGTCGGCTTCGTCGTCGGCGACGTCACCGACAAGGGCGTTCCCGCCGCGCTCGTCATGTCCGCCACCCGCAGCCTGCTGCGCGCGTCCGCTCAGCGCCTGATCGAGCCCGGCGTCGTACTCGAGCGCGTCAACGAGCAGCTCTGTCCGGACATGCCGGAGAAGATGTTCGTCACGTGCCTGTACGGCGTGCTGGACCCGACCAGCGGGCACCTGCGCTTCGCCAACGCGGGCCACGACGTCCCGTACGTCAAGACCGCCGGCGGCGTCGTCGAGCTGCGCGCGCGCGGGATGCCGCTCGGGCTCATGACGGGGATGGGCTATGAGGAGAAGGAGGCCACGCTCGCACCGGGAGACAGCGTCCTGCTGCACTCCGACGGCGTGGCCGAGGCCCATGATCCCGAGCGCAACATGTTCGGCTTCCCGCGCCTGAAGACGACCGTCGCCGACGCGCCGGACGGGGGCGACCTCATCGAACGTGTGCTGCAGGCGGTCGAAGCGTTCTCCGGGCCTGACGCCGAGCAGGAGGACGACATCACGATGGTCACCCTGCTTCGCTCCGGCGACTCGGGCGCCGCGGACGGCGGCTCCAACGGCCGCGTTCTCGCGCACTTCGATCTCCCGAGCACAGCCGGCAACGAGCGCGAGGCGATGGAGCGCGTCGCCAGTGCCGTCGCCGGGCTCGACCTCGCGCCCGCGCGGCTCAACCGTCTGAAGACGGCGGTCGCGGAGGCGACGATGAACGCGATGGAGCACGGCAACAAGTACCGGGCCGACCGGCCCGTGACGATCCGGGTGCTCCACTCGGGCGACCGGCTGCGCGTCCAGGTCAGCGACGAAGGTGACCTCCACGAGCTCCCGGACGCCGAGGCACCGGATCTGAAGGCCAAGCTTGAAGGGCTCCAGACGCCTCGCGGCTGGGGACTGTTCCTGATCAAGAAGATGGTCGACGAGGCGCACGAACTGAACGAGGGCGCCGGACACACCCTCGAGCTCGTCCTGCGCCTGGAAGGAGACGGCGATGCCGACGCATGAGTTCCAGGTTGCCGTACGCGAGCGAGAGGGGGTCGCTGTGATCGATCTGACCGGCGAGTTGAACTCGTCCGCGGAGGACGTGCTCAACGCCGCCTACGCCGAAGCCACGGCCGCCGGCACCGATGCCGTCGCGCTGAACTTCGAGGGCGCGGACTACATCAACAGCACAGGGATCGCGCTCATCGTCGGGCTGCTCGCCCAGGCCCGCAAGACCGGGATCGAGGTCAAGGCCTTCGGCTTGTCGGACCACTACCGCGAGATCTTCGAGATCACGCGCCTGGCCGACTTCATGACCATCACCGACAACGAAGAACGCGCCCTCAGCGGCGCCGAAGGAGGGCACGATGCCTGAACCGCCGACAGCGTTTGCCGTACACGAGGTCTCCCCGGGGACCCGCGTGATCGAGATCACGGGCGACATCACCGCCCAGAGCGAGGACGTCCTCATGGACTCCTACGCCCAGGCCGCCGCAAAGGGGGTGGGCGCGATCGTGCTCAACTTCAGCGCGCTCGACTACATGAACAGTGGTGGCATCGGCCTGCTCGTGATGCTGCTGGTGCGCGCGCAGCGCCAGCACCAGCAGGTGCTCGCGTTCGGGCTGTCCGATCACTACCGCCAGATCTTCGAGCTGACCCGCCTCGACGAGGCCGTCGGCATCCACGACTCGCAGGACGACGCGCTCGCCGCGGCCGCCGCGGCCTGAGGGGAGACGTCATGAGCGAAGAGACCGAAAAGGCCGCCGCGCGCGACGCCACGAGCTGGGCCAAGTCCGTCTCGCGGCTCAACGTCTCCGAGGTGCCCGCGGGTGCGGTGAACATCAACGTCGAGGGCCGTCGCCTGGCCTCGCCGATCCAGGGCTTCGGCAAGATGTGGCAGAAGACCTACCAGGTGCGCATCCCCGCCGAGCGGGTCTCGGCACCGGACCTCATCATCGCCTGGAAGGAGAACTTCCCCAAGTTCTGGCCCAAGGGCAACCAGTTCTACGGCCCGCTGACCGGGATCGCTCCCGGCGAGGTCGCGCTCCTGAACATGGCGCTGCCGGGAAAGATGAAGCTCTCCACCGGCGTCATGGTGCTCTACGCCGACCGCGAGTCGTTCACGCTCATGACGCCGGAGGGCCACATGCTGGCCGGCTGGATCACGTTCAGCGCGCAGGAGGTGGATGACCACACCGTGGCCCAGGCCCAGGTACTCATGCGTGCGAGCGATCCGATCTTCGAGCTCGGCCTCGCGCTGGGCGGCCACCGCCAGGAGGACCACTTCTGGCAGCACACGCTCACGGAGGTCGCGCGGCATTTCGACCACCACGGCGAGGTCGACACGAAGGTCGTGTGCGTCGACAAGAAGCGCCAGTGGTCGCGCTGGCGCAACGTCTGGCAGAGCTCGGCGATCCGCTCGTCGCTGTACACGCTGGGAGCGCCGGGGCGCGCACTCAAGCGCGTGTTTTCCTGACCGGCGCTTGCCCGCGCTGAGGATCTTCGCGGCGGGCTCGCTGCGCACGGCGTTCGACCGGCTCGCGGCCGCGGGGCCGGAGGCGCCGGCGCTCGTCTACGCGAACGCCCGCGATCTCGCGCAGCGCATCACCGACGGCGAGCCCACGGACGCGTTCGCGTCGGCGAGCGAGCATGACCCGCGCCGCCTGCATGACGCCGGGCTCGTCGACGAGCCGCGCGCGTTCGCGACCAACCACCTCGTCGTCGCGGTCGCGGAGTCGAGCGCCGCGCGAGATGTGTCGGTGCTGGCGGCGGACGGCACCCGGCTCGTCATCGAGGTCGACGGCATCCCGGCGGGCGTCTACACCCGAAGGCTCCTCGCCGATCTCGACGCACTGCACGGCGGGGACTTCGCCAAGCGCGCGCTCGCCAACGTCATCGCGCAGGAGCAGACCGTCGACGCCGTCGCCGACCGGATCCTGTCCGGCGACGCCGACGCCGGCGTGCTCTACGCGACCGACGTCCTGGCGCGCCGCGGGGAGCTGCGCGCCATCGAGCCGCCGCCCGAGGCCGCGGTCGCGGCGACGTTCGTGGCCTGCGCCGTCACGGCGAGCGACCGGCACGAGCAGGCGGCCGCGTGGCTCGATGCGTTGACCGTGGCGCCGGCCAGCACGATCCTGCGCGACGTCGGCTTCGGGCCCGCGCCTGCCCCGCCGTCGCGGATGGGACGTCCCGCCGACCATCTCGCTGCGGTCCGCCTCGAGGACGCCGGCGAGCAGGGTGCCCCGGCCTGCTGACCGACGACCCGGGCACCTCGGCGGGACCAGCACGACGCCGGCGCGCCCGTCGTGGCTACGCCATCTTCTCGCGCAGCTTCGCGAGCGAGGCCGCTTGGATCTGCCGCACGCGCTCGGCGCTGATCCCGAGCTGCTCGCCCAGCTCGCCCAGCGTCGACTCGGGCCCCTGAAGACCGAAGCGCGCGCAGATGATCGTCCGCTCACGCTCGTTGAGGATCGCGAGCACGTGGGGCAGCTGCTCGAGCTCGATCTCGCGCGGGACGCGATCGAATGCCTCGCTGGCCCTCGGGTCGTCGAGCAGCTCACCGAGCGTGATGCCGGCATCGGGGTCGCCGCCGACAGGCTCCTCGAGCGAACGCGGACTGCGCTCGGCCGCCATCAGGCTCTCGACCTGCGCGCGCGGCAGGCCGATCGTCGCCGCGATCGCCGCCAGGCTGGGCTCGCGCCCGTAGCGCTGCAGGTGCTCGCGCTGGGCGTCCTTGATCCGCGCGATCTTGCGCAGCGCCCGGTCGGACATCACGATCGGCCGGCCCAGCTCGGAGACCAGCTGCTGCATCGCCTGGCGCACCCACCACGAGGCGTACATCCAAAACGGCGTGCCCATCTGCG
>JAWVGM010000008.1:0-11037 GCA_033855075.1 Solirubrobacteraceae bacterium | reverse complement strand
CGCTCGGGGTGCTCCCACTCGCCGGCGACCAGGCCCTCGGCCTCGAGCGTGCGCAGCAGCGGGTACATCGTGTTGGGGTTGACGCCGACGAGTCCGCCCGTCAGCTCCCCGACGCGCTCCATCAGCTGGTTGCCGTAGGACGGGCCCTGGCCGAGCAGGTGCAGGACCAGCAGGCGCAGCAGGCCGGCCTTGCGCAGGCCGCCGAGCAGCGGATCCGCCGAGCCCGGCCCGGAGGCCGCCCGCGCTCCCGCCGCCGCGCGGACGTCGCTGCGGGCGGCCGTCTCGGCGACGGCCGCCTCGGTCGAGGGACGGCGTGGCGCCATCGGGCCAGTATGGCGTGCGACCGTCCATCGCCGTCACCACGGCGATCGCTACGCCGTCGCCGTCGCCGGCTCCTCGATGCGCCGCGGCAGCAGCGTCTCGCGGGCGATCACGAGGCGCTGGATCTGCGACGTGCCCTCGTAGAGCTGCATGATCTTGGCATCGCGCATGAGCTTCTCGACCTTGTACTCCTTGATGAAGCCGTAGCCGCCGAAGATCTGGACCGCGTCGGTGGTGATCTCCATCGCGCTGTCGGCCGCGAAGCGCTTGGCGTGCGAGGACTCGAGCGTGTTGCGGCGTCCCTGGTCCAGCAGCACCGCGCTGTTCCAGGTGGCCAGCCGCGAGAGGTGCACCTTCGTGGCCATGTCGGCGAGCATGAACTGGATCGCCTGGTGCATCGCGATCGGCACGCCGAACTGCACGCGCTCCTTCGCGTAGGCGGTCGCGAGCTCGAACGCGGCGCGCGAGATGCCGGTCGCCATCGCGGCGACGCCCGGGCGCGTGCGGTCGAGGACCATCATGGCGAGCTTGAAGCCCTTGTTCTCCTCGCCCAGCAGGTAGCGGGCGTCGACCTCGGTGTCGTTGAAGGTGATGGTCGCCGTGTTGGAGGCACGCTGGCCCATCTTGTCCTCCTTCTTGTCCACGATGACCGTGGCGTCCTTGCGGACGAGGAAGGCGGAGATGCCGCGGTGCCCGGCGTCGGGGTCGGTCTTGGCGTAGACGACGAAGAAGTCGGCGTAGCTGCCGTTCGTGATGAAGCACTTCGAGCCGTTGAGGACGTAGCGGTCGCCCTTGCGGACCGCGCGCGTGCGCATGCCGCTGACGTCGGATCCGGCGTCGGGCTCGGTCAGGCAGAAGGACGCGAGCTTCGTCGACTCGACGAGCTCCTCGCAGAACTCGCGCTTGACCTCCTCGGAGCCGCCGATCATCACCGGCGCGAGCGCGAGGCCGTTCGCGCCGAGCGAGGTCTGCACGCCCGAGCAGCCCCAGGAGAGCTCCTCCTCGATGAGGCAGCCGTCGAAGCAGCTCAGGCCCGCTCCCCCGTACTCCTCGGGGACGTGGGTGTTCATGAGCCCGACCTCGTGCGCCTTGTCGATGATCGCCTGTGGCCAGCCGCCATCACGGTCCAGCTCCCACGCGACGGGCCGGATCTCCTTCTCCGCGAAGTCGTGGGCAAGCTCGCGGAGGTCCTTCTGCTCGTCCGTCAGCGTGAAATCGACCATGGTTGCTCCTGTTGAAGGGCTCGATTGACCGGTCAGTCAACGGTGTGCGTCTCTAGCATAACCAACATCCACGAGCCCGTGCCGAGGCATGGGTCCGGTCGGGTGGCGACGACGCCCGGGATCGCGCGCGGCTGCGCCAGCCGACCTGATAGAGATACGCAATGCCCAACCCCCGGCAGTTCGATCTCGAGGACATCGTCAACCGCCCCGGCACGTACTTCAACCCGCAGACCGAGGTGCTGATCGTCGTCGACGACTCACCGGACGTCGACACCGAGATCTTCAACATGGAGGACTTCGAAGGGGCCGACTGGGTCCTCATCTCCGACGAGTCGCCGATCGACGAGCAGGCCCGCGATGAGCTCATGCAGGCCTTCCAGGTCCGCCACGGCTCGACGCTCACCGCCGGGCTCCCGAGCGACGACGACATCGTCGACGAGGACGAGAACGCCGAGCCCGAGGCCGACGACGAGGTCGAAGAGCTGTAAGCCGGCGGGACGCACGCGCGTCCCGCCGGGATGACGAGCTACGCGGCCGAGGACCGCCGCGCGGCCGCGAGCGCCGCGCCGCCGGCCAGCAGGCCGAGCGCGCCGACGATGAGCGCCGCGATCGCCAGGCTGTTGCCGCCGTCGTCGTCGCCCGAGTCGTCCTTCGAGGCCGCCGCGGCCGGCGCCGGAGCGGCCGCGCCGCCGGATCCGCTCGTGTCGGCGACGAGCGTGACGACGGGCGCCGGGTGCGGTGAGCCCTCCGGGCCGATCCAGCGCACGACCTCGCCGCCCGTGTACGTCTGGAGGGCCTTGAAGGTCAGCTTCGTCCCGGCCGGCTTGTCCGGCAGCCCGAGCGACAGGCCGAAGTCCTGAAACTGGCCGGGCTCGAGGCCCTTGCCCGGCGCAGCCGTGAAGGTGATCGTCCCGAGCTCGTCCGTGAGGAGGTCGCCGTCGTCGGCCTTGATCGGCTTCGCGAGCTTGTGGCGGGTCTCCTTGACGGCCCAGCCGGGCACGGGCTCGTAGGACGCGTCCGAGAAGCCCGGCGGCATCTGCACCTCGACCTTTACGGTGTTCTTCGCGTCCTCCTCGCTGGGGACCCGTACGTCCAAGCGCGCGAAGCCGCCCGCGGGCGCCTCGGACGGCTGCAGCGTGACATGAGCCTGTGCGGCGGCGGGCAGCGTGAGCGCGGCCGCGAGCGCGGCCGTGGCGATGGTGCGGCGGGTCATGGGTGAGGCTCCTTGTCGGAGGGATGAACGCGTCAGCGGACCGGCACCTCGAGCGTCGTGTCGTACTGGTCGAAGTCCGAGACGCGGCTCGTCACGTGCAGCTGCCAGTCGCCGCCGGGCACGAGCTGGACGGTGTCGGCGACGTAGTGCCCCGGGCCGGCCTCGCGGGCGCGCGCGTCGATCGGGCCGATGCCCTTCGCCGGCAGCGCGAGCGTCACGGTGAGTTCCTTCGTGCCGGCGAACGGCGTGCCGTCCGATGCGCGCAGAAGGTAGAGGTGCAGCTCGTTGGGCCCGACGCGCGCCGGGTCCATCGTGGCTTCGAGGCGCAGCGGGCCGAGCGTCGCCGAGCCGCCGAAGGGACCGCCTGCGAGCGAGTCCGGCGGCGGGTAGCTCACGAGCGCCGCGGTCACGCCCAGCACGACGAGCACGAGCGCGACCTCGGCGCGCAGCGTGCGCCGCAACAGCCGGCCCGCGGCGCCGGGCGCCGCCGCGGAGTCGACGAGCGCGCGGAGCTTCGGGATCACCCGCCGGCGGTTGACGGCGCCGACCGCGATGAGCACGACGATCAGGCCGACCTTCACGAGCACCGCCCGGCCGAAGCCGGTGTGCAGGAGCTGGTCCCACGCCCCGATGTGCTCGAACGCCTGGATCGTCCCGCTCACGAGCAGGACGACGACGCAGCCGAGCGCGATCGGCGAGAACCGGAGGAGGTTCGCGGCGAGCAGCCGCGTGCGGTCCGCCGCCTCGAGCCGGCGGGTCGCGGCGGGCAGCGCGAGCAGCAGGAGCACGAGGCCGCCGACCCACGCGCTCATCGCGAGGACGTGCGCGACGTCCAGCGGGAACAGGAGCGCGACGGGCTGCTGGACGCTCGCGTGTCCCGCGAGCGCGGGCGCGATCGCGACGAACGCCGCGGGGATCGCCGCGAGCGCGAGGGCGGCGCGCGGCAGTCCCGGCGCCGCGAGCCCGTCGGCACCGAGCGCGACGCGCTGCAGGGCCGCCGGGGACGTCGCACGGCGGACGCCGCGCAGCAGCAGCCCGATCGCGCCCCCGAGGACGACGAACGCGAGCATGCGTGCCGACCAGACCTCGCCGAAGCGCGTACCGAGCACGTCGCTCACGACGCTCGGCTTCAGCGCCTCCCAGGCGGTGGTGGCGCCCGCGGTCGCGCCCTGCAGGACGATGCCCGCGGCCCCGGCGACAGCGCCGAGCAGCGCGCCGCCAAGCAGCAGCCGGCGCGCCCGGCCGAGGAAGCCCGCCGAGGCCTCGACCCACTCCTCCCCCGGTCCCGCGGCAGAGCGCAGCGCCGCCAGCCAGACCGCGAGCAGGAACGCCAGCCCGCCGAGGACGAGGGCCGTGGCGAGGTACGTCAGGCCGCGCGCGAGGCCGAAGGCGGCCTGCGTGACGGGGCCGGCGCCCGAGTCGCCGATGAGGTCGGCGACGGTGGGCGTCGCGGCGGCGCCGGGCGCGCCGATCGAGAAGACGAGCCCGCCGGAGACCGGATGGCTGTCGGCGGAGATGACGCGGTAGGTCGCGACGTACGTGCCGTGCGGCAGCCCCGGTTTCAGCCCGACCGCGAGCTGCGAGCCGGTGCCGCCGGGGTGCACGGTGTGGCCGTCGTCGACGCGCTTGGCGGCGGCGTCGAAGACGCGAACCGCGCCGAAGTTGCCCTCGACGGACTCGCTGAAGCGCAGGACGACCTGCCGCGGCTCCCTCCGAGGGGTCGCCCCGCGCTGGGGGCTCGTCGACTCGAGGATCGCATGCGCCGACGCGCCGGCGGGTGCCAGCAGGGCGAGGAGGATCGCGGTGGCGGCGAGGGCGCCACAGCGCCGGGTGCGCGGCGCCGGCCGGCGGTGTCGCCGCATCTCACCAGGCCTCCGCTTGCGGCTCCCCGACGCCGTCCGCGCCACCTTGACCCCGCCTGCGCCGGACGATCACGACGGTCGCCACGGACAGCAGGACCAACAGCGCGAGGCCGATGAAGGCACCGGCGGGCGGGCCGCCGCTCGAGCCGCGCCAGAACAGCGTCCCGGTGATCGCGCCGTCCTTGCCGGCGGTCTGGACCGGGACGCGCCAGTCGTTGACCTTGGTGCGCACCGACTCGTCCTTGACCTGCGGCGGGTTCTTCGCGCCCATCCAGTGCATCCGGTGGTCGTGGAACTGGTAGCGCCCGTCGTGCGCGACGACCTTCCACTGCGGCGCCGCCTTCGGATCGGCCGAGGCCGGGATCGGCGCGGTGCCCGCGCGGTCGTTGTTGAGGTAGTAAGCGGGCGAGCGGAGGTTGACGGCCACCGTCCCGTCGGGATCCATCCGCACGTAGGGCTCCTTCTGGTAACCGTCGATGACGACGATCGCGGGGCTGCGATCGACGACCTCGAGCCGGTCGTCGCCGTTGAGCACGACGACGCTGAAGCCGGGGATGCTCGGCTTGACGCCGTTGACGAGCGACTCGTAGTTCGGGTTGCCGGCGTGGGCGAACGCGGGCACGGCCGGCAGCGCGCAGAGGAGCGCGGCGACCGCGGAGATGAGGCTGGTGCGACGGGCCACGTGGGCCCTCCTTCGAGTCCGGGACGGAGAACGGCTCCGGTCCGCGAAGGCGCCGGAGCGAGCTAGGCGGTGAGGCGCAGCAGGGCCGGCGGCGGGCGCACGGCGAGCGAGGCGGCGATGAGCCGGCCTCCGCGAGGCACGGCCAACGGGCAGCGGCGGGCCGTCGTGGCAACCGATCCAGCGGGACGGCGCCGGTCGGCGACGAACGTGGCCGCGAGGCGGGCGAGATGCTCCTCGCCGACGTAGCGGCCGGCCAGCAGCGGCAGCGCGAAGAGCAGGACCGGCAGCGCGAGCAAGATGTCGCTGTGGACCCCGACGAGCGTCAGCGCCGCCACGGCCAGCGTGAGGCCCGCAAGGCCGAACAGCAAATGACGATCGCGTGAGGTCACGAGCCTGCATGGTGACAGGCGCACAGCTCGGCGTGCAACTGGGCGCACGTGCGCCCGAAGCGCGTCGTCGTGTCCCGCGCATATGCCGCGGGCGCGGCAGCCGGTCACCACGCGTCCACCGCGGCGCCGCCGTCGCCGCCCACGAGGACTCGGAGTCGGCGGGGTTCGCGATGCTGTTCGCCGTCGCCCGCCAGACGCGCTTCTTCGTCGATGACCACGATCTCGCACTCGGCACCGCGGGAGAACGCGGGCGGCGATAGGGGCGGCGCCGCGGCGCGGAGCCGGGCACCACCGACACCGCGGCCGGCGGCTCGACGGACGGCAGTCCGGACTGGATGGCCCGTGGCCTCGGCCTCGTACCTTGCTCGGGCGCAGGCGCTCGCAGCCGGCCAGACGTCGACGCCGGCCTTCGTGATCGGGACGAAGGCCGGCCAGGGCACACCGCTCGAGCTCGGCAGCCTCGACATCGGGGCGTTCAGCACAGCGATCGACCCGTATCTGAAGCGGTGACCGACCGCCGGCGGCGGCTGGCCGCGATCGCGATCACCCTGCTGGGCGTCGCCATCAGCGGCTACCTGACCTACGTGCACTACGCTGGCCTCGAGCCGTTCTGCGCGGGCGGCGGCCACGGCTGCGAGCGTGTTCAGTCCTCCACGTACGCGAATCTCGGCGGGGTTCCCGTGGCCGTCCTCGGGCTTGCCGCGTACGTCGCGATCGGCGCTGCACTCGTTGCCGCGGGCGAGGTCGCGCGCATGGCCGCCGCGGCGCTCGCCGTCATCGGCTGTGCCTTCAGCGCGTACCTGACGTACCTCGAGCTGTTCGTCATCGAAGCGATCTGCCAGTGGTGCGTCGCCAGCGCGCTGCTCATGACGCTCCTCGCGGCGCTGACGGTGTCGCGTCTGCTCTTCGCCGAAGCGCGATGAGCGCCGCGGTGCGGGCGAGCCACGCGCCGCTACGGCGACCCCTTACAGGGAGCGTTCCTCGGGCTGTTCATCGTCGCCGGCCCGCCGCTCCGCCGCGCCCTCGGGGTCGCGGCGGTCGGCGCGCAGCGACAACCCGATGCCGACTGCGAACGCGACCGCCACGAACCCCAGGCTCGCCAGCGGGCCGATCTTCACGAGCGGCTCGATGAGGATCTTCACCGCGACGATGGCCAGGACGACCGCGATCGTCTCGTCGAGGTAGCGGAAGCGCTTGATGAGCCCCTCGACGAGCACGAACAGCGCGCGCAGGCCGAGCAGCGCGAAGACGTTGCCCGCCCAGATGATCAGGGGGTCGGTCGTGATCGCGAACGCCGCCGGGATCGAGTCGACCGCGAACGCGAGGTCGGCGGCCACGATCGCCACGAGACAGAGGAACACCGGCGTGACGTGCCGGCGGCCGTCCTCGCGCACGAACCAGCGGCCATCCCGGAGGTCGTCGCTCACCGGGAAGACGCGGCGCACCGCGCGAACGACGAGGTTCTTGTCGGGGTCGACGTCCTCGCCCACCCCGCGATAGATGCGGTAGGCGAGGACGAGCAGCAGCACGCCAAGCGCGTACAGCACGAAGTGGAACTGGTCGATGAGCGCGGTGCCGCCGAGGATCGCCAGCCCGCGGAGCACGAGCGCGGCGATGATGCCCCAGAAGAGCAGCCGCGCCCGGTAGGAGTGCGGCACGCCGAAGTACGCGAACAGCAGGATGAAGACGAAGAGGTTGTCGAGCGACAGCGAGCGCTCGATGAGATAGACGGTGAGGTAGCTGACGCCGTCGTCCGAGCCGTTGATCGCGAACACCACGCCGGTGACCGACAGCCCGAGCGCGAACCAGCCGAGTGACCACACGACGCTCTCGCGGAACGTCGCTTCGCGGCCGCGTGCGAAGAAGTGCGAGTCGAGCCCGAGCAGCACGACGAGCACCACGACGAGTCCCCCGAGCTCGAGCAGCTTCATCCGCTACGCGTAGAAGAAGACGACGCCGAGGACGGCGTAGACCGACAGCAGCTGCATGCCCTCGTACCACGTCGACTCACCGTCGCTCGTGACGTGGTTGGCGATGAGGATCGCCAGGAAGATCGCCCCGAGCTCGAAGCCGTTGAAGACGAGCGACATCGGGTGCGGGCCGACGAAGAACGAGATCAGCACGAGCACCGGCGCCGCGAAGAGCGCGATCTGCGCGCTCGATCCGATCGCGATGTTCACCGCGAGGTCCATCTTGTCGCGCATCGCGAAGTAGATCGCGACCCAGTGCTCGGCCGCGTTGCCGACGATCGCGACGACGATGAGCCCCACGAAGAACTCACTGAGGCCGATCGTGTGCGAGGCCTCGGAGATCGAGCCGACGAGGATCTCCGACATGACGCCGACCGCGACGCCGGCGCACCCCAGCGTGACGACCGACTTCTTCACCGTCCACGGCTCGCCCACGTGCTCCTCGGACTCGGACGTCGGGTTGAAGAGCGCGCGGTGCGACCGCAGCGAGAACATGAGCCCGCCCGCGTAGGAGATGAGCAGGATGATCGCGACGATGAACGACATCTGCTCGAGGTCCGCGCCGAACTCGACGCGCTCCTCCCCCACGCGCGGCAGACCGCCGCCCGAGACGAGCTGGAAGATCGTCGGCATGACGAGCGCGACCGCGGCGAGCAGCAGCATCGAGGACTGGACGGAGGCCGCGGTGGCGCTGAAGGTCTGGCGCTCGCGCTTGAGGCCGCCCACGAGCATCGCGGCGCCCATGACGAGCAGGATGTTGCCGAGGACCGACCCGATGATCGACGCCTTGACGACCTCCTGCAGGCCCTCGTTGAGCGCGAAGAACGCGATGATGAGCTCCGGCGCGTTGCCGAACGTGACGTTCAAGAAGCCGCCGATGCCGGGGCCGGCGCGATGCGCGAGCTCCTCGGTCGAGCGCCCCATGAGCGCGGCCGTCGGAATGACGCCCGCCGCGGCCGCGGCGAAGATCGCCACCGCGTCGGCGTGCGCGACCTCGAGCACGATCGCGAGCGGGATGAACGGGACGAGCAGGTAGGGCCAGCCGGAGCCGGAGAGCAGGAAGCGGCGCACGCCGCCGATCCCGCCGCGCTTGGCTGGGGCGTCGTCAGCCACGGGCGGCCGAGAGCTGGCGCAGGTCGCGCTCGGGCTCGATGCCCCAGCGGCGCGCGACCTCGTCGAGGTGCGCGCTCATCGCCCAGCGGTCCGGGCGGGCGTCGCCCTCGTGGTCGGGCCCGGCGCCCTTGAGCGCCATGCTGCCGGCGTTGTCGCCGATCGCGCGGATCTCCGCGACCTCGGCGCCGTCAAGCACGACATCCGCGGGCGTGGCCAGGAGCTCGGCCCGCTTGTCCTGGATCGAGCGCCCGCCGGGCTCCTGGATGAGCGTCGGCACGACGCAGGCGACGGGCTCGTGCGCGAGGCACCACTGGGCGGCGAGCGCGATCGGCGTCAAGCCGTGGCGCTCGGCGATCGGGCGCAGGCGCTCGAGCTTCGCGATGCCCGCCTCGACCCAGCCCTTGGGGCGGTAGAGGCGGTGGTCGCGTGGCGCGAACTCGTGACCGGGGCGCACGTCGTCCCAGAACATGCCGCCGTAGTCGATGACGCGCGTGATGACCTTGACGTCGTGCTGCGCCGCGGCAGACAGGCACAGCTCGCCGGGCCACGGCTCGAGCGGGTTGAGGATGACCATCGCCCAGTCGATGAGCTCGCCGAACCGCTCGAGGCAGTCGATGACGTCGAGGGTGAAGCCATTGGCCGGCCCGGGCGCGACGCCCAAGCTGTGCGCGAGACCCTCGTCGCGCACCGCGCGCATCGCGTCCCAGACGGCCTCGCTCGTGTAGCCCGTGCGATCGGGGTTGTGCAGCAGCAGCACGTCGAAGGCGTCGATCCCGAGGCGCTCGAGGCTGCGCTCGGTCGCCATCCGGACGTACTCGCCGTAGTCCTCCGGCCCGCGCAGCGCGGGATCGGTGAAGCGCGGGAAGCCCTTCGCGCCGTCGCGCTCGGCGGTGTAGAAGTCGTGGCCGATCGCGCCGACAACGCTGTAGCTCGCGCGGTCGGCGCCGGCCAGCGCGCGGCCGAGCAGCGTGTCGGCCTCTCCGGATCCGTAGGCGTCGGCGGTCAGCAGCGTGTCGAGCCCGTCGCCGGGTGCCAGCAGCGCCTCGAGCTCCGCCTCGGAGACCGGCACCCCGAAGTGCAGGTAGCGCCCGCCGCTCCACGTCCCGATTGCGGTGTGAGAGGGCTGGCGCATCGCCGAAGGGTATTGGGCGCGGGCGGTTGTGGCCTTTGCTGCTAGAGGCCTATGGCGTGGGGGTGATTCCGAGGCCGGGGAGCAACGCGCCGATGTCGTCGTGGCCGAGCAGCTCGGACAGCGGGCGGGCGCCCTTCGGCGCGACGGGGTCGACCGTCGTGGCGTTGACGCGGTCCAGGCGCACGCGCAGGGTGAGCTTGCCGCCATCCAGGCCGGTGATCGGCGATTGGCCCGTCTTGAAGGCAAACTCGACGACGACCGCGAGCTGGCGCAGGATCTTGTCCTGCGCGCCGGACCAGACGTCGACCTTCGAGGCGGTGACCGCGTCTTCGATCTGCTTGCGGAGCTGCGGCGTGAGCAGGCCATCCAGGCCGCCGGCACCGGCGAGAAGCGTGGACACGTCGTTGAGCAGCGCCCCGACGTCGATCGTGCCGGAGATGCGGGTCGTGTCGACGCCGCCGATCGTCGCGCCGCCATTCGCCCGCGGGTCCTTCACCCAGGCTTGCGGGTCCAGGCCGAGCGTGGCCAGGCCCGCGCCTCCGGGCGCCGCGCCGGCGCCGAGCGCCGAGCGCAGCCCGTCGAGGAGATCCTGGTCGAGCTTGTAGCTGTGGCCGCCGAACGTCAGGAAGCCGCGCTTGCCGGTCGAGATCGCGCGGGCGCGAAGCGGCGTTCGCGCGAGCGAGCCGGCGATCGCGAAGTCGAAGCGCGGAAGCTCGCCCTTGGCGCCGGATGCGAATGGGCCCGACCCGCGGAAGGCGATCGGCCCGCCGAGCGCGAGCATGCCCTCGGGCTCGAGCTGAAAGCTCGCGGTGAGGTGCGCGTTCTCGAGCGCCGAGGTCGCGTCGAGGCTTTGGGCAAGCGTGCTCGAGGCGGCGGCGCCGGGCGGGTCGTCGGCCTCGCCGCAGGCCGCGAGCAGCCCGGCCGACAGCACGGCGCAGGCGAGGACGAGCGCGGCGCGGAGGGTCTGGCGACGAGAGATGGCGGCCTTTCCTGCAACGACAACTGCAGCGACAGGGACATCCGCAACCTAGCATCGAGGCTGTGCGCCGCACCTCAGTTGTGTGGGTCGTGTGGACGCTGGCGCTCGGACTGCCCGCCACCGCCACGGCCTCCCCGTTGTTGACGCTTCGCC
>JAWVGM010000007.1:0-19955 GCA_033855075.1 Solirubrobacteraceae bacterium | reverse complement strand
AAGGCGTGGCTGAAGGTCGTCAACTGGGACGTCGTCGCCAAGCGCTACAAGGACGCGCCGGTCCCCGACGTCAGCGAGATCCTCGTGCGCACGGTCAGCATCAGCGGCAAGATGGTCCCGTTCGGCGAGATCACGCTCGAGGGCGCGCGCACGCAGTCAGCCGAGCTCGGCGCGCTCGCCGGCTGGGGTCCGATGGCCAAGGTCGGCACCGTGGCGCGCGCGTGGGGCGAGCTGGCGAAGACGATCGAGGGGCGCGGCGCGCAGACCGTCGCCGACCTCGACCCGGGCATCGTCAAGAAGGCGGCCGTCGATCTGTGGATCGTGCCGCCCGAGCGCGGGATGGTCTGAGGGGTAAGGGCGTCGCGCGCGCGCGGGCGCGCCGGCGCACGGCCGCGACGCGCTATGCCACCGGCCGCAGGTGCCGCAGCGGGCGCCCGTCGCGCAGCTCGCGCACGACCGCCTCGACGAGCCCGTCGCCGTCGAGCTGGCGCCCGTCGGTCACCGCGGCGATCACGCCGCGCTTGCGCTGGATGAGCTCGGCCATCGTCTCGTCGATCGTGTCGGCGGCGAGCAGGTACCAGGCCGTCACCGCGTCGTGCTGGCCGATGCGGTGGCAGCGGTCCTCGGCCTGGTCGTGCATCGCCGGCGTCCACTCGAGCTCGAGGAACGCGACGTTCGATGCCCGTGTGAGCGTGATGCCCTGCGCGGCCACGCGGGTGGCGCCGACGAGGAGCAGCGGCCCGTCGGGGTCCTGAAACGCGCGGACGGCCTCGTCGCGTTTGGCCTGCGAGTCGCGCCCGAGCAGGTGGGCGGCGTAGGGGAAGCGAGCGAGCACGGCTTCCTGCACCTCGATGTGCCGGGCGAATACGACGAGTGGCTCGCCGGACTCCAGGAAGTCGCCGATCCAGGTCAGCGCCGCCGCGAGCTTGCCGCGCGCGGCGAGACGCTGCAGCGTGCCGAGCTGCGCGAGGCGCTCGGCGCGCAGCGTCGCGGCGATGCGCGCGTTGAGCTCGGAGAGGTCCAGCGGCTGGGAGCGCAGCCACGCGATGACGTCCTCCTCGGCCAGGCGGTACTCGCCGCCGTTCGTGAGCGCGACCGGGACGACGACCTGGCGCTTGGCGGGGAGCTGGGGGAGGACCTCGGACTTCAGCCGCCGCACGAAACAGCGCCGGCGCAGATGCCAGTGCAGTCGCTCCTCCTGCAGCTCGCCGCGGAAGCGCTTGGCGAACTGGGCGCCCGAGCCGAAGTCCTCCAGGCGGCCGAGCACGCGCAGCTGGCTGACGAGCTCCTCGGCGTGGTTGAGCACCGGCGTCCCGCTGAGCGCAAGGCGCAGGCCGTCGGGCGCGATCGCGTCGGCCAGCCGGCGCACCGCGCGCGTCCGCTTGGCCTTCGGGTTCTTGACGTAGTGCGACTCGTCGATGACGAGCGCCCGCGGCTTCACGCGCGCGAGCGCGCTGCGGTGGTCGGCCACGATCTCGTAGTTGAGGATCGTGATCTCGGCGCTCGTGGGCACCGCCGTGCGGCCGTCGACGATCGCGACGCTGCGGTGGGGAAGCCAGCGCTGCGTCTCGCGCTCCCAGTTGAGCTTCAGCGAGGCGGGGCAGACCACGATCGCCGGATACGCGCCGTCGGATTCGAGCGCGGCGAGCGCCTCGACGGTCTTGCCCAGGCCCTGCTCGTCGGCGATGAACGCGCGCCGGGCGTCCAGCGCGTAGCGCACGCCCGCCCACTGAAACGAGGCGAGCTCCCCACCCAGCCGCGCGGCGACCTCGGCGATCGGCTCGCCCTCGATGGCGCGCGAGCGGCGGATCGTCGCGCTCGCCTGGATGTGCTCGGCGCGCATCGTGTCGAGCACGTACGCGCCCGGACCGTCGACCTCCACGCCGTGCAGAGCGATGAAGCCGTCGAGCTGGTCAGAGATCCACGGATCGACCCCCAGCGTACGGCTGCGCTCGTCGGCGCCGGGCAGCTTGCCGAACGCGACGCCGACGGCGGGATCCCAGAGCACGTCGAGGCGCAGCCGCTCACCGTCGAACGTGCGCGCCGCCGTGAGCCGCGCGGGCGGCGGGACCTCGTCGCACAGCAGCGTCTGGATGCAGCGGTGCGCCCCGGCGTCGATGCGCGCCGAGGGCTCGTCGGCGAGCGCTTGGGCGCCGACGCGGGTCAGCGGCGCCAGGGTCGCTCCGTCCTCGCGCGTGAACGAGCCGTCCTGGAGCTCCTGCGGCAGCCCGCCCGCGCGCGTGTTCAGGACCCACCAGCCGCGCCCGTCGTGGCGCGCCGTCGTCACTGTGCCGATCCAGCGCCGCTTGACGGAGCTCAGCCAGCGGTCGACGTCGGGGCTCGCAGTGAGGTCCGGGAAGCGCTCGAGGATGTCGGCCACGTGGACGCCCGCCCAGTCGCCCGCCGGGGCCCACCACTCGCGCCGGTCCCAGTCAAAGCGCCGCCCTGGGATGCCGCGGACGATCGCCACGATGTGGGCGTCGTAGGGGAAGCCGAGGACGACGATCTGCTCGCCGTCGCGATCCTCGCGGAGCTCGACGTTCGGGCTGGACGGGGCGAGCTCCATGCGAGGGTGCACGGTAGCGGTAGCCTCGAACGTGTCCGTGCCGGATGACGATCGCACCGAGGAGCTCACCGAACTCGCGCGCTATACGCGCCAGAGGCGCGATCTGTACCGAGCGCGCAGCTACAGCGGGAGGCCGTCGAGCGACACCCGGATGCGCGAACTCGAGCGCGAGGCGGCGCAGGCGCAGGACCGCCTTCAGGCCTTCCTCGCCGAGCGCGAGCGCCAGGTCCCCGGCGACGGCTGACCGGCCGGGCGTCCGGCCGCCATCGAGAATCCGCGAGACCTGCCGATAAGTCCAGATGCCCCCGGTTTCACATGCACAGGCCTCGTCGAGCCGCTCGCGGACCGGTCGGCTGCTCGGCGATGTCATCGTCGGATTGGGCTTCTGCAGCCGCGAAGCCATCGAGGACGCGGTCGTCGTGGCCCGCGAGGCGGGTCGTCAGCTCGGGCAAGTCCTGCTCGAGCGAAGCGACCTGACCGCTGATCAGCTCGCTACGGCTGTCGCCGAGCGCTTCGGGCTGGAGTACGTGAGCCTGCGCGACTTCGAGCCCGACCTGGCGGCGATGAACCTCGTCCCCGTGCAGACGGTGCGCCGCCTGGGCGCCGTGCCGGTGTCCTTCCGCGACAAGGAGACCGTGCTCGTCGCGATGGCCAACCCGACGAACGTGCTCGCGCTCGACGACATGGCGATGCTCACCGACCTGCGCGTCGAGCCGGTCGTCGTCTCGGCCGAGGACCTCGACGCGCTGCTCGGCCTCCTGAGCCGGATCGAAGAGGATGTCCTCGACGCTGAGGACGGGTTCGACTCCGACGACGAGGACGTCGGCGACGCGGAGAACCTCCGCGAGGCCGCCGACGACTCGCCAACCGTCAAGCTCGTCCGCTCGATCATCGCCCAGGCGATCGAGCAGGGCGCGTCCGACGTGCACTTCGATCCCGCCGATGGCGATCTGCTCGTGCGCTACCGCGTGGACGGGATCATGTCCGACGCCGCGCGGATCCCCCGCCGCCAGGCAGCGCGAGTCATCTCGCGCATCAAGATCCTCTCCAACCTCGACATCTCCGAGCGCCGCCTGCCGCAGGATGGCCGCACGAGCCTCACACTCACGGGGCGCCGCATCGACATCCGCGTCACGATCGTGCCGCTCGTCGCCGGCGAGTCGGCGGTGCTGCGCGTCCTCGATCCGGGCGATGGCCCGATGTCGCTGAGCCAGCTCGGGATGGATACCGACGACTGGGCGAAGGTCGCGCTCGCGCTCTCGAGCTCGCACGGCGCGATCCTCGCCACGGGCCCGACGGGCTCGGGCAAGTCGACGACGCTGTACGCGGCGGTCGCCGTCGTCGCCTCGTCCGAGAAGACCCTCATGACGATCGAGGACCCGGTCGAGTATCGGCTTCCCTCGGTCAAGCAGATGCAGGTGCACGAGCGCGCCGGCCTGACGTTCTCGACCGGGCTGCGCGCGATCGTGCGCGCGGACCCGGACATCATCATGGTCGGTGAGATGCGCGACCGCGAGAGCGCGCGCATCGCCGTCGAGGCGGCGCTCACGGGCCACCTGGTGCTCTCGACGCTGCACACGAACAACGCCCCGGCGGCGCCCGCCCGGCTCATCGACATGGGCGTCGAGCCCTACCTCGTCGCCTCGGCGATCGACTGCGTCGTCGCCCAGCGCCTCGCTCGGCGGCTGTGCAAGAGCTGCCGCCGGCCGGTCGAGATCCCCGGCAAGGAGGTCGGTCTGCACCGCGGGATGAAGGCGGAGGTCTACGAGCCCGTCGGCTGCGCGCGCTGCCGCCAGCAGGGCTACCGCGGCCGACTCGGCCTCTTCGAGGTGATGAGCGTCAGCGACGAGATCCGCTCGCTCATCGTCCAGCGCGCCCCCGCGGGCGACATCGGCCGCCTCGCGGTCGCACAGGGCATGCGGACGTTGCGAGAGGACGGCCTCGCAAAGGTCCGCGCCGGCGAGACCTCGCTCGCCGAGGTCGCACGCGTTACCGGCTGAACGGCCATCGCGTCGGGACGAAGACCGGGACGCCACCGGCCGTGAGCGTGTTCGTGGTCTGCGCGCAGACGCAGCTCGATCTGAGACGGCCGGTAGGGTCGGCGCCGGTGCCGCCCGACTTCCTGCCCCTGCCCGAACGCCCGCCCAAGCCGCGCGAGACCGGGCTGACGCACGTCATCGACACCGGCCTCTCGGCGGCCGAGGTGGGTGGCCTGCTGCGCCAGTCCGCGCCGCACATCGACACGGTGCGTCTCGGGTGGGGATCGGCGTACGTGACGACCGACCTGCACGACAAGCTCGACGCCTACCGCGAGCACGACGTGCCGGTCATGCTCGGCGGGACGCTGACCGAGCTCGCGTGGCGCTACACCCGCATCGATGAGCTGGCGGACTGGCTCGACGAGCTCGGCATCGACCGCGTCGAGGTCTCCAGCGGCGTCGTGCCGATCCCCGAGGCCGACAAGCTCGCCCTCATCGAGCGCCTCGCGAAGCGCTTCACCGTCTATGCGGAGGTCGGCGAGAAGGACCCCGACGCGCTCATCGCGCCCTACCGCTGGGTCCAGCTCATCCGCGACGCGCTCGGGGCCGGCGCGGAGATGGTCGTCTGCGAGGGACGCGCCACCGGCAACGCCGGCCTGTATCGCCGCGACGGCGAGGCGCGCACCGGCCTCATCGACGAGATCGTCCACGAGGTCGACCGCGCCAAGCTCATCTTCGAGGCGCCGCGCAAGCACCAGCAGGTGTGGCTCATCGAGCGCTACGGCGGCGACGTCAACCTCGGCAACATCCCGCCGGCGGAGGTCCTGTCGCTCGAGACGCTGCGCCTCGGGCTGCGCGCCGACACGCTCGACCGCTTCCACGGCGAGTAGCTGCGTGACCGCCGTCCTGCTCACCGGCGTCGGCAAGCGCTACGACATCGTCAGCGCGTTCGCCGAGCATGCCTTCACGATCGCCGCCGACCCCAGCCCGCTCGCCCCTGCGCAGTACGCGGCGGACCTGCACGTCGCGCCGCCGCGCATCGACGACCCGGACTACATCCCGTTCCTCGAGCAGCTCGTCGCCGAGCACGATGTCGGGGCGGTGATCCCGCTGACCGACCTGGACATCGAGGTCCTCGCCGCGGCCGGCGACCGGCTACCTGCCTTCGTGCCCTCCGTCGAGGTCGCGCGAGCGACGTTTGACAAGTACGAGGCGCACGGCTTGCTGCTCTCCCACGGCCTGCCGTCACCGCCGACCGTGCTGCCCGGCGAGGAGGCCGGCGGGATCGACTTCTTCCCGGTCATGGTCAAGCCGCGCCGCGGCTCGGGCGCGCGCTCGATTCACCCTGCCGCAGACCGCGCGGAGATGGAGTTCTTCATCGGCTACGTCAGGGAGCCGGTCATGGTGCAGCGGCTCATGGGCGGCCCGGAGTTCTCGATCGACCTGCTGTGCGACCTCGACGGTCGCTGCCTGAACGCGATCCCGCGCACGATGATCGAGTCGCGCGGGGGAGAGTCGATCAAGGGCACGGTCATCCACGACGAGGAGCTCATCGAGCTCGGGCGCGCCGTCGCCGAGGCGATCGGCGTGCGCGGCCCGTGCACGGTGCAGGCCTTCCGCGATCCCGAGATCGGGCTCGGCATCACGGATGTCAACACGCGCTTCGGCGGCGCCTTCCCGGCGCCGATGTACGCCGCCCGGCCCGGCCACACCTATCCAGAGCTGATCGTGCGCATGGCCGCCGGCGACCAGGTCCAGCCGCACGTCGGCGACTTCGCCCACGGCCACACGTTCACGCGTTACTTCTGGCAGCTCGAGCTCGACGGCGACCTGCGGCCGACGGGCCGCGACATCGTGGCCGACGGGCCGCGGGCGCCGCGCGGGTAGCCGTGTGGGAGGTCAGGGCCGAGACGCCCGCGGACTTCGACGCCATTGCAGACGTGCACGTCGCGGCGTTCGCGCCGAGCGTCGACGAGGCCGCGCTCGTGGAGGCGCTGCGGGCCGCCGACGAGCACGTCGCGCAACTCTGCCTCGTCGCGCTGCGTGGCGGCGAGGTCGCCGGGCACGTCGCGTTCAGCCGCGCGAAGCTCGAATCCGGCGATCCGATCCTCGTGCTCGGTCCGCTCGGCGTCCGGCCGACGAAACAGGGACAGGGCGCGGGCTCCGCGCTCGTCAAAGAGGGGATGCGGCGGGCGGCCGGGGTGGACTTCGCGTTGGTCGTCGTGCTCGGGCGGCCGGAGTTCTACGAGAGCTTCGGATTCGAGCTCGCCGACGCCGTCGGGGTCGAGGCGCCGTTCGAGGCGCCGAGCGAGGCGTGGATGGCCTTCCCGCTGGCTACGCCCTCGGACACCAGCGGGGCGCGAGGTCGGATCGTCTTCCCCGAGTCGTTCCGGAGCTTCCAAACAGCATCGATAAAGGAACGAGGGATCGAGCGTGGGTGAGGGTCGGTTGAACGTGCACAAGTGACCGATCGCGCAGGACGCCGCGACGAAAGGTCACTCATGCGCGTATATCGTGAGTTAGTGACCGCTCGTGAGAGCCGGCTGCACGAGTGGTCACTTGTGCACGCGCTCAGGGACCCACCACGGGGCGCCGCCCCTCATCCTCTATCGATGCTGTTCGTTGGCCGACCGCGGCGATCCGAGGAACCCAGCGTCACTCGCGCGTCCACCGGAGCGCCGCGCGCGTAGGAACCGTCGTGCGCCGCCTCCTCTACGCGAACCTCGCCCTGGCGATCCTGCTCGCCGGACACATCGCCGACCACACCCTGCGTCAGTCGGGCGGTGACCAGTTGTCGTTCGTGGCGAGCCTGCCGGGTCTGCTGGGTGCGCTGGCCGTCTTCGTCTCCCTCGGTTTCGTCGTCGCCGGGTACCGCGACGCGCCGCAGATCGCCGGGACGATGGGGCTGCTGACCGCGCTCGGCTTCGTCGCGGTGCACCTCGCGCCGCACTGGTCGATGTTCAGCGACCCGTACGAGGACCGCTACCTCGATGCCGCGTCGTGGATCCAGATGCTCGCCTCGCTCGCCGGCGGCCTGCTCGTCGCGTTCGAGGCGCGGCGGCTGTTGAATGGACCGGCGGCGGGGGTAGAAGGGCGCGCATGACCTCAATCGCCGTTCTCGGCGCAGGCATCATGGGCGCGCCGATCTCCGCCAACCTCGCCGCCGCCGGCCACGAGGTGCACGTCTGGAACCGCACCCGGGAGAAGGCCGAGGCGATCGACGGGGCCGCCGTCGCCGACTCGCCCGCCGAAGCGGTGGCCGGCGCGGACATCGTCCTGACGATGCTCAGCGACGCCGACGCCGTGATCTCGACGTTCGAGGACGCCCACGACGCGATCGAAGACGGCGCGCTGTGGCTGCAGATGTCGACGATCGGCCTGACCGGGACCGAGGAGTGCATCGCGCTCGCCAACGACCGCGGCCTCGCGTTCGTCGACGCTCCGGTGCTCGGCACGAAGGGCCCGGCCGAGCAGGGCAAGCTCGTCGTCCTCGCCTCCGGACCCGACGAGGCGAAGGAGCGCTCCGATCCGATCTTCGACGTCGTGGGCCAGCGCACGCTGTGGCTCGGCCCGGCCGGTGCCGGCACGCGCTGCAAGCTCGTCGCGAACACGTGGATCCTCACGATCGTGGAGGGCCTCGCGGAGACGATCGCCCTGGCCGAGGGGCTCGGCGTCAACCCGCAGGACTTCCTCGGCGCGATCGAGGGCGGCGCCATGGACCTGCCCTACGCGCACATCAAGGGCGAGGCGATGATCTCGCGCTCCTTTGCTCCGGCCTTCTCGCTCGACAACGCGCTCAAGGATGCGCGGCTCGTGCTCGAGGCGGCCGAGCGACAGGATCTCGACCTTCCGCTCCCGCGTCTCATCGCCGATCGGATGGCCACGGTCGTGGCTGCCGGCCACGGCGACGAGGACATGGCGGCCGTGTTCTACGCGAACTCGGGATCGAACGGCGCGGCGTCGGCGACGACGCCGGCCACCAAGCGCGCGTAGAGCCCGTCGGCGGCCATGAGCTCGTCGTGGGTGCCGCGCTCGGCGATGCGGCCGCGGTCGAGCACGACGATGTCGTCGGCGTCGCGGACCGTCGAGAGGCGGTGCGCGATGGCGATCGTCGTGCGGCCCTCGGCGAGCTGGTCGAGCGCCTCCTGGACCGCGCGCTCGGTCTGCGAGTCAAGCGCGCTCGTCGCCTCGTCGAGGACGAGGACCGGCGGGTTGCGCAGGATCGTCCGCGCGATCGCGATGCGCTGCTTCTCTCCGCCGGAGAAGCGGTAGCCGCGCTCGCCGACGACGGTGTCGTACCCGTCGGACAGCGACTCGATGAGGTCGTGGATGCGCGCGGCGCGCGCGGCGGCGACGAGTTCCTCGTCGGTCGCGTCGGGCCGCGCGAAGCGCAGGTTGTCGCCGATCGAGGCGGGGAAGTGGTAGGTCTCCTGCGAGACGATCCCGATCGTCTGCGCGAGCGAGGCGAACGAAAGGTCGCGGATGTCGACGCCGTCGATGGCCACGCGGCCACCGTCGACCTCATAGAGCCGCGCGACGAGGTAGCCGAGCGTCGTCTTGCCCGAGCCGGTCTCGCCGACGATCGCCGTCGTCGTGCCCGGCGCGACGACCAGGTCGACGCCGTCCAGGGTCTGCACGCCGTCCTCCTCGTAGCGGAAGGAGACGTGCTCGAAGCTCACCTCGCCGCGGACGCTCCGCGGGTCGAGCTCGACGGGGTCGGGGCGCTCGGTGATCTCGACCGGCAGGTCGAGGTACTCGAAGATGCGGTCGAACAGGGCGCGCGAGGTCTGCACGTCGACCGCGACGTTGAGCAGGGAGCCGATCGGGAACAAAAGGCGCGTCTGCAGGGTCGTGAACGCGACGACCGTGCCGATCGTGATCGCCGATGAGCCCGAGGCAATGGTCATCCCCGCGAAGAGGTACACGAGCGCGGGCATGATCGAGAAGCTCATCTGCACGGACGCCATGCGCCAGCGGCCGGCCATGCGCGACTGGACCTCGAGATCGGCGAGCTGCTCGGACTCCGCGCTGAAGCGCTCGGCGAGCTCGTCGGACTTGCCCATCGTCTTGCCCAGCAGCACGCCGGAGACCGACAGCGACTCCTCCACGAGCGCGCTGATGTCAGCCAGCCGGCCCTGCTTCTTCGTCGTGATCTTCTTGCGCTCGTTGCCGACGCGGCGGGTGAGCCAGACGAAGAACGGCAACAACGCGAGGCTGAACGCCGCGAGGCGCCAGTCGAGCACGATCATGGCGACGATCGTCGCGAGCACCGTCGTCGCGTTGGAGACGATCGAGGTCGCGGTGCTCGTGACGACGTTCTGCACGCCGCCGATGTCGTTCGCGATGCGCGACTGGACCTCGCCGGTGCGCGTGCGCGTGAAGAACGCGAGTGACAGGCGCTGGAGGTGGCGGTAGACGGCCGCGCGCAGGTCGTGCATGACGCGCTGGCCGACGAGATTCGACAACCACGTCTGGGCGACGCCGAGGACGCCGGTGGCGATCGAGATCGCCACCATGCCGGCGACGAGCCACGCCAGCAGGGTCGTGTCCTGCTTGGGGATCGCGGTATCCAGGACATCGCGCAGCAGGAACGGCGTGACCATGCCCAGCCCGGCCGAGATGGCGATGAGCACGAGCACCGCGCCGAGCCGCCCGCGATAGGGGCGGAAGAGGGCGGCGATCCGTCGTGTCTGCTGGCTCAAATGGTCTCCGGGGCGAATGGTTGCATAAGCAACTATAGCGTCTGTTCCTCCGGCCTACTAGGGAATCACGCGGGTCGAGACGCGTGTATTGCTTCGGTACCTAATCATTGGGTACCTTATGAGTTGAGCGCCGAAAGGGGACGGGCATGGCCGAGAAGTCAGACCGCATCGACGCGTACGTGTGGCGCATCAGCGCCGTCGTGATCATCGGATCGATCATGTCGATCCTCGACACGACGATCGTCAACGTCGCGCTCGCCACGCTCGGCCGCGAGCTGCACAGCACGATCTCCCAGATCCAGTGGGTCGTCACCGGCTACATGCTCTCCCTGGCAGCGGTGATCCCGATCACCGGCTGGGCCGCGCGGCGCTACGGCGCCAAGCGCGTGTACCTCGTCTCGCTCATGCTGTTCACGGCCGGATCGGCGCTGTGCGGCCTGGCGACCTCGACCACGGAGCTCATCCTCTTTCGCGTGCTCCAGGGCGTGGGCGGCGGGATGATCCTGCCGATCGGCCAGCTCATGATGGCCGAGGCGGCCGGGCCCAAGCGGATGGGGCGAGTCATGAGCATCGTCGCCGTGCCCGCGATGCTCGCGCCGATCCTGGGCCCGACGGTCGGCGGCCTGATCCTCGACAGCGCGAGCTGGCGCTGGATCTTCTACGTGAACCTTCCGGTCGGGATCATCGCGGTGATCGCCGCGCTGCGGTTCCTGCCCCGCGTGGAGCGCGGCCAGGCCGACCCACTGGACGTCCGCGGCCTTGCCCTGATGTCGACCGGCCTGCCCCTGCTCACGTACGGGCTCGCCGAGATCGGCGTGACCGGCACGTTCACGGCGACGAAAGTCGTCGTCCCCTGCCTCCTCGGCGTGGCGTTGATCGCGGCGTTCATCGGGCACGCCCTGCGGGTGGCGCACCCGCTGCTCGAAATCCGGCTCTACAAGAAGCGGACGTTCGCGTCGGCGTCCTTCACGATGTTCTGCCTCGGCGGTGCGCTGTTCGGCTCGATGATCCTGCTGCCGCTCTACTGGCAGGAGATCCGCCACGAGAGCGTCGTCAACACCGGGCTGCTGACGGCGCCGCTGGGGCTCGGCATGGCGCTCGTGATGCCGCTCGCCGGCAAGCTGAGCGACCGCTGGGGCGGCGGGCCGCTGGCGCTGTTCGGCGTGATCGTCACGACGCTCGCCACCGTTCCCTTCGGGTTCATCGGGACGCACACGTCGATCCTCGGGATCTCGATCGCCATGTTCCTGCGCGGCGTGGGGATCGGCTTTGCCTTCATGCCGGCCATGGCGGCGGCCTTCGCCGCGCTCGATCGCTCCGAGCTCGCGCACGCCACGCCGCAGCTCAACGTGCTTCAGCGCGTGGGCGGGTCGATCGGGACCGCGGTGCTCGCGGTCGTGCTGGAGCGCGCGATGAGCGGGGCGCACACGCTCGAGGACGCGGCGGGCGCGTACGGAACGGCGTTCTGGTTCGCGGCCGGGCTGACCGCGCTGGCGATCGTGCCGTGCGTCATCCTGCTGCGCGCCGAACGCGCTGCGCGAGCGGCGCAGCCCGATGGCGACGTCGCTGCGCCGGAGCTGCTCGCCGAGGCGGTGCCGGCATGAGCGTCGCGTCGCGTCGTGATGGGCCGCCCAGTTCGGGGATGACCGCCGCGCACGGCGCCGGCGGCATCGAGGCGCTCGAGCAGCTCGGCCGCTCGTTCAAGGCGGCCATGGCCGCGGTGCGACGGTTGCGCGGGCGCGAGACGCATCGCCCCGGCGAGCTCAGCTTCGCCCAGTACAGCCTGCTGTTCGGCCTCGTCGACGGGGGTCAGATGTCCGCCCGCGAGCTCGCGGTCGCCGCCGACCTCTCGCCGGCGAGCGTGACCCAGATGCTCGAAAACCTCGCCGCGATCGGGCTCGTCGAGCGGGTGCGCTCCGAGGGCGACAAGCGCGTCGTCCTCACGTCGCTCACCGAGCGCGGGAGTGCGCTGCTGGCCGAGCGTCGCGCACGTCTGCAGCCGCGGTGGCGTGATGCGCTCGCCGAATTCAGCGACGAGGAGCTGCGGACCGCGGCGGTGGTCCTCGATCGCCTGCGTGACGCCTTCTCCGACATGGCGGAGTCCGAGCAGCCGGAGGTCGATGGCCCGACGGTCACCGCCGGCCCCTGACGAATGGCGATACTCCGGTCGTGTCCGCGCCGCCGCTCTTCGCGTTTGAGTCGGTCCGCGTCGGACCCGCGGGAGCGCGGCGGCTCGACGGGCTCGACGCCGCGCTCCCAGACAGCGGCCTGACGGTCATCGCCGGGCCATCGGGCGCCGGGAAGTCGACGCTGCTGCGGCTGTGCAACCGGCTCGACGCGCCGTCTGAGGGCGTGGTGCGCCATCGCGGGACCGACGTCGAGCAGCGCGATCCGCTCGAGCTGCGGCGCGAGGTCGCGATGGTCTTTCAGCGACCGGTCACGTTCGCCGGGACCGTGCTCGACAACCTGCGCGAGGCCGACCCCGACTGCGACGTGCCGCGCGGGAGCGAGCTGCTGCACCGCGCGGCCCTTGACGCGAGCTTCCTGGAGCGCGACGCCGGCGAGCTCTCCGGCGGCGAGGCGCAGCGGGTCTGCCTCGCGCGGGCGCTCGCCACGGACCCGCGGGTGATGCTCATGGACGAGCCGACGTCCTCGCTGGATGCGAAGGCCGCGCAGGTGCTCGAGTCGCTCGCGCGCCAGCTCGTCGACGACGGCACGCCGGTCATCTGGGTCTCCCACGACGAGGCACAGCTGCGCCGCCTCGCCGACAGCGTCCTGCTGCTCGCCGACGGGCGCGCGCAGCGCAGCGGATCCGCGAAGGAGGTGCTGGGCGATGGGCAGCGGTGACGTCGGCTACGCGGGCCTCGCGATCTCGCTCGTGCTCGTGGCGGTCGCGCTCGCCATCAGCCTGCGCCTGCGCCTGCGCCTCGAGCGCGATCTCGTCGTGTCGGTCGTCCGCGGCTTCGTGCAGCTCGTCGCCGTCGGCGCGGCACTCGCGCTCATCGTCGATCCCGACACCCCGCTCATCTGGTCCTGGCTCTGGGTCGTGGGGATCGTCGTGTTCGCCGCAGCGACCGTGAAGCGGCGCGCGCCCGCGGTGCCGGGCCTGTTCTGGATCGGCCTCGCCGCCAACGGTGCGACCGCGGCCGTCGGCTTCGCGGTCGCATTCGGCCTGGGCATCTTCCCGATCGAGGGGCGCACGCTCGTCCCGATCGCCGGGATGCTCGTCGGCAACGCGATGAAGTCGGGCATCGTCGCGGCCGAACGGCTCGTCGAGGCGCTCGCCGACGGCCGCCCGGAGGTGGAGGCGCGCCTGGCGCTCGGTCAGCCCTGGGTCGCCGCATCGCGGCCGATCGTGCGCAGCGTCCTGCGCACATCGCTCTCGCCGCAGATCGAGAACGTGAAGGCGCTGGGCATCGTGTTTCTCCCGGGCGCCATGACCGGCCTCATCCTCGCGGGCGTCGATCCGGTCGACGCGGTGCTCGTCCAGCTCGCGCTCATGTACCTCATCCTCGGCGGCGTCGCGACGACGACCGCGGTCACGACGCTCGGCGCTGTGCGCCGCCTGTTCACGCCCGACCACCGCCTCGTCGCGCTCGCCCGCTCGCGGCGCGACACGGGCTGAGCGGGATTCGCGCTCGCCGGTTGACGAACGGGAACCGCCAGCCCCGCGCGGTCCTCCGGGACCACAGGTGACCGATCTCAGCTCGCCCGCCTGAGAGTGGTCACGTGTGGTCCACGCAGGTGCCGAACTGACCAGTCTCGGCCCGCGCCAGCGCGAGTGGTCACTTCTGGTCCCCGGACATGCCGGGCCGAGCCGCTCTGCCATCCGTCATCGCGGCTGGTCGAGCCCGCACCACGACCGCTCAGAACACGACGGTCCGCTCGCCGTCGACCAGGACGCGATCCTCGCAGTGCCACTGGACCGCGCGCGACAGAACCGTGCGCTCGACGTCGGCGCCGCGGCGCTCGAGCTCCTCGATGCTGTCGCGGTGCGAGACGCGGATCACGTCCTGCTCGATGATCGGCCCCTCGTCGAGCTGCTCGGTCGCGTAGTGCGCGGTCGCGCCGATGAGCTTGACGCCGCGCTCCTGCGCGCGGCGGTAGGGACCCGCGCCGGCGAACGCTGGCAGGAACGAGTGGTGGATGTTGATGACCGGCACACCGACGGCCTGCAGGAAACCGGCCGAGAGGATCTGCATGTAGCGGGCCAGGACGATGAGGTCGACGTTGCCGGCGAGCAACTCGACCTGGCGCTGCTCGGCCTCGGGCTTGGTCTCGGGGGTCACGGGGATGTGCACGAACGGGATGCCGAACGAGCGCACCTCGCCGGCGAGCGCAGCGTGGTTTGAGATGACGAGAGCGACCGCGAGGTCGAGCTCGCCCCGGCGCGCCCGCCACAACAGGTCCAGCAGGCAGTGGTCGTAGCGGCCGACCATGATCGCCACCCGCTTGGGCACGGCGGCGTCGGCGAAATGCCAGCGCATCTGCAGCGGCTCGCCGACCTCCTCGGCGAAGGCGCGTTCGAGCTCCTCGCGCGCGGCGGCGAGGTCCTCGCGGTGAAAGACCGTGCGCAGGAAGAAGCGCCCGCCCTCGGGGTCGGTCGAGTACTGATCTGACTCGACGATGTTCGCGCCGTGCTCGTGCAGGAAGCGCGAGACGGCGGCGATGATCCCCGAGCGATCCGGACAGGACACGATCAGCCGGCCCATGTCCGGCGTGCGGCTGATTCCCATCACCCCGGCGAATCTACCTGCCAACATCCGCACGCATGAGCACGGAGGCAGCGACCGGCCGCGCCCACCGCATGACGGCGGTCATGCGTCAGGAGGAGTCGGTCACTCCGCTCGAGCTGTTCTTCGACCTCGTCTTCGTGCTCGTGCTGACGCAGTGCACGGCGCTGATGGCGGCCGATCCCTCGTGGGCGGGCGTCGCGAAAGGCATGCTCGTCCTCGGCGTCGCGTGGTGGTCGTGGGTCGGCTACGCGTGGTTGACCAGCGTCGTCGATCCCGAGGAGGGCGACGTGCGGCTCGTCATCTTCGTGGCGATGGCTGCCTTCCTCGTCGCTGGGCTCTGCGTCCCGGGGGCCTTCGACGACGCGGCGCTGGTCTTCGCGCTCGCCTACGGGGTCGTTCGTGGCGCTCACATCGTCCTGTTCGTCCTCGCCAGCCGCGAGGACCCGGCGTTTCGCAAGTCGGTCCAGGGCCTCGCGATCAGCACGGCCATCGGCGTCGGCCTGCTGCTCGGCGCCGCGGCGGCCGACGGCACAGTCCAGGGCACGTTGTGGGTCATCGCGATCGCGATCGACACGATCGGTCCCTACTTCTTCGGCGCCGACGGCTGGAAGCTCGCGCCGCACCACTTCGCCGAGCGGCACGGGCTCATCATCATCATTGCCCTCGGCGAGTCGATCGTCGCGATTGGTGCCGGCGTCACGGGCGCGGTCGACATCGGGATCATCGCGGCGGCAGCGCTGGGTACCGTGGTGGCGGCGGCGTTGTGGTGGCTGTACTTCGACGTCGTCGCGCTCGTATCGGCCAAGCGGCTCTCCGAGGCGAACGTGGGGCGCGAGCAGAACGAGATGGCGCGTGACTCGTGGTCCTACCTGCACTTCCCGATGGTCGCGGGCATCGTCCTCGTCGCGCTGGGCATGAAGAAGACGCTCGGCCATGTCGAGGACCCGCTCAAGCTCGTACCGACCGCGGCACTGCTCGGCGGGACAAGCCTGTACCTGCTCGGGCACGTCGGGTTTCGCCTTCGCAACATCCGCACGCTGAACTCGCGCCGCCTCGGACTGGCGATCGTGCTCGCCGTGCTCGTGCCGATCGTGTACGAGCTCCACGTGCCGGCGCTGGGGACCGTCGCCATCCTGGCGGCGTCGCTCAGCGCGCTGATCGTCTACGAGACGCACATCTACGGCGAGGCCCGCGCCCGCATTCGCAACGAGCTGCGCCACGAGTCCGCTCCCGAGGAGGCGTGAGATGTCAGACGACGTCGGTTCCTGGTTTCCGGTGCCCGACGAGGCCGAGCTGCCCGAATCGCTGCGCGGCCTCTTCTCGAAGTCACGCGAGAAGCTCGGCTTCGTGCCGAACGTCTTTCGCGCGTGGTCGTTCCGGCCCGAGCGCCTCAGCGCGTGGTTCACGCACTTCCGCAGCCTGCACGAGCCGACCGCGAACCTCGGCGCGGCCGACCGGGAGATGCTCGCCGTCGTCGTCAGCCAGGCCAACCGCTGCCTGTACTGCCTCGTCGCCCACGGCGCCGCGCTGCGCGAGGCGCTCGGCGACCCGGTGCTCGGCGAGCGGATCGCGTTTGACTGGCGCCGCGCGGGGCTCGACCCGCGGCGCATGGCGATCTGCGCCTACGCCGAGAAGCTCACGCTGGCGCCGCGCGACATTACCCGGGACGACCTCGGCACGCTGCTCGAGGCCGGCCTGACCCTCGAGGAGGCCTGGGACGTCGCGGAGATCGCCGCGATGTACAACCTCACGAACCGCATGGCGATGGCGACGAACATGCTGCCCAACGAGGAGTACGCGAAGCAGGGGAGATGAGGGACCGGTCGTGGTCACCTGACCGAGCGTTCGTCCGCTCCTTGACGTATGGGCAGGTTGCGTGGTCGAGTACGCGACGGCGGGTTAGTGTGAGCCTTTCGGCGTCCGGAGGGCGTCACGACCGGCAACCAGGAAGGATCCGAGTTGCACGAGTGTCTTCAACGTCGCCCGAGCGCAGCTGCTCGCGTGTGCACGTGCGTCGCGGTGCTTTGGTTCGCGTGCGCGCTAGGTGCGCCACCGCCCGCTGCCGCTGCCGCCGCCCGCGCGAAGACGACCGTCGACGTGAGCTTCGATCCCGCCGCGTTCGTGCGCCTGCGAGGCCAGCACTTCATCGCATTGAGCGGAGCCGACGTCGGCGCGCTCAACGAGCTCGTTCGGCAGCCGTCGACCGTGCGCGTCGAGCGCGTCGCCGACGCTCCGGAAGCCGATCTCGATGCGACGCGCCGGCGGCTGGTCAAGTCCGGGAGGCGCAGCGTGCCGGACCTCAACCGCCACTACCGGATCGTCACGGAGGACCCCGCTGCCCGTGACAGGCTCGTGCTGGCGCTGCGCGAGCTCGGGATCGTCGACGAGGCCGTCCGCGAGCCGCGGCCCGCGCCCGCTCCCACCGGCGACTACACCGCCCTGCAGCGCTACGGCAACGCCGCACCGGCCGGGATCGGCGTGTCCGCGCTCGCTCCCCGTCCGGGCGGGTCGGGCCAGCAGGCCAAGATCATCGATATCGAGTACTCGTGGAACCAGGCGCACGAGGATCTCGAGCACGCTGCGACCGGCCTCATCCCCAACGGCACGCCCAGCGACCCGTTCAACGACAGCAACCACGGCACCGCGGTCCTCGGCGAGCTGATCGGGACCGACAACGCGATCGGCGTGACGGGACTGGCTCGCGCGAGCGCCATCGGCATGGTGAACGCGTACACCACCGCGGGCTACGCGCCTGCCACCGCGATCGACGTCGCGCGCCAGAACCTGGCGCCCGGCGACGTCCTGCTTCTCGAGCAGCAGACGTACGGTGTCGCCGGCTCGGGGACGGAGGCAGACTCGTACGTGCCGCTCGAGGCCATTGCATCGGTGTACGACGCGATCCGGCTGGCCACGCAGAGCGGGATCATCGTGATCGAGGCCGCCGGCAACGGCGGCGTCGACCTCGACGGGGCGGCATACGCCCAGCCGTTTCCGGAGGGCAAGGCCGACTCCGGCGCGATCATCGTGGGCGCCGGCAGCGCCGACGCGACCTGCTCGGCCACGCCGTCCCCCAACTCGCGTCTCTTCTTTTCGACGTACGGCAGCCGCGTGAATCTCCAGGGCTGGGGTCAATGCGTGACCACGACCGGTTACGGCGGGCTGTTCGACGGTGGGCCGAACGCGCGTTACACCGAGGGCTTCACAGGCACGTCGAGCGCCTCGCCGATCGTCGCCGCCGCCGCCGCGCTGTACGCGAGCGTCGTCGAGTCCGAGACCGGCGCGCCGCCCAGCCCGCAGAGCGTGCGCAGCCGCCTGATCGCGACGGGCACGCCGCAGGGCACCGGCACGACGGGCCATATCGGGCCCCTGCCCGACCTCCTGCCGGCCGCCGCCGGCACGCCGCCCGGCGTCACGGTAACCGGCGGCCCCGGAGGGCCGACGAACGACTCCACGCCGACGTTCGCCTTCACGAGCCCCGCGCCCGGCGCGACGTTCGAGTGCCGCCTCACCGGCGAGCCCGTCTTCTCCCGCTGCACGTCTCCGTACACGCTCGCGACACTGCCGGACGGCGCGGCGACGTTCGCGGTCCGGGCGATCGACGCCGAGTTCAGGACCGGCGCGGCCGCGACGCGGTCGTTCTCGGTCGACTCCACGGTGGCGCCCGGCGCATCCGGGTCCGACGTAGCGCCGGGCGTCCCGATCCTCCCGCCGCCCGCGGTGATCGCGCCGACGATCGGACCGGGCACGCAGATGATCGTCCGCGTCGGCCGCGGCAGGTCGGTGAAGCTGCCTCGGCCGCTCGTCACCTGCCCGCCTCCCGCGCCGGCGTGCATCGTCACCCTGAAGGCGAATCGCCTCACGGCCGGCAAGCCGCGGATCGCGTCGGCGACGCTCACGATCGCAGCCGGGAAGTCGGCGAAACTCCGCTTCAAACTGACGAAGAAGGCGCGGGCCGCGCTCACACGGCGCGGCTCATTCGTGGCGACCGTGCAGATCGTCGTGCGCCACGGGGACCGGTCGACACGCCGCAAGCTGCGCGTCACCTTCAAGCGCTGATGCCGGGCCGGCCCGACCTGAAACACGAGACCGTCGCTACGTCTGTGGGCGGCCCACTAGGCCGGCGCGACGTCCCGCTTCGCCGCCCGTGCCGCCTTCACCCGCGACACCGCATCCAGCGACACCTTGCGCAGCCGCACGACGTTGGGCGTCACCTCGATGCACTCGTCCTCGCGCAGGAACTCGAGCGCCTGGTCGAGCGACAGCTTGCGCGGCGGGACGAGCCGGACGAGCTCGTCGGCGTTGGAGGAGCGGTGGTTCGTGAGGTGCTTCTCCTTGATGGCGTTGACGTCGAGGTCCTCCGAGCGGCTGTTCTCGCCGATGATCATGCCCTCGTAGACGTCCTCGCCGGGACCGACGAACAGCGTCCCGCGCTCCTGGAGGTTGAACAGCGAGAACGACGCGACCTTGCCCTTGCGGTCGGCGACGAGCGCGCCCGTCGGCCGCGTGCGCAGCTCGCCGAACCACGGCTCCCAGCCGTCGAAGACGTGGTGCAGCAGGCCGGTGCCGCGCGTCTCGGTGAGGAACTCCGTGCGAAAGCCGATGAGCGCACGGGCGGGGACGAGCTGCTCCATCCGCACCCAGCCCGTGCCGTGGTTGACGAGGGCCTCCATCCGGCCCTTGCGCAGCGCGAGCAGCTGGGTGACGACGCCGACGTACTCCTCGGGAACGTCGATCGCGACGCGCTCGACGGGCTCGCAGAGCTTGCCGTCGATCTCGCGGGTCAGGACCTGCGGCTTGCCGACCGTCAGCTCGAAGCCCTCGCGGCGCATGATCTCGACGAGCACGGCGAGCTGGAGCTCGCCGCGGCCCTGGACCTCCCATTCCGCCCCCGCCCGCCCGTGCTCGGTCTCGAAGACCCGCAGCGAGACGTTGCCGATGAGCTCGGCGTCGAGGCGGTTCTGCAGCTGGCGCG
>JAWVGM010000006.1:0-6879 GCA_033855075.1 Solirubrobacteraceae bacterium | reverse complement strand
CGTGCCGCCGGCTCGACCTGCTGATCGCGAATATCCTCGGCCCATGAGCTGGTGTCCGGACAAGGCCGACGACATCGAGATCAGCGAGGTCGAGGACGGGTACGTCATCTATCACCCGAGCCGCGACCGTGTGCACCACCTCAACCACACCGCGGTCCTCGTGCTCGAGCTGTGCACCGGCAGCAACGAGGCGCAGCAGATCAGCCTGCTCCTGCAGGAGGCCTATGAGCTTGCAGCCCCGCCGCAGGACGAGATCGCGGCATGCCTCGAGCGCCTTCGCGGCGAGGGGCTGATCGTCTAGTGGACGTGGCCAGGTTCCCCGACATCACGCGTCACGCCGCGTGCGCAGCCGCCACGTCAACCGGCTGGCCGGCGAACTGGCCGCCGGCGCAGCCCTCGCAGCTGACCTCGCGGCGCGGGTTGCGGATCCCGACGATGCCGAGCAGGCCGCCGAGCGCCACGAGCGCCGCCGAGATGCCGATCCCGACACGGAAGGCGTGCACCGACGCCGCCTGCACGGCCTGCGCGACCTCCGGGCCGGTGCGCGCCGGGTCGACGCGGGCGAGCGTCTGCTTGCGCGCCTGCGCCACGGCGGCGCGGGCCGGGGCCGGCAGCGGGCGGTCGTCGAGGCGGCCGTCGAGCGTGGACGCGAACTGCGCCGAGACGATGGCGCCGATGGCCGCGACGGCGAGCAGGCCGGCGATCCGGGCGATCGCGTTGTTGACGCCCGAGGCGATGCCGGCGTTTGACTCGTCGGCGTCCGACAACACCGTCGCGGTGAGCGGCGCCACGGTGCCCGTGAGCCCCAGCGAGAAGATGACGAGCGCGGGCAGCAGGTCCCTGAAGTAGCCCAGGTCGGCGTCGAGGCGCAGCATCAGCGCGAGGCCGGCAGCGGCGGTCAGCGGGCCGAGACCCATGAACAGCCGCGGCCCGACGCGGTCGGCGAGCCGCCCGACGCGCTTTGACAGCGCGAACATCACGAGCGTCGCGGGCATCAACGCGAGCCCCGCCTGCAGCGCCGTGTAGCCGGCGACCTCCTGCAGGAACAGCACGAGGAAGAAGAACGTCACGCTCAGCCCGGCGTACATGACGAACGTCTGCACGTTGCCGACGGCGAAGTTGCGCCGCTTGAAGAGGCCGAGCGGCAGCATCGGCTCCGGCGTGCGGCGCTCGTGGACGAGGAAGAGGCCCAGCAGTACCAGCCCGCCGAGCCCGGGCCCCCAGACCTCGGGACTGCCCCAGCCCACGAGCGGCTGGCGGATGAGCGCGAGCACCGGCCCGGCCAGCCCGAGGAAGGTCAGCCCGGCCCCGAGCCAGTCGACGCGGGCGTGCGCGAGGCCGCGCTCGCGGGCGGGCACGGCGAACCGGATGAGCACCAGCGTGATGACGACGAACGGGACGTTGATCGCGAAGATCAGCCGCCACGAGACGGCGTCGACGAGGTAGCCACCGGCAAGCGGGCCGATGACGGTGGAGATCGCCGACCACGCCGTCCACGAGCCGATCGCCGCCCCGCGCTCGTCCGGCGGGAAGGCGGCGATGATCACCGCCAGCGCGCTCGGCGTCAGCAGCGCGCCGAAGGCCCCCTGCAACGCCCGGCCGGCGACGAGCAACTCGATGCTCGGAGCGACCGCGCACAGGACCGACACCAGCCCGAAGCCCGCGACGCCGATCGAGAACACCCGCCGCTCGCCGAAGACGTCGCCGAGCGACCCGCCGACGAGGATGAGCGAGCCGAGCGTCAGCAGGTAGGCGTTGGAGACCCACTGCTGGCCGGCGAGCCCGCCGCCCAGGTCCCCGCGGATCGCGGGCAGCGCGACGTTGACCGCGGTCGAGTCCAGTCCGGCCACGAACGAGCCCATGATCGCCGCGACGAGGGCAAGCTGCTTGCGCCGATCGCCCATGCCCCGCATGTTGGCAGGGCGCCTATCCGAGCGACGCGCCCTTGCGCTGGTTGCAGCCCGCGCACAGCACCTGCAGATTCGCGGCGGTCGTGGCGCCGCCGAGGCTGAACGGGATGACGTGGTCGAACTGCAGCTCGAAGTTCGAGCCGCACTCCACACAGCGGCCGCCGTCGCGGTCGAACACGGCCAGGCGGACCTCGCGCGGGATCGGCTCACGCCGCGCGGGCGCCTCTCCCCCGGCCCGGGCCAGCCCGGCGTGGGCGCGCTCCAGCCGGCGCCGCGTGCGGCGCTCGCGCTCGCGGATCAGGGCGAGGACGTCGGCGTCGCCGAGACCCTCGTCCTCCCAGTACCAGCGGTCCTCGAAGGCCCACGTGCGGCGCCGGCCCTCGCGCAGGACGAGCACCGGCGTCAGCGCCTGCGCGGCTCGCAGGGCGCGGATGCGCCGGCTCGACCAGGCGATGTCGGACACACGATCGCCCTGGACGAAGCGCCAGCGCCACCCGAATGCAGACAGGCTGGCCCGCACCAGGGCGCCGTTCTTGATCTCGCGCAGCATCGCCGCTTCCTACCGGCGGCGGGAGACGGCACGCAACGACGCGCCCACGAGCTCGCGCGCGAGCCCGTCCTAACCCGCTGCGCCGCCGCTCGCCACGAGGCGCACATCGACGCCCGGCAGGGCCCGCATGAGCCGCACCGCGACCGGCTCGCCGAGGCGCCCGAGCCCGCGCCGAATCGTCGGCGATCCCATGAAGACGTACGTCGTGCCGTGCTCGCGCGCGAAGCGCGCGGTCGCGTCGACGAGGTCGTCGGCCTGCTCGACGACGAGCCGCGCCTCGAGGGCGGAGGCGATCCGGCGCAGGCTCTCGAGCTGCTCGCGTTCCGCCGCCGACGGCTCCGTGCCAGGGTCGCGGACGACGAGGATGTCGAGCTCGGCGCCGAGGCGCTGCGCCGAGCGCCAGGCGCGGCGGACGACGCGCTCGGAGCTCGGCGCCAGCTTGGCGAGCGCGAGCAGGCGCTCGGCGATCGGCTTGGCCGGTGCGCTGCCGAAGAGCCGCTCCTCGCGCGCGTCGAGGTCGTCACGGACGAGCCGCTTGGCCTCGACCTCCTCGGCGACCTGCCGTAGCGCGACCTCGCGCAGCGCATGAAGGTTCTCGATCTTGAAGAAGCCGTTGAGCGCCGCCGAGACACGGTTCGCCGGGTAGACCTTGCCCTCGCGCAGGCGCTGGACGAGCGCCTGCGGCGTGAGGTCGACGAGGACGACCTCGTCGGCGTCGGCGAGCACGCGGTCGGGGATCGTCTCGCGGACACGGACGCCCGTGAGCTCGAACACGGCGTCGTTCAAGCTCTCCAGATGCTGGACGTTGAGCGTCGAGAAGACGTCGATGTCCCCGGCGAGCACGTCGGCGACGTCCTCGTAGCGCTTGGCGTGCTCGAGCCCGGGCGCGTTGGTGTGAGCGAGCTCGTCGATGAGCGCGAGCTCCGGCCGCCGCGCGAGGACCGCGGGCAGGTCCATCTCCGCGAGCGTCGTGCCCCGGTACTCGACGCGCCGGCGCGGCACGACGTCGAGGCCGGCGACGAGCCGGTCGGTGTCCGCGCGGCCGTGGCTCTCGACGATGCCGATGGCGACGTCGCGCCCGAGGTCGGCCTCGGCGTGGCCCTCCTGCAGCATCCGGAACGTCTTGCCGGCGCCGGCGGCCATGCCGAGGAAGATCTTGTGCCGGCCCGCCACGGGCCCGACCCTATGCCCCGAACACCCCGTGGACGAGCAGGTCGATGAGCTTGATGGCGATGAACGGCACGATCAGGCCACCGAGTCCATAGATGAGCAGGTTGCGCCGCAGCAGCGCGCTCGCCCCGGTGGGCTTGTACCGCACGCCGCGCAGGGCGAGCGGCACGAGCAGCGGGATGATCAGCGCGTTGAAGACGATCGCCGAGATGATCGCCGAGGACGGCGTGCCCAGCTGCATGACGCTGAGCGCGTCCAGCGGGCCACGTCGGCCGGCATTCGTCGCGTACGTGAAGGCGAAGATTGCCGGCAGGATCGCGAAGTACTTCGCGACGTCGTTGGCGATCGAGAACGTCGTCAGCGCTCCGCGCGTGATGAGCAGCTGCTTGCCGACCTCGACGATCTCGATGAGCTTCGTCGGATTGGAGTCCAGGTCGACCATGTTGCCCGCCTCGCGGGCCGCCTGCGTGCCGGTGTTCATCGCCACGCCGACGTCGGCCTGCGCGAGCGCCGGGGCGTCGTTCGTCCCGTCTCCGGTCATCGCCACGAGGCGGCCCTCGGCCTGCTCGGAACGGATCAGCTCGAGCTTACGCTCGGGGGTGGCCTCGGCGAGGAAGTCGTCCACGCCGGCCTCCTCGGCGATCTTCGCCGCGGTCAGGCGGTTGTCGCCGGTGACCATGACCGTGCGGATGCCCATCGCCCGCAGGCGCTCGAAGCGCACGGCCATGCCCTCCTTGACGGTGTCCTTGAGATAGACGACGCCGAGGATCTGCGTGTCGCGCGCGACGGCCAGCGGCGTGCCGCCCTCCCGCGCGATCCGCTGGACCTGTGCGTCGAGCTCCGGCGGCGGGTTGCCGCCGGCGGCGAGCACCCAGGCGGCGATCGCGTCGGCGGCGCCCTTGCGCAGCATCATCCCGTCGTAGTCGACGCCGCTCATGCGGGTCTGCGCGGTGAACGCCACGAACTGCGCAAACCCCGCCCCACCCGCCCCGAGCTCGTGCTCGCGGATGCCGTACTTCTTGGCGAGGACGACGATCGAGCGGCCCTCCGGCGTCTCGTCGGCCAGCGAGGACATCTGCGCGACCTCGGCCAGCTCGGCCTCCTTGACACCGGACATCGGGACGAACTCCGAGGCCTGCCGGTTGCCGAGCGTGATCGTGCCCGTCTTGTCGAGCAGCAGCACGTCGACGTCGCCGGAGGCCTCGACCGCGCGGCCGGAGAGCGCCAGGACGTTGCGGCGCACGAGCCGGTCCATGCCGGCGATCCCGATCGCCGACAGAAGCGCGCCGATCGTCGTCGGGATCAGCGCGACGAGCAGCGCGATGAGCGTCGTGATCGAGATCGTCGTGTTCGCGTACCGCGCGAACGGCGACAGCGTGACGACGACCAGGACGAAGATCAGGGTCAGGGCGGCGAGCAGGATGCCCAGCGCGATCTCGTTCGGCGTCTTGCGGCGCTCGGCGCCCTCGACGAGCGCGATCATGCGGTCCAGGAACGACTCGCCCGGCTCCTGCGTGATCTCGACGACGATCCGGTCCGACAGCACGCGGGTGCCGCCCGTGACCGCCGAGCGGTCGCCACCCGATTCGCGGATGACGGGCGCCGACTCCCCCGTGATCGCCGACTCGTCGATCGAGGCGATGCCCTCGACCACGGTCCCGTCGCCCGGGATGACCTCGCCCGCCTCGACGACGACGCGGTCGCCGCGGTGCAGGTCGGAGGCCGGCCGGTCGCTGCCGTCCTGCATGCGAGCGGTCGTCTCCGTGCGCATGGCGCGCAGCGCATCGGCCTGCGCGCGGCCGCGGCCCTCGGCCAGGGATTCGGCCATGTTGGCGAACACGACGGTGAGCCACAGCCAGACGGTGACGGTCAGGGTGAACAGCGTCGTCTCGTTGCCGCCGCCGAACGTCTTACCGGTGACGACCTGGTAGGCGAGCGCGATCGTCGTCAGCAGCGCGCCGACCTCGACGACGAACATCACCGGGTTGCGCACCTGCACGCGCGGGTCGAGCTTCTTGAAGGACTCGATGATCGCCGGCCGGACGAGCGCGGCGGTGAACGGTGATGAGGACCGCGTGGGATTCATCGGGCGCCTTGCATGTCAAGAGCCACGTTCAGCTCGGGGATGTTCACGCCGGGCTCGCCGATGACGCCCAGGAAACGGCCGTCCGTGCTGTCGCCGATCAGCGCCATCACGCGCGGCAGCGGGAGGTTGCGAGTCGCGGCGACGCGCCGGGCCTGGATCGCGGCGTTGGCTTGGGAGATGTCCGGGTCGACACCGGACGCCGACGCGGTGACGGCGTCGACGGGGACCTTGGCGTTCGTCAGGCCCGGGTTGAAGGGCCCCTCGAACGCGAGGTAGGCCGCGAGGGCGTCGCGGTAGAAGAAGCGCGCGGCGGACGAGTTCGGCCCGCGATTGGCGAAGAACGTCGCCGACCCGCTGTAGCCGGTGGCGGAGGGCCGCGGCTGGAAGTACGCGGGGTCGGGCCGCGTGATCGGGTTGCCGCCGGCGTCCTTCTTGCCCGTGTCGATCGTCTGGGATACGCCGATCAGGCGCGAGCCGACGACCGTGCCGCCCTTCTTGATCAGCGAGCCGTTGGCCTTGTCGCCGAACGCGACCTGGGAGATCGCGGTGATCGCGAGCGGGTAGGCGACCCCGAGCGCCACCGTCAGGAGCACGATCGCGATGGCACCGGTGGTGAGGTCCTTGGAGAGCTTCATGAGCGATGGCCCCTAGAAGAGGTGGTCGGTGAGGCCCTGGACGACGGGACCGAGCAGGAGGGCAGGGAAGAACGTCAGCGCCCCGATGAGCACCACCACGCCGACGAGCAGGCCCCCGAAGGTCGCAGTGTCGGTGCGCATCGTGCCCAGACCGACCGGCGACACGCGCTTGCCTGCGACCGTGCCCGCGATGGCGAGCACGAGGACGATCGGCAGGAAGCGGCCGCCGAGCATCGCCAGGCCGCCGATGATGTCGGCGAAGGTCACGCCGTGGGAGCCGAGGTTGCCGGCGTTGGGCTGCAGGAATCCGGTGTAGCCCGCGAGCGCGGAGCCGTTGTTGTTGGCCTGCGACATGTAGGCGTACAGCGTCTCGCTGAACCCCTGCGGGCCGGACGCGTAGATCGACGGCCCGCCGTACTTCGTCGCCAGCGCCGCGCCGGCTCCCAGGAGCACCAACAGCGGCGTGGCGAGGACGCCGAGCGAGACGAGCTTGATCTCGCGCGCCTCGACCTTCTTGCCCAGGAACTC
>JAWVGM010000005.1:0-40396 GCA_033855075.1 Solirubrobacteraceae bacterium | reverse complement strand
TCGGCGCCCGCGCGCGTGAGCTCGTCGGCCATGCGCTCGCCGAACAGGCCGTGCACGCCGCAGACGACGCGGTCGCCGGGGTCGACGAAGTTCGCGACGAGCGCCTCCATGCCGGCGCTGCCGGTGCCCGAGAGCGGCAGCGTCGCGACGTTCTCGGTCTGGAAGGCCTCGCGCAGCAGGCCGATCGTCTCGCCCATGATCGCCGCGAAGGCGGGATCCATGTGGCCGATCGTCGGCTGCGCGAGCGCTTCGAGGACCCGCGCGGGTACCGCGCTCGGGCCGGAGCCGAGGAGCAGGCGGGTGGGGATGTCGGTGATCGTGCTCACGGGGCCTCGATGTCGGGGAAGTTGGCGGTCAGGTGCCGTCGCAGCGTGTCGCGGATCCAGCGCTTCTCCTCCGCGGTCGCGATGCGGTAGCGCATGAGCAGCTCCTTCTGGCCTTCGGTCGGAACGTCGTAGATCGTCCACCGCTCGACGAGCCGCTCGAACAGGAACTCGACCGCGCGGTGCCAGGAGTCGTCGGTGCTGACGCGCTGGTCGTGCAGGATCGAGCCGTACTTGCGGCGCGTCAGCGGCGACATCGACCCGCGCAGCGTCAGGACGTTGCCGTCGGCGTCGGCGTAGTCGGTCGTGCCGGCCGAGATGCGCCCGGCTCCGCGATTGCGCTTGCCCATCGTGCAAGCAAATCTAGTCGGTCGCTGTCATATCGTCCGCGCATGCCCGAATACACCCGGCGGCGCGAGCTCGGTCGCGGCGAGCGCGTCCTGCCGGGCGTCTGGCGCCTGCGCCTGCCGTTGCCGTGGCCGGGCGTGCCGCACTGCAACGCCTGGGCGCTGGCGGCGGGCGACGGCGTCGTGCTCGTCGACTGCGGGCTGCACGAGGAGGGCTCGCTCGAGCAGCTCGAGCGCGCGATGGCGCAGGTCGGCCTGCGCCTCGCGGACGTGCGCCTGCTCGTCTGCACGCACGCGCACTCCGACCACTACGGCCAGGCCGCGGACGTCATCGACGCCAGCGGCTGTGAGCTGTGGATGCACCCCGACCACGCGCACATGACGGCGGCCGCCGAGGACCCCGACGAGGCGCTGGCGCGGCGGCTGGAGGTCGCGCGCATGAGCGGCGTGCCGGTCGCGCCGCTGGCCGCGTGGGCCGAGGCCGCCAGGCGGCGCGGCTCTGGGGTCAAGCGCCTCGTCGAGCCCGACCGCGACCTCGTGCCGGGCGTGGTCGTCGACACCGACCTGGGGCCGTGGAGCGTCCACGAGACGCCCGGGCACGCGCCGTCGCACGTCTGCCTGCACCAGGCGCAGCGGCGGATCCTGATCTCCGGCGACCACGTGCTCGGCCGCGTCTCGCTGTACTTCGACTACGGCTGGACGCCCGATCCGGTCGGCGAGTTCCTGACGTCGCTCGACACGGTCCAGCGCCTCGACGCGCGGCTGTGCCTCGCCGGCCACGCGCGCCCGTTCACGGACGTCGCGGCGCACATCGAGGCCAACCGCGCGCTCGTGCACGAGCGGCTGGCGCGCGTGCGCGAGCTCGTCGCGCAGGACGGTCCGATCACCGCCTACGAGATCGTGCCGCTGCTCTACGGCGAGCCGATCACCGTGCTCAACGCGAGCTGGTGGCTGCCCGAGACGCTCTGTCACCTGCGCCACCTCGAGCTGACCGGGGTGCTGCGGCGCGATGGCGGCGAGCCCGAGCGGTGGGTGCTCGCCGGCTCCCCGGAAGCCTGAGCCGCCGGCCGGCCGGCCGGCGGGCCGCGGCGCGGGTCCCGGCGAGATCGCCTCCGGCTCGATGTCGAGGCCCTCGACGAGCGCCGCGCGCCCGTTGCGGTCATAGCTCACGTCGACCGAGTCGTTCTGGCGGTAGGTCCCGACGCCCCACGCCCCCAGAAACCAGCGCCACAGACCGAGCTTGCCCTCCTTCTTGAGCTCGCGATCGAAGACGAGCGAGCGGTCCACGACGTCGTAGTCGGTACCGGGCTCCTGGCGCACGCCGTTGACGTACACCTCGAAGGGGGAGCGAACGTCTGGGGGGAGTGGCACGATCGAGGGCACGGGCCGCCATTATGGCCCTCCGCGAGAAGGCGCCCGCCGCGCAGGGCGGCCGCGCGCCGCATCGCCACGCCACCATGCCCGCCGACCTTCCGTACCGCATCCGCCGCTCGGACCGCGCCCGCCGCGTGCGCGTCGTCGTCGACCCGCACAGCGGCGTCGAGGTCGTGCTGCCGCGGCGCAGCCCGGCCAGCGCCGCCCCGGCCGCGATCGCCGAGCTGCGCCCGTGGATCGAGGCGCGCCTGGCGGCCGGGCAGGCCGTCCGCGACGTCGTCGCCGCCCGCGGCGAGAGCGTTCCCTACCTCGGCCGCGACCTCGCGCTGCACCCGCAGGCCGGGCGCTCGCGCGTGCACCGGGTCGCCGGCGACGCTGGAGGCGGCGGGATGCTGCTGGTCCCGGACGATCCCGCCGCGGCGAGCGCCGCCGTCGAGCGCTGGTACCGGCGCACCGCGCGCGCCGAGATCGCGCCGCGACTGGAGCGCGCCGTCGCCGCGCTGGGCACGAGCTACACGACGCTCACGATCCGCAACCAGCGCACGCGCTGGGGGTCGTGCTCGTCGAGCGGCGCGATGAGCTTCAACTGGCGCCTGCTGCTCGCGCCCGAGCCCGTCTTGGACTACGTGATCTGGCACGAGGCCTGCCACCTGCGCGTGATGGACCACTCGCCGCGCTTCTGGGGGCTCGTGGAACGCCATTGCCCCGACTTCCAGGAGCACCGGCGCTGGCTGCGGGCCAAGGGGAATACGCTGGTCCTCTAGTGCCGTTTCGGGCAAGAGGATGGATCCTGGGAGGGGTTGTCGCGGTCGCCCTGGTCGCGCTCGTCGCCGTGCTGTCGGCGGGCGGCGGCTACACCGTCCACGCCCGATTCGTCTCCGCCAGCCAGATCGTCAAGGGCAACGAGGTCAAGGTCGCCGGCGAGCCCGTCGGCAGCGTCCAGGACGTCGCGCTGACCGACGACGGGCAGGCCGAGCTCACGCTGAGGATCGACGGCGACGGCTACGCGCCGCTGCGGCGCGGCACGCGCGCGATCATCCGGGTGTCCTCGCTGTCGGGCGTCGCCAACCGCTACGTCGACCTGCAGCTCGGCGGCGCGCGCGGCGCCGACATCCCCGACGGCGGGCGCCTGGCGACCGACGCCACGGAGGCCGCGGTCGACCTCGATCAGATCTTCAACACGTTCGATCCCACGACGCGCGCCGGGGTCTCGAAGTCCGTGCGCTTCCTGCGCGACTTCCAGGCCGGGCGCGAGGACGAGGCCAACGCCGCGCTGCGCTACCTCAACCCGGCGCTGTCGTCGTCGAGTCGCCTGTTCGCCGAGCTCAACCGCGACACGCCCGACTTCCAGCGCTTCGTCGACGAGACCGCCAAGCTCGTCACCGACGTCTCGGCGCGCGACGACGCGCTGTCGGGCCTCGTGCGCAACCTCGCGACGACCGCCTCCGCGCTGACGTCGCACGGCGAGAGCCTCGGCGCGTCGATCGGCCTGCTGCCCGACGTCCTGCGCAGGGCCGACTCGACCTTCGTCGACCTGCGCGCCTCGCTGGACGACCTCACGCCGCTCGTCGACGACGCCAAGCCCGTGGTGCGCAGCAAGCTGCGCCCGCTGCTCGCCGAGCTGCGCCCGTTCGCGCGCGACGCGCGGCCGGCCGTGCGCGACCTGTCGGCGACCGTGCGCCGCAAGGGCGCCGACAACGACCTCGTCGAGCTGCTGCGCCGCCAGCCGGCGATCGACAAGATCGCCAACGCCAGCGCGCAGCGCAACGGCAGGCAGCGCCCGGGCGCGCTGCCGGCGACGGCCAAGGCGCTCGCGGACCTCGCGCCGCAGCTCGCCTACCTGCGCCCGTACGCGCCGGAGCTCGCGGGCTGGTTCGACGACTTCTCGACGACCGGCGCCTATGACGCGCTGGGCAACTTCTCGCGCGCCGGCCTGGCGATCAACGGCTTCCTGCTGGACCCGGTGAACGGGCTGCTGCCGGTCCCGGCCTCGCTGCGCAGCGCGCTGCTGAGCGCCGGCACGAAGACGGGCCGCAACAACCGCTGCCCGGGCGCGCTCGAGCGCACCGCGCCCGACAACTCCAACCCGTACGTGCCGGAGGGCTTCAACTGCGATCGCAGCCAGGTCCCGATCGGGCCATGAGGAGCGGTCTCGATCGACGGTGGCGCTGGATCATGCTCGCGCTGCTGCTCGCCGTCGGCGCGGGCGGCGCCGTCGCCGCGGGCAGCGCCGGGGCCGGCGACGAGCAGCGCTACACGGTCGTGCTCGACAACGCCTTCGGACTCACCGAGGGCTCGGACCTGCGCTCCGCCGGCGTGCCCGTCGGGCGCGTGAAGACGCTCGAGGTCCAGCGACCGACGGCCTCCTCCTCGAACGTCGCGCGCGCGCTGGCGACGATCGTCGTGACGCGGCCGGACTTCGCGGGCTTTCGCAAGGACGTCTTCTGCGAGGTCAAGCCGCAGTCGCTGATCGGCGAGTACTACCTGGACTGCGACCCCGGCAAGGCCGCCGAGCCCGCGCCAAAGACGATCCCCGTCGAGCAGACGGCCGGCACGATCGCGCCCGACCTCGTGCTCGACATCCTGCGCCGCCCCGCGCGCGAGCGCTTCGGGCTGATCCTCTCGGAGCTCGGCATGGGCCTCGCGGCACGCGGCAAGGACCTGCAGACGACGATCCGCCGCGGCGTGCCGGCGCTGCGCGAGACCGACAAGGTCCTGGAGATCCTCGCCGCCAACCGCCGGACGCTGCAGCAGCTCACGCACGACGCCGACCGCGTGCTGGCAGGGCTCGCCGGCAACCGCCGCGACGTCGCGCGGTTCGTCAAGGAGGCCGGCGACACGACGACCGCGTCCGCGCAGCGCAAGCGCGAGCTGGCCGCGACCGTCCACACGCTGCCGGCATTCCTGCGCGAGCTGCGCCCGACGCTGCGCGACCTCGGCACGGCCGCGACCCAGCAGACGCCGGCGCTCGCCGACCTGCGCCGTGCGGCGCCCGACCTCACGACGCTCCTGCGGCGCCTGGGACCGTTCGCACGCTCCGCGCGGCCGGCGGTGCGCGGGCTCGGCCGGGCGTCGGACACCGGGGTCGTCGCGGTGCGCGACGCGCGCTCGACCGTCCGGCGGCTGCGCAACCTCGCCAGCGTCAGCACCGAGCCGACGCGCAACCTGCGCTTCGTGCTCGAGGACCTCGACAGCCGCGACCGCGCCGTCGAGCCCAACCGCCTGAGCCCGACCGGCAAGGGCTTCACCGGCCTGGAGGCGTTGCTGCAGTACTTCTTCACGCAGTCGCAGGCGATCAACATCTACGACTCCAAGAGCTACATCCTCAAGCTCGGACTGCTCGTCAACGACTGCTCGCAGTACACCAACGCCACGAGCGCCCGCGAGAACCCCGCGCGCACCAAGCGCTGCACGCAGGCGCTGGGACCAAACCAGCCCGGGATCACGAGCGGCGCGGTCGCGCGCAGCGGCGGCCCCGCGACGTCGGGCGGCGCGCCGCAGCGCACGGGCGACGCGCCGCCGGCGCCGGCGGGCACGGCGCCCCCCGCGGCCCCCGAAGCGACGACGCCGCCGCCCCCACCGCCGCCGCCGCCGGCCCTGCCGCTGCCCGACGCGCAACAGCTGCTCGACGACCTGCTGCCCGGCGTCACGGACAAGCTGCCCGGCGCAGGCAAGCCCAACAGCGGCGAGCGCACCCCGGACAGCGAGCGCAGCCTCCTCGACTACCTGCTCGGGCCATGAGACGCGGCCGCTCTCGCTCGATCGCCTCTGAGCCGATCTTCATCGGGGCCGTCACGGTGCTGATCGTCCTGGCCGCCGTGCTGCTCGCCTACCGCGCCAACCGCGGCCTGCCGTTCGTGCCGGTGACCCAGCTCGAGGTCGACGTCCCCAACGCCGCGCGCCTCGTCGCGGGCAACGAGGTCCGCGAGGGCGGCTTCCGGATCGGCCAGGTGACGAGGATCGCGCCGGTCCCCGGGAGCCGATCGGGCGCGCAGCTGACGCTGTCGCTCGACCGCTCGGCGGCGCCGATCCCCGCCGACTCGACGATCAAGATCCGCCCGCGCTCGGCGCTCGGGCTGAAGTACGTCGAGCTCGTCCGCGGCCGCTCGTCGCGCGAGCTGCCCGACGGCGCGACGATCAGCGTCGCCGCGGGCGCCGTCGGCCCCGAGCTCGACGACTTCTTCTCGATCTTCGACGACCCGACGCGCATGAACGTCGAGCGCAACCTCGACTACCTCGGGACGGCGCTGGCGGGTCGCGGCAACGACGTCAACCGCTCGCTCGGCGCGCTGCCCGAGCTCTTCGGCGACCTGCCGCCGGTCATGCGGACGCTGTCGAACCCCGACACGCGCCTCGCCCGGCTCGTCCACGAGACCGGCGACGCGACACGCATCCTCGCGCCGCTGTCGGACACGCTCGCGCGCGGCTTCACGTCGATGGCGGGCACGTTCGAGGCGCTGTCGCGCGACCCGCAGGCGCTCAAGGAGACGATCGCGCGGTCGCCGGGAACGCTCGACGAGGGGATCCGCTCGCTGCCCGACACGCGCCCCTTCCTCAGCGACCTCGCCGGCATCTCCGACGAGGTCCGCGGCACCGCGCGCGAGCTGCGCGCGAGCCTGCCGTCGATCAACCGCGCGCTCGCCGCCGGCACGCCGGTCCTGCGGCGCACGCCGCAGTTCACCGACAAGCTCGAGGGCACGCTGCGCGCCCTGCGCGACCTCGCCCGCTCGCCGACGACGGACGTGACGCTCGCCGGTCTCACCGACACGATGCGGACGTTGAACCCGACGCTGCGCTACGTCGGACCGCACGTCACCGTCTGCAACGCCTTCACCTACTCGTGGACGGTGTTCTCCGATCACATCTCCGAGGAGGACGCGACCGGCACGCTGCAGCGCATCCAGGTCAAGCAGGTGTCGCTCACGCAGCCCAACTCGCTGGCCAGCTACGGCGCGTCGCGGCCGGCCAGCGGCGGCAGCACCGACCCGATCCAGCACGCGATCTTCGGCGACCCCGTCGACCTGCACCAGGCGGACTACAACGCCGCGATCGACGCGAACGGCAACGCCGACTGCGAGGGCGGACAGCGCGGCTACCTCAACGAGGGCAGCGTCTCGCTGAACCATCGCACCCCCGGGGCGCAGGGCCCGACCTACAAGGGACGTCCGCGCGTGCCGGACGGCGAGACGTTCTCCGCCGAGCCGGACGGGATCGCTCCCTCGGTGCTGCCGTGAAGCCGCCGTCGATCAGGGTCCGCGACCGCGGGCCCAGCGCCTTCGCCGTCGGCGCGACGCTGCTCGTGCTCGCGCTGATCGTGACGTACCTGTCCTTCGCCAAGGACATCCCGTTCGTCAACGAGCCCTACACGATCAAGGCCGCGTTCCGCGACAGCGCCGGCATCAAGGCGCACTCCCCGGTGCGCATCGCCGGGGTCGAGGTCGGCGAGGTGACGGGCGTCGAGCACACGCGCCCGGGCGCGCAGTCCGCGACGGTGACGCTCGCGATCCGCGGCGACGGGCGCCCGGTCCACAGCGACGCGAGCGCGCGGATCCGCCCGCGGATCTTCCTGGAGGGCAACTTCTTCGTCGACCTCTCGCCCGGCAGCGCGTCGGCTGGCGAGCTCGACGAGGGCGCGACGATCCCCGCGTCGCGCACTGGCACGCCGGTCCAGTTCGACCAGGTGCTCAGCGCGTTGAAGAGCGACACCCGCAACGACCTGCGCTCGGTCTTCCGCGAGGTCGGCGCGGCACAGGACGCGGGCGGCGCGCAGGCGTTCAACGACTCGCTGCGCTTCCAGCCCGCCGCCTACAAGTTCTCCGCGATCGTCTCGGAGGCGCTGCTCGGCAAGCGTCCCGGCGACCTCGGCGACTGGATCCGCGACCAGGGCGTGGTGTCCGGCGCGATCGACGCGCAGCCGGCGAAGCTCCGCGCGCTCGTCACCGACTTCAACGCGACCGCCGGCGCGCTCGCCGACCGCGAGAGCGCGCTGCGCAGCGCCGTCGGCGAGCTGCCGCGCACGTTGCGCGCGGCGACGCCGGCATTCGACGCGCTCGAGCGGGCGTTCCCCGACGTGCGCCGCTTCGCCGTCGGCGCGCGGCCCGGCGTCCGCTCGCTCGGCCCGACCGTCGACGCGACGCTGCCGCTCGTCAAGCAGCTGCGCGGCCTCGTCTCGGAGGACGAGCTGCGCAGCCTGGCGCGGCGGCTGCGCAGCGCGACGCCGCCGCTCGCGCAGGTCGCAAGAAGCGCGCCCGTCGTGCTCTCGCAGGTGCGGGCGCTGTCGAGCTGCGCCAACGAGGTGCTCGTGCCGTTCGGCAACGACAAGCTCGTCGACGACGCCTTCCCGAGCAATGGGCCGGTCTATCAGGAGCTGCCGAAGTTCCTGCCCGGGCTGGCCGGGGAGAGTCGCTCGTTCGACGCCAACGGGCCGTGGTTCAAGGTCCAGGGAAGCGGCGGCGCCGAGACGCTGAACCTCGGCAACGGGATCTTCGGATCGGTCGTCGATCCGATCGTCGGCAACAACCCGCCGCCCGTGCGCGAGCGTCCGCCGCTGCGCCCGGACGTGCCGTGCGAGACCCAGCAGCAGCCCGACCTGCGCTCGATCCCGAAGGCTCCGCCGAAGGCGATCAGCAGCGCGGGCAGCGCCGCGAACGCTCGCGAGGCGAAGGCCGCGGACTCCGCCGCCGCGATGCTGCGCCGCCAGATCCGGCGCCACGGCGCCGACACGAAGGTCTCCGACCGGCCCGCGACGCTCGCCGACATCCGCGCCTTCGCCGGCCGCAACGGCCTCGGCAAGCAGCTCGAGCAGGCGCTGCGGCGCAGCGCCACCACGCCATGACCCGCGTGATCCGCAAGAACCTCGGCCCGTTCGGCGCGATCCTCGTGCTGATCGTGGTCGCGGCGCTCGTCGGGACCTACGTGCTCAATCAGGAGCGGCTGCGCTTCCCGTTCGTCGAGGCCAAGCCGTTTCGCATCAACGTCGAGATCGACAACGCGCAGGCCGTCACGCCCGGCCAGGGCCAGACGGCGCAGGTCGCCGGAGTGCGCATCGGCGACATCGCCGAGGTCCGCCTGCGCGACGGCCGCGCGCTGGTCGGGCTCGACATCGAGCCGCGCTACGCGGACCTCATCCATCGCGACGCCAGCGCCCAGCTGCGCCCGCGCACCGGCCTGAAGGACATGTACGTGCAGATCTTCCCCGGCAGCGAGGGAAAGCCGGTGCGCGAGGGCTTCACGATCCCCGCCGCGGCCTCGCTGTCGGACGTCGACCTCGACGAGATCCTCTCCGAGCTCGACGCCCGCACGCGCGACTACGTCACGCTGCTGGCCAACGGCGCCGGGGAGGGGCTGCATGGCCGTGGCAACGACGTCGCGCGGATCTTCGAGCGCTTCGGCCCGACCGTGCGCGACCTCTCGCGCGTCAACCACTCGGTATCCCGCGAGCGCATCGCCCTGCGGCGCCTCGTCACCTCGCTCGCGCAGGTCAACCACACGCTGGCGCGCAAGCCGCGCGAGCTGACGCGCCTCGTCAGCAGCGCCCAGACGACGCTCGGCGCGATCGCCTCCGAGGACGCCAACCTGCGTGACGCCACCGGCGAGCTCGCGCCGACGCTGACGCAGGCGACGTCGACGCTGCGCGCCGTGCAGCCGTTCGCCGACGAGCTCGGGCCGACGACGCGGGCGCTGCTGCCGGCGGTGCGCGAGCTCGAGACCGTGAACGCCGCCGTCAGCCCGTTCGCGCGCGAGGCGACGCCGATCGTGCGCACGAAGATCCGGCCGTTCGTGCGCAAGGCGTCGCCGCTCGCGCGCGACCTCGCGCCGGCCGCGCGCGGCCTCGCGCGCACCTTCCCCGAGCTCGAGCGCAACGCCCAGGTCCTCAACCACTTCGGCAACATGCTCGCCAACAACCCGAGCGGGCGCCAGGCGCCGGACGTCGCCGGGCGCGAGGAGGGCTACCTGTTCTGGCTCGCCTGGGTCACGCACCAGGGCGCGAACCTGCAGAGCATCGACGACGCCAACGGGCCGCTGCGCCCGATCTTCCTCACCGGCACCTGCAACACGCTGGCGAGCCTCGTCAACGACCAGCCGCAGCTCGAGTTCGCGCTCGGGCTCTCGCCGCTGCTGGCGACCGTCTGCAAGAACCCGACGACCACCTCGCTGGACGTCACGAAGTCGCTCGCGACGCTCGGTGTCAGGGCCCGGAGCAAGGGCACGGGATGAACACGACGGCGCCCACCCGCGGCCGGATCCTCGTCATCGCGGCGTTCTCGCTGTCGTGCTTCGGGCTGCTGCTGTACTTCTGGCTGGCGTTCGGCGGCCCGATCCCGCTCAAGCCGCAGGGCTATCGCGTGCAGGTCGCGTTCACGGACGCGTCGACGCTCGCCGACCTCGCCGACGTGCGCACCGCCGGAGTGACGATCGGCAAGGTCGTCAAGAAGGAGCTCGCGCCGGGCGGCGGCCGGACGCTGGCGACGATCGAGCTGCAGGGCCGCTACGCCCCGCTGCGGTCCGACGCGCGCGCGATCCTGCGCCAGAAGACGCTGCTCGGCGAGACGTACGTCGAGCTGACGACCGGCAGCAGGGACGCCCCGGCGCTCAAGGAGGGCGCGCGCCTGGGCGACGGCCGGGTCGCGCAGGCGGTCGAGTTCGACGAGCTGCTGCGGATCTTCGACAAGCCGACGCGCACCGCCTTCCGGCAGTGGCAGGCGAGCCTCGCGCAGGCGGGCGCCGGACGAGGGCGCGACCTCAACGACGCGCTCGGCAACCTGCCCGTCTTCACCGAGAACGCGCAGAGCGTTGTCGACGTGCTCGACACGCGGCGTGCCGCGCTGCGCAGCCTCGTCCACAACGCCGGGCGCACGTTCGAGGACGTCACCCGCGACGAGGGCGCGCTGGCGACGCTCGTGCAGCGCAACTCCGAGCTCTTCGGAGAGCTCGCCAAGCGCCGCGACGCGCTCGCGAAGTCGATCCAGATCCTGCCGACGTTCCTCGCGGAGACCAAGACGACGCTCGCGCGCCTGCGGACGTTCTCGCTGAACACCGACCCGCTGATCCGCGACCTCGACCCCGTGCTGACCGACCTGCAGCCGACGCTCGTCTCGCTGCACGGCCTCGCGCCGGACCTCGAGAGCCTCTTTCACAACATCGACCCGCTGATCGCGGCCGGCGATCAGGGCCTGCCGGCGCTGTCGCGGACGCTGCGCGGGCTGGACCCGGTGCTCGCCTCGGCGGGGCCGTTCCTGCGTCAGGTCAACCCGCTGCTGAGGTTCCTCGAGCTCAACCAGGCCAAGCTCGCCGACTTCATGACGACGCCGGGGTCCGCGATCAACGGCATCCGCTCGACGGTGCCGGGCAGCAAGAGCAACGGGCACGTCCTGCCGCAGGTCATCATGCTCGGCGACCAGTCGCTGCCGGCGCTGAGGCGCACGCCCGGCAACCGCGGCAACGCCTACCTGGAGCCGAGCTCGAGTCCCGACCCGGCGACGAACGACCTGCCCGCCTTCGACTGCGCCAACGGCGGCGAGAAGCCCCCGACGAGCACCCCCGGTTGCAAGGTCCAGGGCCCGATCCCCTTCGGCGACCTCCAGCAGTACTACCCGCAGGTCCGCGAGGCCGGGCCCGGCGGCGTGCTGCCGAAGCGCTGAGCCTGCTGGCATGATCGGCGCGTGCCGCCAGCTTCGATGAGGAGGACCCGCGTCGCGGTGGTCGGACACGTCGAGTGGGTGCAGTACGCGTGCGTGTCGCACGTGCCCCGGCCCGGGGAGATCGTCCACGCGAGCGAGACGTTCTCCGAGCCCGGCGGCGGCGGTGCCGTCGCCGCGGTGCAGATGCGCCGCCTCGCGGGCGAGGCGAGCTTCCTGACCGCGCTGGGGACCGGGCCCGAGGCGGAGCTGTCGGCGGCGCAGCTGCGCGAGCGCCACGGCGTGACGGTCCACGCCGGCCGGCGGCCCGGGCCGCAGCGGCGGACGTTCACCTTCCTCGACGATGACGCCGAGCGCACGATCACCGTGCTCGGCGAGCGCATCGTCCCGCACGGCGCGGACCCGCTGCCGTGGGACGAGCTCGGCGCGCTCGACGCGATCTACCTCACCGGCGGCGACGCCGCGGCCGTGCGCGCGGCGCGCGCCGCGCGGGTGCTCGTCGCGACGCCGCGGGCGATGGGGGCGCTGGCGGCGTCGGGCGTGCGCCTGGACGTGCTCGTCGGCAGCGCGGACGATCCCGGCGAGGCATACGAGCCGGGCACGCTGGATCCCGCGCCGCTGGTCGTGGTGCGCACGCGCGGCGCCGCGGGCGGCAGCTGGGAGGTGGCGCACCCTGACGTCGACGAGCCGCCCGTGCCGTGGCTCGTCCCCGGCGAGCGCGGCGGCACCTGGGAGGCGGCGCCGCTGCCCGGGCCGCCGGTCGACGCCTACGGCTGCGGGGACTCGTTCGCCGCGGCGCTGGCCTACGGCCTCGGCGCCGGCATGGCGCTGCCCGCCGCGATCGAGCTCGCCGCGCGCTGCGGGGCAGCGGTGCTGTGCGGGCGCGGGCCATACGGCGCGATGCTCGCGCTGCCGGGATAGGCGCCGTTCGCGGCCGACGAGGGCGTCACGGGCGACGCTGCCGCGGCCGGCGCCGGCGGGCGATCTCGGGCCGGCGCGGCTCACGCGGCTCGGACGGGTCGGGCGCCTGCGGCGCCTGCGGCGCGTCGTCGTCCGGCGACGCACGGCGGTCCGCGGCACGCGCGCGATCCTCGCCGCGGCCGACGACGTAGAAGGCCGCGGAGATCGCGAGCACAACTGCGATCCCGGCGACCCCCGTCAGGATCCCCGTGGTCGCGGAGGAGGCGAGGATGGTCAGCACGCGCGCCCGCTCAGCGGTCTGCGCCGCTCAGAAGCGGCGGACGTGGCCGCGCTGGATGTGGAAGCCGTGGCCGTCGCGGTTGCGGCACGTCAGGCCCGTCGCGCGCATCGTGCAGCGGATCGAGGGCCGCTTCCACGTGTCGCCGTAGTGCAGCGTCCGTCGCGGCGTGGCGAAGCCCGGGAAGTCGCCGCGCTCGGAGATCCGCGCCCGGCCGTGCGCCCGCAGCGCGAGGTACGTGTCGAGCTCGCCGATGTCCTCGAGGTACGGCGCCATGCACTCGATCTCGCTGCTGCCGATGACCGCGAAGCACGAGATCTGCTTGGTCGGCGAGACGACGTTGTGGTAGCTCACGGTCCTGGCCGAGGCGACGGCGCACGGGCCGACCGCGGCGAGCAGCGCGGCGGTCATCAGGGTGCGTCGCGCGCTCACGGCTCGAAGCTTAGGGCGAACCCTGAGATCCCCGGGATCAGACCGGCGCGAGCGCCCGCCGCAGCGCGTCGAACGCCGTCTCGCGCTTGCTCTGCGCGATGACCTCGCGCTGCAGCTTGCCGCGGTAGGCCTCGAACGAGCCGTCGCCGCGCACGTCGACGCCGGCCCGGACCGCGGGCCGCAGGCGTCCCGGCCCGCTCAGCTCGCCGCGCGCGGAGACCTGCGCGACGGGCGCGATCTCGCGGGAGAACGCCTTCGCCGGCGCGCGCCGAGCCGATCCCCCGAGCGAGCGCAGCTCGAGCTCGAGCACGTCGATCGCGTCGTCGAGCGACGGGACGCGCCGGCGCGTGACCTTCGAGCCGACGCGGATCGTGACGGTGTACGGCACGGCGCGATCGTAGCCGCGCCCGCGAGCGCGCAGCTTCGACGCGTCCGGGTCTCAGCGCTGGTCGATCGGCACGTAGTCGCGGCCGCGCTCGCCGGTGTAGATCTGGCGCGGGCGCGAGATCTTCTGCTCGGCGTCCTCGACCATCTCGCGCCACTGCGCGATCCAGCCACTCGTGCGCCCGATCGCGAACATCACGGGGAACATCGCCACCGGCAGCCCGAGCGCCTGGTAGATCAGGCCGGAGTAGAAGTCGACGTTCGGATACAGCTTGCGCTCGATGAAGTAGTCGTCCTCGAGCGCGATCTGCTCGAGCTCGATCGCGATGTCCAGCAGCGGGTTGCGCCCGACGACCTCGAAGACGTCCTCGGCGGCCTTCTTGATGATGCGGGCGCGCGGGTCGTAGTTCTTGTAGACGCGGTGGCCGAAGCCCATCAGGCGCTCGTCGCCGTTCTTCACGCCCTTGACGAAGTCCGGGATGTTGTCGCGCGTCTTGATCTTCTCGAGCATCCGCAGCACGGCCTCGTTGGCGCCGCCGTGCAGCGGGCCGTAGAGCGCGCCGATCCCTCCGGCGACCGCCGAGTACGGGTCGGGCTTGGCCGACCCGATCGAGCGCACCGCGCTCGTCGAGCAGTTCTGCTCGTGGTCGGCGTGCAGGATGAAGAGGATGTCCAGCGCGCGCTCGATGCGCGGATCGGGCTGGTACTTCAGCTCGGTCATCTTGTACATCATGTTGAGGAAGTTGCCCGAGTACGCGAGGTCGTTGTCGGGATAGACATAGGGCTGGCCCTGGGCGTGGCGGTAGGCGAACGCCGCCAGCGTCGGCATCTTGGCGATCAGGCGGATCGTCTGGATGTCGCGGTTCTCGGGATCCTCGATGTCGTTGGCGTCCGGATAGAACGTCGACAGCGCGGCGGTGGCGCCCAGCAACATGCCCATCGGGTGGGCGTTGTGACGAAAGCCCCCGAAGAACCCCTTGATGTTCTCGTGCACGAACGTGTGCGTCGTGATCGCGAACCGCCACGCCTCGAGCTGGGCGGCGCTCGGCAGCTCGCCGTAGATCAGCAGGTAGGCGACCTCGAGGTAGGTCGAGTGCTCGGCGAGCTGCTCGATCGGATAGCCGCGGTACTCCAGGATGCCGTTCGTGCCGTCGAGATAGGTGATCGACGAGCGGCAGGCGGCGGTGTTCATGAAGGCCGGGTCGTACGTCATGAGGCCGAAGTCGGCGTCTGACGTGCGAATCGCGCGGAAATCCAGCGCGCGTACGGTCCCGTCGGTGATCGGAATCTCGTACGTGCGGCCGGTGCGGTTGTCGGTGACGCTGAGCGTCTCGCTGAGCGCCCCCTCGTCGGCGCCGTTCGTCTCGGGGTGCCCCTCGGCGCGGGTCTCTTCTGGCTGTGTCTGCTTGCTCACTACCTCCGATTATGCACCCCGCCGGACCTCGCCGACGTGATTTCGGATTGTGAAATTCCTGCGACCGCTCTAGCGGTCGCGTTTCCAGCCGCCGCCGAAGAAGCGTCCCATGCGTCCCCCGCGCGTGTTCGCGTGGAACGTCTGCCCCCCGGCCGGGTCGCGTTCGGGCAGGGCGTCGACGGCCTCGGCGTCGATCGTCAGCGTCACGCGCAGCTCGGCGATCCGCGCCACCTCGGGCGCATCGACGAAGCGCTGCCCGCTCGGCGTGTCGATGACGATGCCGTCGAAGATGTGCTCGGCCGCGTTGTCGAGGACCTCGCGGACCGTGCCGACCTCGATGCCGTCGGATGCCTGGACCGGGGTGCCCGGCTGGAGCACCTTGTAGGAGACCGCGTAGCCGTCGTCGTCAGAGGGCGACATAGATCGCCATCGACACGGCGGCGACCATCAGCACGCCACCGGCGGTCATGACTCCACGGGCGGCGACCGGGCTGGTGGGGAAGTCCGGCCGCGTGAAGCCGACGACGCTGATGGCGACGGCGAACGCGGCCCACAGGCCGCCCGCGATGAAGAACGGGACCTCGGACTTCTCGTGCTCGGTGGCGGTTTCGACGACGGCCAGCATGGAGGCGATGACGCTCATGGCGGGCGCGACCTTATCGCACCGGGCGGGATCCGATCCCCGCCCACCCCGCCTTCGTACCGGCTCTCCGTGGCGTCGACCTGGCCGTGGTAGTGGCTGCCGAGCTCGGGGTGTCCGTACGGGCGCAGCGCGGGCGCGTCGAGCGTCATGAACGACAGCTGTGCGATCGGCTTGGAGGCCCACAGCTTGATCGGCACCCGCGTGAGGTTCGTGATCTCGAGCGTCAGCGTCCCCTTCCAGCCGGGATCGACGAATCCGGCCGTCGCGTGGACGATGAGGCCGAGCCTTCCCAGACTGGATTTGCCCTCGATCCGCGCCACGATGTCATCGGGCAGCTCGACCCACTCCAGCGTCCGGCCGAGGACGAACTCGCCGGGATGGATGACGAACGGCTCGTCCTCGCCGATGAGGATCTGCTCGGTGAGGTTCGTCGGCGGCTTGGCCAGGTCGATCGCCGCGGTGCGGTAGTTGTGAAACACGCGGAAGCTGTCGCCCAAGCGCAGGTCGACGCTCGCGGGCTGCACCATCCCCGGGTCCCACGGATCGATGCGGATCCGCCCCTCCTCGACGAGACGCGTGATCGTGCCGTCAGAGAGGACGGAGGCCGGGCCGGACATCTGCCCCTAAGCCTAAGGAACCGCTAGGACACGCGGCCGCGGCGCGCTCGTGCGACGACCGTGCGCGTGCGAGCGGGCGCGGGAAGCGGCGGATCGCCGTGTGGGCCGCGCCGCGGCGGGCGCGGGCGCCGGGGCCGGCGGTGCGGGTGCGCCGGGTTCTTCGTGCCCCCGTCCTCGTCGACCGGTGGCACCTGGTCCTCAGGGACCGCCTTGATGGCCCACCAGACGATGTAGAGCAGCATCGCGATCGGAATCTTGAGGCCGATCATGATGAAGATGAACGTCGCGCTCACTGCTGCGGGACGATACCCGTCTCGATGGCCGTTCGCACGACTTTTTGCGCGCCAGCTAGGTGATCCGGTGCGGGAAAGGTCCCGCAACCGCCGGGGATGGACCGCCGCGTCACACGCTTGCTGGTGCCGTCCGTCCTGCTGGTCGCGTTGGTCGCAGGCCCGGTTGCCTGGACCGACGCATCCGCCGGCAGGACGGTGGTGATCAAGGACGTCAGGTTTACGCCGAAGAGGCTCACGGTCTCTCGCGGCACGAAGGTGACGTTCGTGTGGCAGGACGGCATCACGCGCCACAACGTCACGAGCCTGGGCTCACGGCACTTCAAGAGCGCCACGTCCAGATCGACCGGCGAGCACACCGTCCGCCTGAACAAGGCCGGCGTCTACCGCTACGCGTGCACCCTCCATCCCGGCATGACCGGGCGGATCAAGGTGCGCTGAACCTCCCCCCGACCGATAGGAGAACCACCCATGTCCCAGCTTCCCAACCTCGATGCGCTCGATGCCGACGGCGCGATCCGCGATGCAGCCGAGGCCGCCGGCTTCGACCGCAGCGACTTCATCAAGAAGGGTGCCCTCGCGGGCGGCGGCATCATCGCCGGCGGCGCGCTGTTCGGGCCGCTCCTGGCTTCGGCCGAGGCGAAGATCTCGTCCCACAAGTCCGTCAAGAACGACCTCAAGATCCTCAACTTCGCGCTCACGCTCGAGTTCCTCGAGGCCGCGTTCTACAAGCAGGCCGTGGCGAACAAGGCCTACGGCTCCAACCCGCAGCTGCAGCGCTTCGCGGAGGTCGTCGCGGCCCATGAGGCCAAGCACGTCGCCTTCCTCAAGGGCGTGCTGGGCGCGAAGGCGATCACGTCGCCGATGTTCGACTTCGGCAAGGCCGTCACCGATCAGGCGACGTTCGCCGCGACCGCAGAGGTCCTCGAGGACACGGGCGTCACCGCCTACCTCGGCCAGGTCGCCAACGTCAAGCAGGCCGGCGTCCTCAAGGCCGCGGGCACGATCGCGACCGTCGAGGCGCGCCACGCGTCCTGGATCCGCTTCCTCAACAACCCCGCGGGCCCGATGACGGCGACGAGCGACCTGCCGGCGCCGAACGACTTCGACAAGCGCAAGTCCGAGAAGTCCGTCCTCAAGGCCGTCGGGAACACCGGCTTCATCACCGGCTAGGTACGAACCGGGCTAGCTCAGCGCGAGCTTGCGCTCGGCATCGAATGCCGTGATGCGTCGCAGCTCCTGCACGCGTTCGACGACCTCGTCGGCGTGCAGGCGCGCGACGCGCTCGGTGCCGAACTCCTCGACGTTGAAGGACGCAAGCGCGGTGCCGTAGGCCATCGCGAGCCGCATCGTCTCGCCGGTGATCTCCTCGCCGGCCTGGACGGCGCTCGCGATGCAGCCGACGAACCCGCCCGCGAACGTGTCGCCGGCGCCGGTCGGGTCGGCGACGAATCCGACGGGGAACGCCGGGATCCAGAACGAGTCGTCGGCGGTCACGAGCGCGGCGCCGTACTTGCCGAGCTTGACGACCATCGCGCGCGGACCGAGCTCGAGGATCTTGCGCGCGCCCTCGACCACCTCGCGCTCGCCGGTGAAGAGCTCCACCTCGGAGTCGTTGAGGATCACGCAGTCGACCGTCTCGATCGCCGCGATGAGCTCGCGCTTGGCGATGTTGATCCACAGGTCCATCGAGTCCAGCGCGACGAACGTGGCGTTCTCGCACTGCTCGCGGACGCCGCGCTGCAGCGCGGGCAGGATGTTGGCGAGGAACAGCACGTCGCAGTCGCGCGAGGCGTCCGACAGCTTCGGATCGAACGTCTCGAAGACGTTGAGGTCCGTCTCGAGCGTCTCGCGCGAGTTCATGTTGTGTCCGTAGACGCCCTTCCAGAAGAACGTCTTGCCGCCCTCGACGTGCTCGATGTCCTCCGTGTTGACGTTGCGCTCGTGCATGACCGCGTACTCGTCGTCGCCGAAGTCGTCGCCCACGGGGCCGACCACGCGGACCTCGTCGAAGAACGACGCGGCGAGCGAGAAGTGGACGGCGGCGCCGCCGAGCATGCGCTCGCGGCCCCCGTGCGGTGTCTGCACGGCGTCAAACGCGATCGATCCGACGACGGTGATACCCATGGCCGTGACCCTAGCTATTCGATCGTCCGCCTATCCTCGCCATCGTCATGCGTGCGATCCAGATGCGTGAGTACGGCGGTCCGGAGGTCCTGGAGCTCGTCGAGCTGCCCGTCCCCGAACCGGACGCTGGCGAGGTCCTCATCAAGGTCAGCCGGGCCGGCCTGAACTTCTCCGACACGCATCGCCGCCAGAACGACTACATCGCCAAGGACGAGCTGCCGCTCATTCCCGGCTCGGAGGTCGCGGGCACGCGCGAGGACACCGGCGAGCGGGTCGTCGCGCTGTGTGGCAGCGGCGGCTACGCGGAGTACGCGACGTCTCCGGCGTCGCTGACGTTCCCGATTCCCGAGGGCGTCGACGACGAGACCGCGCTCGCGCTCGTGCTCCAGGGACTGACCGCCTGGCACCTGTACCGCACGAGCGCCAAGGTGGCGGCCGGCGAGAGCGTCGTCGTGCACTCCGCGGCGGGCGGCGTCGGCTCGCTCGCCGTCCAGCTCGGCCGGCCGATGGGCGCTGGGCGCGTCATCGCGACCGCCTCGACCGAGGAGAAGCGCACGCTCGCGCTCGCGCTCGGCGCCGACGTGGCGATCGACGGCTCGCCGGAGGGGCTGAAGGAGCGGCTCGTCCAAGCCAACCTCGGCCGGCGCCTCGACGTCGTCTTCGACATGGCCGGCGGGCAGGTCTTCGAGGAGTCGCTCGCCGCGCTCGCGCCGTTCGGGCGCCTGGTCACCTACGGGATCGCGTCACGCGAGAACAACTCGGTGCGCAGCGGCGACCTCATGCGCTCGTCGCGCGCGGTCGCCGGCTTCTGGCTCATGCACTGCATCGGGCACCCCGAGATGATCGACGCGGCGCTCGCCGACCTCTTCACCCGCGTGGCCCGCGGCGAACTGCGCGTCGTGACCGGCCCGGCGTATCCGCTCGAGCGCGCTGCGCAGGCGCAGACCGACCTCGCCGCCCGGCGCACGACCGGCAAGGTCACGCTCGACCCGACGACGTAGATTCGGCGTGTGATTCACCGGCCACCACCGTTGGCCGACGTGGCCGAGCCACTCGGCAAGCTCCAGCGCGGCCTCGGCTCGGGCTACCTGTGGGCGCTCGATGCCCACGGCTCGATCGCGCAGGCGCTCGTCACGCACTGCGTCTTCAACGACCCGCGCTGGGACCAGCAGCTCGACGCGCGCGACGAGTACTACGCGACGCTCGCGCTCGACATCGGACTGGACCTCGCGCCGCTCGAGCAGGCGCTGCGCGACCAGGACGAGGAGGGCCCCGAGTTCGAATCGAGCGTGCTCGGGCTGCTCGGCCGCATGGCGATCCGCGACCACCCGGACGCCCGGCGCATCCTGCGCGAGTACGTCGCGTACGGGCGCTCGTGGCAGCGGGCGATCACGCTGCTGACCGGCGACCCGGAGGTGATGCCGGTCGGCCCGCCCTGGCCGGAGGTCGTCGCGGGCCTCGACGAGATCCTCGTCGAGCGCTTCGCAGGAGAGAGCGCGCTCGCAGAGGCGCTCGCGGACGTCGATGCGAGCGATCGCCCGTGGACGCTGTGGTCAATCGAGAACCACCGGATCGCGGGCGCCCTCGCCGCCGGGCACCGCGTCCCGCTTCCGCCGCGGACGCGCCGTCGCCCGCCGCGGCGCAAGCCGCCCAACCCGCGGGCGATGAGCACCGAGGCGCTGCTGCAGATCGCAGAGGAGACCCGCTGGCGCCAGATCGCCGACGAGCTCACGACGCGCCGCAGCCGCGACGACGTGGCGCGGATGCTCGCGACGGCGCGCGACCCGCAGCGCGCGATGCGCCGGGCCGCGATCCTCGCGCTCGCCAACCAGGGACGCCGCGATGTGCTTGCGATCGCCGAGGAGACGACGAGCGGGGAGCAGCGCGGCAAGCTCCAGGGCACGATCGCGCTCGCGCTCGAGGCCATGCCGCTGAGCCAGACCCGGGCGCTCGCGCACGACTGGCTCACCTCGCCGGACTGGGGCCGGCGGCGCAAGGCGGCAGGGATCCTGGGCAACCACGCCGAGGAGGAGGACCTCGATCCCGCGCGGCGCGCGCTGGCGCACGAGCTCGACGCCGGCCTCGAGGGCGACGTGTTCGTCGTCTGCTCGCTCGCCGAGGCGCTCGGCCGCTTCCCCGGGCACGGTCCGTTCGAGGAGCTCTCGCGCGCGTACGAGCAGATCCCCTACTCCTACGGCCGGCGCTTCATCGTCTCCGCGCTCGCCGCGTCGGACCCCACGTTCTCGGGCGACCTCGCGGTCGAATGCCTGTGGGACTGCGAGCTCGAGTCGCGCGCGATCGCCGCCGGAAACGTCGACCGCCGGATCCGCCTGGCCTCCCAGCGGCTGGCGGAGCTCGCAAGCGACGAGGTGCACGCCGCGTCGGTGCGGCGAGCGGCCGCCGGCGACTGACGGCCCCACCGCGCCATCCGGTTCAGGCCCGGGCTATGAGCCGCCGCGTACGCACGCGGCGGCTCGCTCGAGCAGCAACGCGCGCTCGCGCTCGTTGCGGGTGAGCGACGCGGCGTGCTCGAACTCAGCCTGCGCCTCGGCGTAGCGCTCGAGCTTGGACAGCAGGTCGCCGCGGACCGCGGGGAGCAGGTGGTAGCGCTTCAGCGCGGGCTCGTCGAGCAGCTCGTCGACGAGCTCGAGGCCCGCCCGCGGGCCGAACGCCATCCCGAGCGCAACCGCGCGGTTGAGCTCGACCACCGGCGACGGCGCGAGCTGGGCGAGCGCGTCGTAGAGCGCGGCGACGCGCTCCCAGTCCGTGCTCTGCGCGGTGCGCGCCCTGGCGTGGCACGCCGCGATCGCCGCCTGCAGCGCGTAGATGCCCAGCGCGCCACCGAGCTCGATCGCGCGGTTGAGCGCGGCGAGGCCGCGGTTGACGAGGACGTGGTCCCACCGCCCGCGGTCCTGATCGAGCAGCAGGATCGGCTCGCCGGACGGACCGAGGCGCGCGCGGAGGCGCGACGCCTGGATCTCCATGAGCGCGACGAGCGCGTGCACCTCCGGCTCGCCGGGCACGAGCCGGGCGAGGATGCGCCCGAGCCGGAGCGCGTCCTCACACAGCGCCGGGCGCATCCAGTGGTCGCCGGCGGTCGCCGCGTAGCCCTCGTTGAAGACGAGATAGACGACCTCGAGCACCGACGACAGGCGCTCGGCGCGCTCGTCCTCCCCGGGGACCTCGAACGGCACCTGCGCCTCGGCGAGCGTGCGCTTGGCGCGCACGATCCGCTGGGCGACCGTCGCCTCAGGGACGAGGAAGGCGCGGGCGATCTCGTCGGTGCTCAGGCCGCCGAGCAGGCGCAGGGTCAGCGCGATGCGGGCGTCGGTCGACAGCACCGGGTGGCAGCAGATGAAGACGAGGCGCAGGAGGTCGTCGCCGATCTGGTCGTCGAGCGCCGCGTCGATGTCCGGCGGGCCGGTCTCGCCGAGCCCGACCTCGATGTCGCGCGCGAGCTCCTGCTGCTTTCGCTCCAAGCGCTCGCCGCGGCGCAGCACGTCGATGCCCCGGTTGCGCGCCGTCGCCATGAGCCAGGCGCCCGGGTTGTCGGGCACGCCCGACTCGGGCCACCTCTCGAGCGCGACGACGAGCGCGTCCTGCGCGAGGTCCTCCGCCAGGCCGACATCCCGCACGATGCGGGCCAGCCCGGCGATGAGCCGGGCCGACTCGATCCGCCAGACGGCGTCGATCGTGCGCTGGACGTCGGTTGCCATGGCGACGGGGGGCGAGCGGCCTACTGGTTGCGCGCTTGCGCCTCGGCGCGCATGCGCTCGTCCTGCTCGGCGAGCTCGGGCGTGAGCTCGTCGCCGAAGTCCTCGGCCTCGAACACCTGGCGGATCTCGATGTCGGAGTCGGTCAGCATCGGGTTCGGGCAGCGCTTGACCCACTCGATCGCCTCGTCGAGCGACGTGACCTGCAGCAGCCAGTAGCCGGCGATGAGCTCCTTGGTCTCGGTGAACGGCCCGTCGGTCACGGTCCGGTTCTTGCCGGAGAAGTGCACGCGCGCGCCCTTCGCGCTCGGGTGCAGGCCCTCGCCGGCCAGCAGGATCCCCGCGTTCGCGAGCTCCTCGTTGTAGGCCATCATCTCGGTGAGCTCCTGCTCGGTCGGCATCACGCCGGCTTCGCTGTCCTCAGTCGCCTTGACCATCACCATGACTCGCATCGCCGCTCTCCTTCGGATCGGATCGGTTACCGCCTCTATGAGTACGACGAACGGGGACCGGCGAAATCGACACGGCGCCCGGCTATCACGCGCTCAGCGCGAGGTCAACCCGGTCCGCGTGTCGTGATGACCGTGAGGTCCGAGCCGCTCTTGCCGTTGATCTTCACCGTCTGGGTGACGTCGACTCGGACCACCCAGCCGGTCGCCGGGTCGTACGTGTAGCGGCTCGAGCTCTCGACGCTGAGGCCGGCGCGCCTGGCGGCCTGCGGGACGTTCGTCGCCTTGGCGCCGAACGTGTCGGCCAGCGACTTCGCCAGCTCGGCGGCCGTCGGCTTGACGTCGAGCTCGACGATCGCACAGCCGCGGTCGTTGCGCGCCTGCACGAGCTCGGCGGTGCCGTCGGCGCGCAGCGCGGTCGCGCCGAACGGGTTGGCGATCCGGCGCGTCAGCTTCAGCGGCTTGGCCTCCGTCAGCGTCAGGCCGTAGACGCCGTGGAGCTCGGGGATCTCCTTGACGACGGAGGTCTGGATGAAGGGCGTGGAGAGCATGACCGCGCGACTGCTCTTGACCGCCGCGGCCGACGCGGGATCCTGTGCGAGCGCATCGAGGATCTTCGCGAGCCGAGCATGAATCTGCGCGACGTTCTGCTTGGCCACGTAGGCGCCGCCCGCGTCGGTCGTGTACCTGACGACGAAGCCCTTGGCGACGTCCTTCAGGCGCGCCGCCGCGACGCTCGGAAGCTGATCGGCGGGCAGGACCGCGTCGTTCGACGTCCAGCGCAGGCGCGAACCCTGAACGCCCGTCCGCAGCACCGTCAGCTGGGCGGTCGCACCCGACTCCGTCGAGGGCTGGCCGGACTCCTCTCGCGTCTTTGTGATCGTCACCTTGCGCGTGTCGCCGGCCGCCCACTGCGGAGCGAGCTTCAGCGTCGCCGGTGCGGGGCCGGCAGCCGGCGTGCAGGTCGGCTGACTGCTCGCCTTCGCGGCCTTGTCGCCGCTGCCGAAGCAGGCGCTGAGCCCCACCGCCGCGAGGAACACGGCGGCGACGCTGAGGCTTCGCGCGCTCATGGCTGGTAGGGCGGCGCTTCGCCCCAACCCCAGCGGGGCACAGGCGCGTGTTCGGCCACGGGGGCGCCGGGCTGCGAGTTGTGCTGCGCGAGCCGCGTGCCCCACTCGACGTAGGCCACGAAGGCGGAGCGAAACTCCGGGTCGTGGGGCAGCCCGGCGTCGTCGGCCGCGTGGCTCATGAGCGAGGCGAAGCGGAAGCGCTGCTCGGAGGTGATGCCGAGATCGCGGTGGTGGCCGAGCATGCTCTCGTAGCCGCCGAGTTGCGCGGAGTAGCGATCCGGCCCGCCGAAGACCTCACACCACCACGCGGTCACGTGGTCGCGATGCGCTTCGCTGACGCCGCCAGGGAAGAATCCGGCCAGCAGATCGTCGCGCTCGACGCGGTCATAGAAGGCGTCGATCAGGCGCCCGAACGCCTCCGCGCCGCCTGCCCACTCGTACAGCGTCGGCATCGCGTAAGGGTAACGTCGCCGGGAGGTCGCCGGCTCGCGAAAACCCCCACCCGGAGTCGCGCGGCGGACCGCCTATCCTGGGCTGCGTGAGCTCATTCGCAGATCTCGGCCTCTCCGCCAGCACACTCGACGCGCTGGACGACGTCGGCTACGAGCGTCCCAGCCCGATCCAGGAGCAGGCGATCCCGCCGATGCTCCAGGGCCGCGACGTCATAGGCCAGGCCCAGACGGGCTCCGGCAAGACCGCGGCGTTCGGCCTGCCGATCATCGAGTACATCGATCCGACCGAGCCCGACGTCCAGGCGCTCGTGCTCACCCCGACTCGCGAGCTGTGCATCCAGGTCACGCAGGCCATCCGCGCCTACGCCCAGCGCAAGGGCGCTGACGTCGTCGCGGTGTTCGGCGGCGCACCGATCCGCACGCAGCAGGCCCAGCTGAAGGCAGGCGGGCACATCGTGGTCGGCACCGTTGGCCGCGTACTGGACCTCATCGGTCGCCGTTCGCTCGTGCTGGACTCGTGCCGCTTCGTCGTGCTCGACGAGGCCGACGAGATGCTCGACCTCGGCTTCCTCGAGGACGTCGAGAAGATCCTGCGCCTGACGCCCAACAGCCGTCAGACCGCGCTCTTCAGCGCGACGATGCCGCCGCCGATCCGCAAGCTCGCCGACAACTACCTCTATGACCCCGAGCACGTGAAGGTGCAGTCCGCGACGCTCACCGTCGACTCCGTCGAGCAGTTCCAGCTCGACGTCAAGACGGCCGACAAGGCCGACAAGCTCGTCGAGGTGCTCGACGCCGAGAAGCCCGATCAGGCGATCGTCTTCGTGCGCACGAAGATCCGCACCGACCAGCTGTATCGCAAGCTGCGCGACCGCGGCCTGAACGTCAAGGCGCTGCACGGCGACATGACGCAGGGCTCGCGCGACGGCGTGATGCTCGGCTTCAAGGGCGGGCGCGTGCCGGTTCTCGTGGCGACGGACGTCGCGGCCCGCGGCCTGGACATCTCGACGGTCACGCACGTCGTGAACTTCGACGTCCCGCGCTCGCCGGACATCTACGTGCATCGCATCGGCCGTACCGGGCGCGTCGGTCGCTCCGGCCGGGCGATCACGTTCGTCGAGCCAAGCCAGGGGCGCGATCTCGAGGCGATCGAGCGCCACATCGGTATCAAGATCTCGCCGTGGGAGGCCGGGGCGCGCGTCGAGCCGGCGAAGGTCACGCCGCGCCCGCGGCGCCACGAGAAGCCGCATGTGCTGCGCAACGGCGACGAGCCCTACGCGAAGCTCATGGTGAGCGGCGGGCGCTCGGCGGGGATCGAGGTGGCCGACCTCGTCGGCGCCGTGACCCACGCTGCCGGCGTGGACGGGGAAGCCGTGCGCGACGTGAAGGTGCTCGACCACTTCGCGTTCATCTCGGTGCCCGCCGACGACGCGGAGCGGATCGCCGCGGCGGTTGACGGCGAGCGCGTGCGCGGGCGCAGGATCAGAGTCGAGCCGGCGAAGGTCTAAGCGCAACTCGGGGTCGCGGTCCCCGTTACCCTCTGCGTACGTGACGATGCTGCTGAAAGATCGCGAGCCGGCCGCCGTGGCTGACGCGCCGTCGCCTGACGGCGAGCCCGTCGTCGCGCCGCCGTACGCGTGCGAAGCCTGCGGCGCAGGCATGCAGGAAGGCCAGGACTGGTGCCTGGACTGCGGTACCGCCGCTCCCGGCCGTCTGGGAGCGCGTCCCGGGTGGCGCGCCGCGTTCACGGTGGTCGGGCTCACCCTTTTGCTCCTCGTCGGCGCCGTGGCCGCGAGCTACGCCGCGCTCACGACCGACGCCCAGCGCGAGGCCTCCAAGCCCTCTGCCGGCTCGGGCAATCCCATCACCGCCACGACCCCGTCGGTCGGCCAGTCCGCCCAGGTCACGCCGAGCGGCACGGGCCCGGGCACGACGGCGCCGCCGGCCGCGACCGTCAAGCCCCCCAGGGCCGTGACGCCCGGAGCGACGGCGACTCCGCCCCTCGTGGTGACGCCCACTCCGGGGACCACGAAGTCCGGCTCGACCGGGAGCACGACCCCCGGCTCGACCACGAAGTCCGGCTCGAGCTCCACGGGCACCTCGTCGACCTCTGGGCCGCAGCCGATCACGATCGCCGCCTCCGCGGTGACGCTCTACGACCCCGACCACCGCGCGGGCGCCGAGTTCGGGCCGCCCGGCAACATCGTCGACGCCAAGACGTCGACCGTGTGGGACGTCACCGTCCCCACCGATGGCCAGCCGCTCGGCGTCGGCCTCGTCGTGGACCTCGGAGCGCGCTACGCGCTCAAGTCGCTGAAGATGCGCACCGACACCGCCGGCTTCGACGTCGAGCTCTACGGCGCAAAGAGCTCGAAGATCCCGCCCGACATCCTCGACGCCCGCTGGACACACCTCACCGACAAGGCGAACTACGCAGACGGCAGATCGATCAAGCTCGCGAAGACGAGCGACGGCAAGGTGCGCTTCGTCGCGCTGTGGTTCGCCGAGGCGGCCAACAGCGCCGACCCCCGCGTCGCGATCGGCGACGTGAAGATCTTCGGAACGAAGTAACTTCTCCGTCCATGTCCGTCGCAGCCATGAGAACCACCGAAGGCGTGCTCGTGTTCCAGCTCTTCGACGAGGACGCGCCCAAGACCGTCGAGAACTTCCGCAAGCTCGCCGCGGACGGCTTCTACGAGGGGCTCACCTTCCACCGCATCATCAAAGACTTCATGGCCCAGGGCGGCTGCCCGCAGGGCACCGGCACGGGCGGCCCGGGATACACGTTCGAGGACGAGTTCAACGACCACAAGATCGTGCGCGGCGCCCTCGCGATGGCCAACTCCGGGCCGAATACGAACGGCTCGCAGTTCTTCATCGTCACGGCGGACGCCACGCCGTGGCTGGACGGCAAACACACCGTCTTCGGCGAGGTGATCGAGGGATCGGACGTCCTGGACCGTCTCAACGACGTGCCGACGGGCGGCGCGGACCGTCCGCTGACCCCGGTCTACATCTCGTCGATCGAGCTCGGCGACTAGCCGTTTGAGCATCTTTCACGCGATCGTCCTCGGGATCGTCCAGGGACTCACGGAGTTCCTGCCGATCTCGAGCAGCGGGCACCTGCGCATCGTCCCGGCCTTCCTCGGATGGGACGACCCGGGCACGGCGTTCACCGCCGTCATCCAGCTCGGGACGATGGCCGCGGTGGTCGTGTTCTTCTGGGCGGACCTCCTGCGTATCGCCACGGCGTGGCTTGCGTCGCTGCGCGACCGCTCACGGCGCTCCGAGCTCGACGCGCGCCTCGGCTGGTACCTGATCATCGCCACGATCCCGATCTCGATCTTCGGGCTGGCCTTCAAGCACCAGATCGAGAACGGGGCCCGCGACCTCTACCTGATCGCGAGCATGCTGATCGTCTTCGGCATCGTGCTCCTCGTGGCCGAGAAGGTCTCCGAGCGCCGCCGCGACATCGACGACATCCAACGGCGCGACGCGATCGTCGTCGGCTTCGCGCAGGCGCTCGCCCTCATCCCTGGTGTCTCGCGCTCGGGCGCGACGATCTCGGCCGGGCTCTTCCTCGGATTCGACCGCGTCGCCGCGGCGCGCTTCTCCTTCCTGCTGTCGATCCCGGCGGTCGTGCTGAGCGGCCTCTTCGAGATGAAGGACGTCGTCAAGGGCACAGCGGAGGGCGCGGTCGGCGTGGCGCCGACCCTGGTGGCGACCGTCCTGGCGTTCGTGACCGGCTACGCCGCGATCGCCTTCCTGCTGCGCTACCTGACGACGCACTCCACCGCGGTGTTCGTCGCCTACCGAGTCGTGCTCGGGGCCGCGGTGCTCGCGCTCGTGGGCAGCGGCGCGATCTCGTAGGGGCGCGGCTCCCGAAACTGCAGCGACGAAGGAAGGGAGGCGAGCCGCGCGGCGTCCCCGGGGGGAGGGTCTGCACTGCCGCACCGCACCCTCATCGCGTATCCGTGCGCAGTTCGTGAACCGCGCGGAAGGCCCCTTGTAGCCTGTCACCCAACGCCAACGTTCGAGGAGTCGCCGACTATGGCCAGCGTGGACACCACGGCCACCCAGAGCACGAACGGCGCCGGAGCCGGTGCTGACATCGCCGTCGAGAACCCCGCCACGGGCGAGGTCATCGGGCACGTGCCGGACCTCTCCGCCGAGCGGGTCGGCGAGCTCGCCGCGCTGGCCCGCGCCGCGCAGCCGGCGTGGAAGGACCTGGGCTTCGCGGGCCGCGCGGGCGTCCTGAAGCGCATGCAGAAGTGGCTCATGGACAACCACGAGCGCGTCACGAACACGATCATCTCCGAGACCGGCAAGACGCACGAGGACGCCTACCTCGCCGAGCTCACGTACACCGGCGGGGCGCTCGATTTCTGGTGCAAGCACGCCAAGAAGTTCCTCGGCGAGGAGCGCGTGCACGTGAGCACGCTCCTGATCAAGGGCAAGAAGCTGCGCGTGCGCTACGAGCCCGTCGGCCTCGTCGGCGTCATCGGCCCGTGGAACTACCCGCTGACAAACTCCTTCGGCGAGTGCATCCCGGCGCTCCTCGCGGGCAACAGCGTGATCCTCAAGCCGTCGGAGATCACACCGCTGACCTCGCTCGTGCTCGCCGAGGGCCTCGCCGCGAGCGGGCTGCCCGAGCACGTCTTCCAGGTCGCGACCGGACGCGGCGCCACGGGCGCGGCGCTCATCGACGAGGCCGACATGATCATGTTCACCGGCTCGACGGCGACCGGCAAGAAGGTCATGGAGCGCGCGGCTCAGACGCTGACGCCGGTGTCGCTCGAGCTCGGCGGCAAGGACCCGATGATCGTGCTCGCCGACGCCGACCTCGAGCGCGCCGCGCAGGCCGCCGCGTACTACTCGATGCAGAACTCCGGCCAGACGTGCATCTCGATCGAGCGCGTCTACGTCGAGGAGCCGATCTACGACGCGTTCGTCGAGAAGGTGGCCGGCATCGTCGGCGGACTGCGCCAGGGGGAGTCGACCGCTGCGGGCACGGTCGAGGTCGGCGCCATGACGTTCCCCAAGCAGATGGACATCGTCGACGCCCACGTGCAGGACGCGCTCGCCAAGGGCGCCCGCGCGCTGACCGGCGGCAAGCGCCGCGAGGGCCCGGGCGACTTCTACGAGCCGACCGTGCTCGTCGACGTCGACCACTCGCTGAAGGCGATGACCGAGGAGACCTTCGGCCCGACGGTGCCGATCATGAAGGTGGCCGACGCCGAGGAGGCGATCACCCTCGCCAACGACTCGCCCTACGGGCTCGGCGCGGCGATCTACACGGGCGACGCCGCGCGCGGCGAGCAGCTCGCCCGCCGTCTGCAGTCCGGCGCGGTGTGCGTCAACGACGCGCTCCTGAACTACTTCGCCGTCGAGATGCCGCAGGGCGGGTGGAAGGCGTCGGGCCTCGGGTCACGCCACGGCCCGCAGGGCATCCGCAAGTTCACCAAGCAGCAGTCGCTGCTCGTCAGCCGGCTGCATCTCAAGCGGGAGCTGTTCATGTTCCCCTACAAGGCGCGCACCTCAAAGCTGCTGTTCCGTGGCATCCGGCTGCTGTACGGCCGCGGCAAGCGCGGCTGACGCCCACCGCCCGCGAGCGGACCGCGTAGATGGCCGCGCTCGCGTTCGCGCTCGGATCGTCGCTGCTGTGGGGGATCGCGGACTTCTTCGGCGGCCTGAAGAGCCGCAGCTACCCGGTGCCGGTGGTGCTGGCGATCATGTACTCCTCATCGCTGACGGTGATGGCGGTGTTCATCGCGGTGAGGGGCGAGGGACCTCCGGACGCGACGGCGCTTTTCGCAGCGCTGTCGGCCGGTCTGGTGGGGATCAGTGCCCTCGCCGCGTTCTACCGCGCGCTGTCGATCGGGACGATGAGCATCGTCGCGCCGATCGCGTCAACCGGGGTGGCCCTGCCGGTGATCGTCGGAATCGCCCAGGGGGAGCGCCCGGGGATCCTGCGCGCGGCCGGCATCGTGGCGGCCGTGATCGGCGTCGTGCTGGCCTCGCGCGAAGCCGACGGCGGGGCCGTCGGCCCCCGCGAGCAGCGCCTGAGCATCGTGCTCGCGCTCGTTGCGGGGTTCGGCTTCGGCTCGTACTTCGTCGGCGCCGAGATCGCCTCGCGAGAGGACGTCGGCTGGGCGCTGCTCATGTCCCGCGTCGCGTCGACGCCGATCATCGTCGCGATCGCCATCGTCGCCCTGCGGCGCGGCGGGACGCGCCCCGGCCTGCGCGCACTCGGCGCGCTCTGCCTCGTCGGCCTCTGCGACCTCGCAGCCAACGCCGCGTACAACCACGCGACGACGCTCGGCGACCTGTCGGTCGTCTCGGTCGGAAGCTCGCTGTACCCCGTCACCACGGTCATGCTCGCGGCCGTTGTGCTCTCAGAACGCGTCCGCGGCGTGCAGCGGATCGGCGTCGTGATCGCCGTCACCGGGGTGCTGCTCATCGCCGCGGGCGCCTGAGCGCGCGAGTAGCGTTCTGCCCGCCATGCTCGTCCTCGCCGCCGGCTTTCAGTTCGAGCCGCTGCAGATCCTCCCGTCGCTGGCGTTCGGGACGCTGTACTTCGTCCGCGCGCGGACGCTCGCCCGCGCCGGAAAACCGGTGCCGCGGTGGCGCCAGTACTGCTTCTACGGCGGGATCGGGCTCATCGTCGCGGTGCTCGTCTCCCCGCTGGGCACGTTGTCGGGCGAGCTCTTCTTCGCCCACATGGCCGAGCACCTGCTGCTCGCGGACGCCGGCGGATTGCTCATCGTGCTCGGGCTCAGCGGGCCGCTGCTCGCGCCCCTCCTGCGCGCGCCCGCGCTCGGCTGGCTGCGCCACCTCGCCCACCCAGTGCCGGCGTTCGCGTTGTGGTCGGCGAACCTCGTGTTCTGGCACGTCGTCGGCCCACACGAGGAGGCGGTGCGCAACGACTACGTCCACGCGCTCCAGCACATGGCCTTCGTCGGGGTCGGGATCAACATGTGGATGGCGCTATTGGGCCCGCTGCCCAAGCCCGTGTGGTTCGGCAACCTCGGCCGCCTCATCTACATCGTTGGCGTGCGCCTGACGAGCACGGTCCTGGCGAACGTCTTCGTGTGGACCGACCACGCCTACTACAGCGTCTACCGAGCGGGGGAGCGTGCCCACGACATCTCGCCGCAATCCGATCAGGTCGTGGCCGGCTCGATCATGATGGTCGAGGGCTCGATCCTCACGATCTGCCTGTTCGCCTGGCTGTTCCTGCGCAGTGCGCGCGAGGGGGAGGAACGCCAGGAACTGCTCGACCTCGCGGCCGCGGGCGGCGTGGCGCTCGACGAGCGGCGCGCCGCGCGAGCGGTGGCGGCGGGGCGCGGCGGCGAACTGAGACGCCGGATCGAGAGCGGCGGGCCAAGCTAACCTGCCAGGCATGAATTTCCTCAAGAAGATCACCGACTTCGCCAACTCCGAGAAGGCCAAAGAGCTCCAGGAGAAGGCCAAGAAGATCGCCAACGACCCCGAGACGCGCGAGAAGATCGACAACGCTCGGAAGAAGGTCGCCGAGAAGATCGGCGGCGACAAGCCCAGCGAGAAGCCCGCGAGCGAGCCGGTGCCGGACCCGGCGCCGACGGCTCAGGCCGGCACGCCGCAGGCGGACCCGGTGCCGCCGCCGGGCGGAGACACGGCCGCCTGAGCACCGGCGTCAGCCGGTCCGTGACAGCTCACGCGCGCGCTCGGCCAGCTCGGCGACCCCGTCCGCAAAGCCCTTGAGGTAGGGGTCGTCGGTCGTTCCGGCCAGCGCGCGCCGGTAGTTGCCCTCCATGAACACGGTCGCCTTCCACAGGGCGAGCACGCGGTACCAGCGGATGTCGGTCATCGCCCGCCCGCTGCGCTCCTCATAGCGGGCGACGAGCTCGTCGCGGCGCAGGAAGCCGTCGCGGCGCGTGACGTCCCACAGCGCGAAGAGGCCCGGCAGGTTGCCGTCGTCGCGGTCGACCCACATCGCGCACAGGTAGCCGAGGTCGGCGAGCGGATCGCCGATCGCCGCCATCTCCCAGTCGAGGATCGCGGTCAGGCGGGCCGGCGCGCCGGGAGCCACGATCACGTTGCCCAGGCGATAGTCGCCGTGCACGATCGCCGGCGGCCCGCTCGCGGGCAGGTGCTCGCCGAGCCAGCGCCCGACCTCCTCGACGGCCGCGATCTCCCGCGTCCGGGCGGCCTCCCACAGCCCGCCGAAGCGGCGCAGCTGGCGCTCGAGGTACCGCGTCGGGTCGCGCGAGAAGCTCGCCAGCCCGCACGCCGCCCAATCGATGCCGTGCACCTCGACGAGCGCGTCGACGAGCTCCTCCCCGATGCGGCGCCGCTGCGCGGGCGTGTCGAGCGGCTCGGGCACCGCGCTCGTGATGACGTCGCCGGGGACGCGCGCGGTCACGTAGAACGGCGCGCCGATGATCGTCTCGTCGTCCCCCACGGCCAGGACGCGCGGGACCCGTGCCGCCGTCGGTGCCAGCGCGCGCAGCAGCCGCGCCTCGCGCAGGACGTCGTGCGCCGAGGGCGGCAGCGGCCCGCGCGGCGGTCGCCGCAGGACGAGCTCGTCTTCCCCGCGGCGGACGAGGTAGGTCACGTTGGAGTGACCCTCGCCGAGCGGCTGGACATCGAGCTCGCCCGCTCCCAGTCCGCGCTCGTCGAGGAAGGCGCGCAGCGGCTCGAGCACGAGCAGCGGCTCGCGCTCGTTGGCCGCAGCCTGCGCGTGATCGGCGACGATGTCGTCATGGGCGACCGCGCTCACGCGGGGGACGTTAGTGGGCCGCTACCGGGCTGCGCCGCAACCCTGTCTCGATAGGTTGGTTGCAATGCCCGTGTTGAGAATTTCGCTGCTGACAGCGTTGCTGTGCCTGCTCTTCGCCGGCTCCGCGAGCGCGTCGGCGACCCAGGCGATGACCTTCGAGGCGCCGCGCGACCTGGAGAATCCGGCCAAGCGCCCGGCGGCCATGCAGGAGATCGCGTCCCTCGGCGTGCACTCGCTGCGCGTCATCGTCCAGTGGTCGCGCGTCGCGCCCAACGCGGACTCGCCGACCCGGCCGAAGTTCGACGCCACGAACCCCGCCGCCTACAACTGGAGCCAGTACGACCCGATCCTCGCCGACGCCGCCGCGCGCGGCTGGCCGGTGCTGGTGACGATCTCGAGCCCCGTGCCGAAATGGGCGACGAAGTACAAGCTCGACAGCCTCACCCGGCCGGACCCGGCCGAGTTCGGCCAGTTCGTGACCGCGGTCGGGCGCCACTACGGCGCGCAGGTGAACCTGTGGTCGATCTGGAACGAGCCCAACCAGCCGCAGTTCCTGCGCCCGCAGTTCGCCAACGGCGGCAAGCCGCAGTCGCCCCTGATGTACCGCAAGCTCTTCCAGGCCGCGACCGCCGGCCTCGCCGCCGCCGGTCAGGCCAACGACACGGTCCTGCTCGGCGAGACCTCGCCGCGCGGCAGCTCGCGCGTCGTCGCGCCGCTCACGTTCCTGCGCGGGGTGCTGTGTCTCAACGCGCACTACAAGAGGCGCGGCTCGTGCGGCGCCCTGAACGCCGGCGGCTACGCCCATCACGCCTACACGACGCGCCAGGGTCCGTCGTTCATCCCGCCGCGCAAGGACGAGGTCACGATCGGCGTGCTGTCACGCCTGACGAAGGCGCTCGATCGCGCGACGAAGGCCAAGGCGCTGACCAAGCGCCTGCCGATCTATCTCACCGAGTTCGGGACGCAGTCCCTGCCCGACGACCAGCAGGGCGTCTCACTGGCCAACCAGGTCAAGTTCCGCGCGATCGCCGAACGGATCGCCTACGACAGCCCGCGCGTCGTCGCGTTCTCGCAGTACCTGCTGACCGACAGCGACCCGACCGGGCCCAAGCAGTACGGCGGCTTCGAGTCGGGCCTGCGCTTCGCCGACGGCAAGCCCAAACCGTCGCTGGGCGCGTTCCCGCTCCCCCTCGCCGTGCAGCGTGTGGGTGCGAAGGGCGTGTCGATCTGGGGGCTCGTGCGCCCGGCGACCGGCGTCACGACCGCGACGGTCACCTACAAGGACAAGGGCTCCTCGACGTACAAGAAGCTGCGCGACGTGACGACGAACAGCCGCGGCTACCTCCAGTTCAGCGCGTCCTACCGTTCCGGCCGGCGCTGGAACCTCACATGGCAGGGCCGCACGAGCTACCCGGTGACGGCGTACAAGAAGTAGGCGCGGCTGGGCCGGGTTCGCCGGTTCACGAAACTGCATCGATAAGGGAATCTGGTTCGAGCGGCGGTGACGGCCCGCGAGCGGTCCAGGTGCGCACACAGCCGGTTCATCCCTCATCCGTTATCGCTGCTGTTGGGAGGCGCCGCGCGACGCCGACCCGCGGCGCTACGCCGGCTCCTTCGCACCCGCCAGATCCGCGGCGAACTCCTCCGAGCTCATCGGCGTGGAGAACATCGGATAGTCGAACTTGATCGCGTTGTCGTGCTCCTCGGCCGAAGTCGCCGCGACGCAGTCCGACAGCGTGATGACCTGGTAGCCCTTCTCGTAGCCCGTCCGCATCGTGGACTCCACGCAGCAGTTCGTGAGGAAGCCACCGAGCGCGATCGTCGTGATGCCACGCGCGCGCAGGATGAAGTCGAGGTTCGTCGTCGCGAACGTGTCGAGGCCGCGCTTGCCCTCGACGATGATGTCGCCCTCCTGCGGCGCGATGTCGTCGACGATCTCCGCGCCCCACGAGCCCTTCACGAACGCCGTCGAGTCGACGACGCCCTTGAGGATGCCGTACGGGTGGTCGGCGAGCTCGCCGAAGCCCTCGGCGAACGTGATCGGCGCGTGCACGATCGTCGCGCCGGCCTCACGCGCGGCGGCGACGAGGCGGGCCGTGTTGTCGAGCATGCCGGTGCTCTGCATGACGCCCTCGACGGCGCCGTGCAGCGCGCCGCCCTCGGACGTGAAGTCGTTCTGGTACTCGATGAGCACCACCGCGGTCTTGGTCGGATCGATGGACACGCGCGCTCCTCTTCTCGGGTCTGTCGATCGTAACTAGTGCCGTCTGCGGGCGATGAGCATGAACGTGTGCCCGAGCGACCGCATGACCGGGACCGATCCGAAGCGATCGAGCGCACCGACCGCGCGCTGCGCGCGGACCGGCAAGCGCCGCCACGAGTAGCTCACCGCGTGCAGCTCGGGCTCGAGCCCGGCCGCGCGCGCCTCGGCCGCGAGCCGCCGCGGCGACAGCGGGATGTCATCGGGCGTGCCGTGCACCTGGACGCCGAGCCCGACGCGGTTGGCGGCCGCCAGCGCAGCTCCGATCGGATGAAACAGGTTCGGCTCGATCGCCACGAGGGCGCCGCCCGGGCGCAGCAGCCGGCGCGCCTCGACGAGGCACGGCGCGAGCGGGCCCGTGTAGGCGACGTGGTGCAGGACGAGCCGGTGCAGCACGACGTCAAAGGAGGCGTCGGACAGGCTGTCGAGGTGGCCGGCGGCGCCGGCGATGCCCTCGTCGGCCTCGCCCTGTTGCACCGCATGGCGCGGGCGCTGAGGATCGATGTCGGCCGCGACGAGGCGCCATTGCGGCGCCGGGAGCAGATGCCGGCCGGGATGCCAGCCGCAGCCCACGGAGAGCGCGTCGCCGCCGTCGAGCCCGAGATGGCGATCGAGCAGCTCACGCTCGCGCCGCTTGCCGCGCTCGTACTGCTCGGCGAGCGTGGCGGGGTCGCTGAGCCGGTCGAGGAGGTTGTCTTCGGTATACGCCTCAGAGATGGGGTTTCGCCTCCCGGTCGCCGGTTCCGGCGACGTCCGGCGACGTCACCTAGGCTAGTCGTCATGGCCGCCGAGGACGTCTACGCGACCGCGAAGCCCGGCCTGCGAGCGCGCGTGGCCTCCGTTGCCGCCGGACGCTCGCGCCAGCGCCGCCACGCGCAGCTCTTCGCGCTGACCGGCGTGGGTCCGCAAAGCCGGATCGTCGACATCGGCTGCGGGCGCCTCGGCCTGCGCCGTCACGAGCCCGACCGCGACATCACCGGCGTGGATGTCGCGGAGCGCCCCGACTACCCCGGCCCCTTCGTCCGCGCCGATGCCGCCGAGGGCCTGCCCTTCGCCGACGACGAGTTCGATCTCGCGTACTGCTCGAGCGTCATCGAGCACGTGCCGCCTGAGCGCAGGGAGGCGTTCGCCCGGGAGCTGCGCCGTGTCGCGCGTGGCTGGTACGTGCAGACCCCCGCGTTCTCGTTTCCGATCGAGCCCCACGCGCTCCTGCCCCTCGCGCACTGGCTTCCGACGCGGCTCCGCCGCCCGTACTGGAAGCTCGGCGTCGCCGGCGAATGGGAGGACATCGCCCTCCTGCGCCGCGGCGAGATGGCGGCCCTGTTCGGGCCGCCCGTCGCGGAGCGCGTCGGGCCCGTGACGAAGAGCTGGGTGAGCGTGAAGCCATGTGACGTCGCCGGCCGGTCGCCGGAGCAACCGCTGCGCGGTCGGCGCCCGGCGACCGGGAGGCGAAACCCGTAGTGCCAAGGCAGCTCTGGTTCCTGCGACACGGCGAAGCCGAGCCGCACGACGCGCGGCCCGATCCCGAGCGGCGCCTCACCGAGCGCGGTGAGCGCCAGTCGCGCGCGGCGGGCAAAGCGCTCGCTGCCCTCGGGATCGAGTTCCAGCTCGTCGTGACGAGCCCGCGCGTGCGCGCCTACGACACCGCGGTGCTCGCCTGCGAGGTCCTCGGCTGCACGCCGGTCGTCGACGAGCGCCTCAGCTCGGGCTTCGACCTCGACGGCGCGCTCGAGCTCGCGCAGGCCGCCGGTGACCACAAGCGTGTCCTGTTCGTCGGCCACAACCCCGACTTCCCACACATCCTCCACGACCTGACCGGGGGCGCGACCGAGATGAAGAAGGGCGGCATCGCCGGCGTGCGCGTCCACGGCCGTCGCGGCGAGCTCATCGTGCTGCTGCGCCCGCGGGAGATCGACCGGATTCACTGAGGGGGGCGGCGGGGCGGCCCGCGAGGCCCCACCGACCGCACGAACCTGCAGTTCGGCCGCGTATACCGGCCAAAGTGCAGGTTCGCCGCCCGACGCGCGGCTCGCGTCGTGCCACGCGACCTTCCCTCCTGCTTCATCGCTGCTGTTCGCCGGACCCGCCACCGCCGCCCGCGTAGCCTTCTAGGCGTGCCCGAACTGCCCGAGGTCGAGATCACCGCGCGCCGCCTGGACGGCGCGCTGCGCGGCGCGCAGATCGAGTCCGCGCTCGCGCCGGGGATCAACGTGCTCAAGACCTTCGACCCGCCCCTGTCGGCGCTCGAGGGGCGCGCGATCCTGGGCGTGCGGCGCATCGGCAAGAACCTCGTCGTCGACGTCAGCGGCGAACTCGCGCTGCTCGTGCACCTCATGAGCGCCGGGCGCATGCAGCTCTTCGACAAGCGCGCCGGGCCCCGCGACCGCACGTCGCGGCTGCTCGTGCGGATATCCGATCCGGCCCACCCCGGCCGGGAGCTGCGCCTGCGCGAGTTCGGCACGAAGCAGGCGGCGTGGGTGAAGCTCCTGCGCGCGGAAGCGCTCGAGGCCGACGAGATGCTCACGAAGCTCGGCCCCGAGGCGTGGCCGCAGCCACCCGCCGACCTCGGTGAGCTACTCGACGCGCCGCGGCCCCTGCACGGCATGCTGCGCGATCAGCGCGTCATCGCCGGCATCGGCCGCTCGTGGGTCGACGAGATCCTCTGGACCGCGCGCCTGTCGCCGTTCAAGCGCGGCGACGACCTCGACGAGGACGAGCTCGAGGCGCTGCGCGACGCGATCGCGTCCGTGCTCGACGGGGCGATCGAGCACTACGAGCGCGTCATCGCGCTGCCGATCCCCGACAAGCTGCCGATGCCGCTGCTCGTGCACCGCAAGGCCGGCGAGCCGTGCCCGCGCTGCGGCACGACGATCGAGGCCGTGCACTACGAGGACTACGTCATGTGTTACTGCCCCGAGGAGCAGACCGGCGGCAAGGTGCTCAAGGACCGGCGGCTGTCGCGCCTGCTCAAGTAACCTCGCCAGGAGGTCGCCGGTTGCGGCGGCCGGAGGGCGGCCCCTGCTTACCCGACGGCCTTCAGCGGGTTCAGGATCGACACGAACACGTTGCTGTTCGCCGTGCCGCCCGCGAGCTCGTCGAAGTCCTCCAGGCGCGTGCGCATGTTGCCTTTGACGGGCCAGGTGTCGTCGTCGAGCAGCCGGTCCAGGACCGTCGCCGGGTAGGGCGCGTCCGCAGCGCGGTCGCGCTCGCGCTGGAGCACGTCGCGCAGGTCGCGCAGCAGGTCGGCCTCCTCGGCCAACCCCGGAGCGCCGAGCGCGCTGATGACCCCGAACGCGTTGTTGGCCACGAGGTAGTGGATGAGGCGCGGCTCGGCGTCCTCGTCTGAGATCGTCGACTCGCTCGCGGCGCCGATGCCGGGCAGCGCCTTGGCCAGGTCCTCGCGCGCGACGTCGCGGTGGAAGAGGCGCCCCTCGCGGTTGACGGCGCGCACCGGCCAGCCGTCCTCGAGCTCGAGCAGGGTGTTCTGCTGGTGGGGCTCGCCCGCCAATCCGAGCTCCGTGTAGAGGCGCACGACCGGCACGACGAGCGTCTCGAGGTAGCGCGCGAACCATTCGCGCGCTACCTCGGCCTCGTGGCTGCCCTCGCGCTCGGCGATCGCGGCGACGATCTGCGCGAGCCGGCTGCGTCCGCCGTACGGATGGTCCTGGCACAGGACGGCGACCGCGCTGACATCGGCGGCCACGCCGGGCGTCCAGCGGTTCTCGCGCAGCAGGACCGTGAAGCCGTTGATGATGTCGCCGCCGTGGCGCACCGCGAGATGGGCCGGGTCCGACAGCAGAACGAGGCTCGGCGCGATCTCCGTCGCGCGCTCGCCGACCTCGGTGCGCAGCAGATGCGCCGTCTCCATCGCGCGTCGCACCTCGCGCTGGCGGTTGACGCGCAGCGAGTTGCCCACGCGGACGTGCAGCGAGAGCTTGGGCTGCCAGGGCCAGTCCTCGTTGTAGAGCGTGCGCACGGACGTCGTCGGCGCCGCCGGGCTGCCGAACTCGCCGAGGTCGACGATCGTGCCGTCCTCGAGGAGCGCCGCCGCGACCTCGTCGTTCTCGGCCAGGTGCCCGATCTCCCACGGGTGGATCGGGATGAGCACGCGGTCGCCGAGCGGCTCGAGCGCGGCGTCGAGCGCGGCGAGATCCGTGGCGGGATCCTCGCGCAGCAGCGCCTCGGCGAGCTGCGGCGCGGGCGTCCCGGTCGCGCTGTCGTGCTCGACGAGCGACGGGTCCACCGCCAGCCAGTGCAGCCGGAAGCGCGCGGCGGTCTCCGGCGCGTACGCGTCGACCTGCTCGGGGCTCATCTCGATGCGGCTCTTCGGCGTCGGGTGGGAGGCGTGCCCGAAGAGCAGGGCCTGCTCGGAGTCGATGAAGCGCAGCGGCGCGGCGCTCCACAGCGTGTCGATCTCGTGCTCGCGGGCGGTCAGGAAACCCGCCACGGTCGTGACGCTGTTGCGGATGCGCGTCAGCAGGGCGGTCGGATCCGGGCCGCGCGAGCCGGGGGCGGTGAGCTCGTCGCCCTGGCCGGTGTCGCCGAGCTCGTCGGCGAGCATGCCGGCGAGCGTGTCGAAGCCGACCGCGAGCGGGTTGCCACCGGCGACGGCGAGCTTGACGGGCAGGTTGAAGCGGTGGCGGTGCGTCGGCGACAGGTGCTCGACGCCGGCGATGAGCACGGCGCGCATATCGGGAAACGGGAGGATCGCGAGGTACGCGTCACCCTCGCCGGCGAGGTCGTCGATGTCGGACGCGGCCATCGGCCGCCAGGCGCCGCCTTCGAGCAGGTACAGGTTCAGGAGCGTCGAGGTCGCGGCGGCCACCGCGACCTCGTGCGCGCGGGACGCGGTCTCTTCGGAGGGTGAATCAGGTGGGGTCATGGTGTGTGCATGCTACGTACGC
>JAWVGM010000004.1:0-15163 GCA_033855075.1 Solirubrobacteraceae bacterium | reverse complement strand
GGCGGCGAACACGATCGCCGCCGCGACGATCCGCAGCCAGGCGACGCCGAGCGGCTCGACGCGCGCGAACAGCAGCACCGCGAACGCGGGGCCGAGGTAGTGGAACACGGCGCTGACGACGAAGTAGGCGTGGGGCGGGATCGCCGCCGCACGCGATCGAGAAGCAGGTACGCAGAGCACGGTCATCAGGCCTTTCATCGTGGCCCTATAGCTGCGATGCTCATAGGGACGATCAACGGAGAATTCGCCGGAATGGCTATGGAACCGCTGCCGTGCCGCACACACTCCTTCGAAGCGCAGGAGCTCGACCTGATCGACCAGCACATCCTGTCGGAGCTGCAGTTCGACGCGCGGGTCAGCATGGCCGAGCTCGGACGCCGCGTCGGCCTCTCCGCGCCGGCGATCAGCGAGCGCGTCGTGCGGCTCGAGCGCGGCGGCGTGATCACCGGCTACCACGCGACGGTGAACCCGAAGGCGATCGGCTACCCGATCTCGGCCGTCGTCCGCGTCCGCCCGGCCGCGCAGCAGCTGCGCAAGATCCCCGAGCTCGCGCTCGACACGCCGGAGGTCGTCTCCTGCATGCGCATCACCGGCGAGGACTGCTTCCTGCTCGAGCTGCACCTCCGCGACATGGACGACCTCGAGGAGATCCTCGACCGCTTCGTTCTCTTCGGCCAGACGACGACGTCGATCGTGCACTCCTCGCCGGTGTCCCGGCGCCCGCTCCCGCTCGGCTGAGCGAACGCCTCAGCGCAGCCAGTCGACGAAGCCGCCGGCAAGCACGAGCTGCGCGAACAGCGCATAGCCGCCGGCGGCCGGGTGTGCCCCGTCCCCCGCGGCGGCCTCGCCGGTCCAGACCGGTGAAGCGCGCAGCTCCTCGATGACGCTCACGAACGGCAGCCCGCGACCCACTGCCGCCGCCGCGAACGCAGCCGAGAGCGCGCCGATCGTGTCGTCACGCGCCCGCTCGCCGACCGGCGCGGGGCCGACGACGAACGCCGCGAGGCCCAGCTGCGCCGCCTCGTCGAGCACGCGCTCGAGCGCCTGCACGGACTGCTCGGGTGCGACCTGAGCCGCGCCGCTGTCGTTCGTTCCGAACGCGAACACGACCCGGCAGTCGCACTCGGGATCCAGACGCGGCGCGGCCTCCGAGCGCCAGCGGGCGGCGATCTGCACCGACGACTGCCCGCGCACGCCGAGCGGATGGGCGGTCAGCGGCACCCCCGCGGCGAACGCCGCGGCGACAACCCGTCCCACCCAGCCCAGGCCCGTGGGGTCGCCGGTCCCGGCGACCATCGAGTCGCCGAAGAACAGGACGCGGCGGTCGGGGTCATCTGGGAGGGTCATCGCCCGCGACGCTATCCCGTCCGGTACGTCCTGGCGCGAGCCGGACCGAAGCGGATATGGACGCGGACCGCCGATGACCGGCGCGGCGAGCGCGGCCAGGGTCGCGGGCTGCTCGCGCGCCCTACCCCGCCGCGAGCAGCGCGATGCCGGCGACGACCAGCACCGCGCCCGCCATCCGGCGCCGCGAGACCGTCTCCTTCAGCGCGACGCCCGCGAGCGCGGTCGCGATGACGATGCTCGACTCGCGGACCGCGGCGACCGACGCGGCGGACGCGAGTTCGAGCGCCGCGAGCGCCAGCGCGTACGCGCCGAACATGCCGACCGCGATCCCGGCCGTCCGTGGGCCGGCGATCGCACGCATGGCCGTCGCGCCCCGTGAGCGGGCGATGACCGCGACGTAGGCGAACGCCGGGACCGCGAGCACGAGCTCGAGGTACGCGATCGGGTCGGCGTACCGCAGGCCCTCGTTGTCGACGAGCGTGTAGCCGGCGATCGCGGCGGCGATCGCTACCGAGAACGCGAGGTCGCGCGGATCGCCCAGGCGCCGCAGGTCGCGGACGAGCATCACGCCGGCCGAGACGAGCACGACGCCCGCGACCTGCTCCGCCGACAGCGACGCGCTGAGCGCGGCGACGCCGATCACGAGGACGAGCACGGGGGCCAGACCGCGCGACAGCGGATAGACGACGCTCAGCTCCGCGCGGCGGTACGCGGCCGCAAGCAGCGAGAAGTAGACGAGCTCGAGCGCGGCCGAGGCCGCGATGTACGGCCACGCGTCCGCCCTGACGTTCGCGGTCAGCGCCGCGACCGGCGCGAACAGCACGACCGCGACCACGAGCGCGACCGCCGTCGCGGCCTCGGTGTCACGGGCGGACGCGAGCCCGAGGTTCCAGAGCGCGTGCAGGACGGCGGCGCCGAGCGCGAGCGCCAGCGCGGAGACCGGCATGGCGCCTATTACATACGGAAGACCGGCCGCTGCACCGGGCCCAGCGGCGCATTCGCGCACGCCGACAGCGCGAGACCGACGACGTCGCGCGTCGCGAGCGGATCGATGACGCCGTCGTCCCAGAGCCGCGCGCTGGAGTGGTACGGGTGGCCCTGGGTCTCGTACTGCGCGCGGGTGCGCTCGCGCAAAGCAGCTATCTCGGCCGGATCCTGATCGGACGCGACGGAGCTCAGCACGGTCGCGGCCTGCTCGCCGCCCATGACCGAGATGCGCGCGTTCGGCCACATCCACAGGAAGCGCGGTCCGTAGGCGCGCCCGCACATGCCGTAGTTGCCTGCCCCGTAGGAGCCGCCGACGATGACCGTCAGCTTGGGCACCCGCGCGCAGGACACGGAGGCGACCATCTTCGCCCCGTCCCGCGCGATACCGCCGGCCTCGTAGTCGCGGCCGACCATGAAGCCCGTGATGTTCTGGAGGAAGAGCAGCGGCACCCCGCGCTGATCGCAGAGCTCGACGAAGTGCGCCGCCTTCCTCGCGCTCTCAGAGAACAGGACGCCGTTGTTCGCGACGATTCCCACCGGGTGGCCGTGGACGTGGGCGAAGCCGCAGACGATCGTCGTCGCGTAGAGCTCCTTGAACTCGTGAAAGCGTGAGCCGTCGACGATCCGGGCGATGATCTCGCGCGGGTCGTACGCGGCCCGCGGGTCGGTCGGCACAGCGCCGTATAGCTGCGCCGGATCGACGGCCGGCGGCTCGACGGCGATCCGCTCCCACGGCGCACCCGCGCGCGGCCCGAGCGTCGCGACGATCGCGCGCACGATCTGCAGGGCATGCACGTCGTCGTTGGCGAGATGGTCGACGACGCCCGATTGGCGCGCGTGCAGGTCGCCGCCGCCGAGCTCCTCGGCCGTGACCTCCTCTCCCGTCGCCGCCTTCACGAGCGGCGGGCCGCCGAGGAAGATCGTGCCCTGCTCGCGCACGATCACGGTCTCGTCGCTCATCGCCGGGACGTACGCGCCGCCCGCGGTGCACGAGCCCATGACCGCGGCGATCTGGGCGATGCCCGCGGCCGACATCCGCGCCTGGTTGAAGAAGATCCGGCCGAAGTGCTCGCGGTCGGGAAAGATCTCGTCCTGGAGCGGGAGAAACGCGCCCCCGGAGTCGACGAGGTAGATGCACGGCAGCCGGTTCTCGAGCGCGATTTCCTGCGCGCGCAGGTGCTTCTTGACCGTCATCGGGAAGTACGTGCCGCCCTTGACCGTCGCGTCGTTGGCGGCCACGACGACCTCGCGCCCGGACACGCGGCCGATGCCCGCGACGATGCCAGCGCCCGGAGCGGCGCCGTCGTAGAGGTCGTGGGCGGCGAGCGGGGAGAGCTCGAGGAACGGCGAGCCGCGGTCGAGCAGGCGCTCGACGCGCTCGCGCGGCAGGAGCTTGCCGCGGGCGACGTGGCGTGCGGCAGCCCGCTCGCCGCCGCCCGCGTGCACGCGGTGAAGCTGCGCGTTGAGGTCCTCGACGAGCGCGCGATGCGCCTTCTCGTTGGCAGCGAACGACGTGTCGTCAGGCCGCGTCCTCGTGGATAACAGGCTTCGTCCTGCGGCCATCGCTAGCGCTCACCTCCGGACGACGTCACGAGTGCCGCCGCCTTCATCGCCACCAGCAGCTGCCCGCGCCCCACTCGATCGCCGGCGGCGACCGCGATCTCCTCGACGGTCCCGCCCTCGGTCGCCACCACCTGAAGCTCCATCTTCATCGACTCGAGGACGACGAGCACGTCCCCCTCGCTCACGCTGTCGCCCGCCTGCACGCCGACGCGCAGCACACTGCCCGGCATCGGCGCCTCGAGCGTGCCGCCGGCGGACGCGCGGTCGGCGCGCAGGTGCGGGACATCCTCACGAAAGCCCCATGCTCGGCCGCCACGGCCGACCCAGGTGACGTCACCGTCGCGCGCATACAGCCACGTGCTGGGCGCGTCGACCGCTGCGTCGGGGCTCACGGACACCTCGATCGCGTCGTGCCCCGGCTCGGCCAGGCGCCAGCGCACCGGCGCGGTGCCATCGAGGCGCCAGCCGACGAGCGCATCCCACGGATCGGCATCGTCCGCGCGCGGGTGCAGCTCGCGGGTCCGCGCGAGCGCCGCCGCGGTCGCCGCTAGGACATCGGCGTCACGGTCGGGCGCGGGCGGCGCCATGCCCTCGGCGAGCCCCGTGTCGAGGTCGCCCGCGCGGACCCTGGGGTCCGCGAGCAGCCGCCGCAGGAACGGCGTGTTCGTCGTGACGCCGAGGATCGCCGTCTGCGCGAGCGCGGCATCAAGGCGATCCAGCGCCTCGTCGCGCGTCGGGGCGTGGGCGATCACCTTGGCCAGCAGCGAGTCGTAGTGCGCGGTGACCTCGCTGCCCGCCGCGACGCCGCTGTCGACGCGCACGCCGGGCCCGGCCGGCTCGCGGTAGGCGACGATCCGGCCCGTGCGCGGGAGGAAGCCCTGCTGCGGATCCTCGGCGCACACGCGCGCCTCGACCGCGTGACCGTGCAGCGCGACGTCCTCCTGAGCGAACCACAGCGGTTCCCCGGCGGCGACGCGCAACTGCGCCTCGACGAGATCGAGGTCGCACACGAGCTCGGTCACGGGATGCTCGACCTGCAGCCGCGCGTTGAGCTCGAGGAACGAGAACGCGGTCGCATCCCGCGCGTCGACGAGGAACTCGCACGTGCCGGCGCCGACGTAGCCGGCCTCGCGCGCGAGCGCCACCGCGGCCTCTCCCAGCCGCGCTCGCAGCTCGTCGTCGACCGCGGGCGACGGCGACTCCTCGACGAGCTTCTGGTGGCGGCGCTGCAGGCTGCACTCGCGCTCCCCGAGGTGCACGACGCCGCCGTGCGCGTCGGCGAGCAGCTGGACCTCGATGTGGCGCGCGCGCTCGACGTAGCGCTCGGCGAGCAGCGCGTCGTCGCCGAACGCGGCGAGCGCCTCGCGACGCGCGCTGCGCAGCGCCTCAGGCAGCTCGGCGAGCGTGTGGACGGTCCGCATACCGCGCCCACCGCCGCCCGCGGCGGCCTTGACCATGAGCGGAAGCCGCGCGGAATCGGCCTGCGCCCAGGCCACGATGTCGTCGTCGCCGAGCCCCGCCCGCTCGATCCCGGGGACAACCGGCACGCCGGCCCGCTGTGCGATCAGCTTTGCGCTGATCTTGTCGCCCAGAAGCTCGATTGCCGCGGGTGGCGGTCCGATGAAGGTGATGCCCGCGTCGGCACACCGGCGTGCGAACTCCGCACGTTCGGCGAGGAAGCCGTAGCCGGGATGGATCGCTTGCGAGCCGCTCTTGTGCGCAGCCTCAAGCATCGTCCCGGCCCGAAGGTACGACTCGCCAGCCGGCGCGGGCCCTATTGCCATCGCGGCGTCGGCGAGACGCACATGCGGTGCGTCGACGTCAGCGTCCGAGTAGACGGCGACCGCGCGGATCCCCAGCCGCTGCAGCGTCCTGATGACGCGGACGGCGATCTCGCCGCGGTTGGCCACGAGGACGGTGGAGAAGGGAGTGTTTCGTCCTGCGGCCATCGCAAGCGACGACCTTCGGACGACGTCACGTTCGGTCATCGCAAGCCACCACCTTCGGACGACGTTGCCCACGTCACGGCGCCGGCTACGAGCGTGTGCGACCCCAGCGGGCGGCCGAGCACGGCCTGTACGTCGCGCGCCGCCTCGACGAGCATGTCGAGGTCGATCCCGGTCTCGATGCCCATCTCGTGCAGCATCGAGACGAGGTCCTCGCTGGCGATGTTGCCGGTCGACCCGGGCGGCACCGGGCAGCCGCCGAGCTCGCCGAAGCTCGACTCGAACGAGGTGCAGCCCGCCTGCAGCGCCGCGAGCACGTTCGCCAGGCCCTGCCCGCGCGTGTTGTGAAAGTGCGCGGTGAGCTGCACGTCGTCGCCGAGCGCGGCGCGCGCTGCCGCGACGTGCTCGGCGACCTGGACCGGATTGGCCATCCCGGTCGTGTCGCCGAAGGCGACCTCGTCGGCGCCCGCGGACGCCAGGCGCGCGGCGATGTCGAGCACGCGGCGCCGATCGACCGCGCCCTCATAGGGGCAGCCGAAGCTCGTCGCGATGACGCCCTCGACGCGCAGCCCGGCCCCGCGGGCGCGGTCGATGACGCGCTCGAGCTCCGCGAGGGACGCGTCGACCGAACGGTTGACGTTGCGCTGGTTGTGCGTCTCGCTCGCAGAGAGGAAGACGCTCGCCTCCTCGAAGCGGTCGCGCTGCTGGAGCGCGCGCTCGAGCCCGCGCTCATTCGGGATCAGGACGCTGCGCGAGACGCCGGCCGGCACGTCGACGGCGGCAAGCACCTCGGCGGCGTCGGCGAGCTGCGGCACGACGTCGGGCCGCACGAAGCTCGTGACCTCGATCCGCGTGATGCCCGTCCGCGCAAGGCGGTTGATCAGCGCGACCTTGTCGACGGTGGCGATCGTCTCGGGCTCGTTCTGAAAGCCGTCGCGCGGCCCGACCTCCCGTATGTCGACGGAATTGGGAAGGTTCCGGCCTCCGGTCATCGCAAGCGCTGACCTCCGGACGACGTCACTCATGCCCCCAGCGCGCGCGCGATCACCAGCTGCTGGATCTCGTCGGTGCCCTCGCCGATCGTCAGCACCTTCGCGTCGCGGTACATGCGGCAGACCGGGTACTCCTCGATGTAGCCGTAGCCGCCGTGGATCTGGACCGCCTCGTCGGCGCAGCGCACCGCGAGCCGGCCGGTCTTGAGCTTCGCCTGCGCGGCGGAGAGGTTGAAGTCGCGCCCCGCGTCCTTGTCGAGCGCCGAGCGGTACACGAGCAGCCGGGCCGCCTCGATCTCCGTGGCCATGTCGGCGAGCTTGGCTCCGATCGCCTGGAACTTCGAGATCGCCTGCCCGAACGCGCGGCGCTCCTTCGCGTAGGCGAGTGCCTGATCGAAGGCGCCCTGCGCGAGCCCGAGGCCCATCGCCGCGACGCCGATGCGCCCGATCGCGAGCACGTGAAGAAACTGCTTGAAGCCGTGCCCGCGCGGGCCGAGCAGGTTCTCCTCGGGCACCCGGCAGTCGCTGAAGGTCAGCGGCCGCGTATCGGACGCGTTCCAGCCCATCTTGCGATAGGGCTCGCCCTGCTCGTAGCCGGGGGTCCCGTTGGGCACGAGCAGGTTGGAGATCTCGTTCTCGCCGGTCTTCGCCGTGATGGTGACGAGGCCGGAGATGTCGGTGCCGGCGTTCGTGATGAACTGCTTGGCGCCGTTGATGACCCACTCGTCGCCGTCGAGGACCGCGCGCGTCTTGCAGTTGGCGGCGTCCGAACCCGCCTCGGGCTCGGTCAGCCCGAACGCCCCGAGCTTCTCCCCACTGCACAGCACCGGCATCCACTCGCGCTTCTGCTCCTCGGTGCCGAACAGGTAGACCGGCTGGGTGCCCAGCGACGTGTGCGCACACAGCGTGATCGCCACCGACGAGTCCACGCGCGTGAGCTCCTCCACGACGAGCGCGTAGGCGAGCGTGTCGCCGCCCGCGCCACCGTATTCCTCGGGGAACGGGATGCCCATGAGGTTCAGCGCCCCCAGCTTGGCGATGATGTCGTACGGGACCTGCTTCGTGCGATCGAGCTCCCCGGCGACCGGCGCCACCTCGCCGTCGGCGAACTCGCGCACGGTGCGGCGCAGGAGCGCGTGCTCGGCGGAGAGCTCAAAGTTCATGGAGAAGAGTATGAACGGTTGTTCATACAGACGCAACACACGGCCGCAGAGACGGATAACATCGCGACCATGGCGGTGAACGAGCGCTCATCCACCCGGGTCGACGGCGGCACGCGGGAGCGTATCCACGACGCTGGGCTCACGCTCTTCAACGAACGCGGCTACACCGGCACGACCGTCCGCGAGATCGCCGACGCCTGCGGCCTGACGCCGGGCGCGATCTACAACCACTACGCCTCCAAGGAGGCGCTGCTGTTCGCGATCGTCGACCGCGTGCACGATCTGGCCGACGCGGTCCTGGCCGAGACGCTGCGCAGCGTCGGCAACGACCCGGCGGCGCAGCTCGAGGCGCTCGCCTCTGCGTTCACGGCCTTCCACATCGCGCGGCCGCGCGAGACGCGCGTCGCCAACCGCGACTACATCTACCTGCCCGACGGACAGCGCGACAGCGTCGTGCGGCGGCGCAGGCGCGTGCGCGCGCTCTTCGCCGCCGTCCTGCGTGACGGCGAGCGCCGCGGCGGCTTCTCGCTCGGCGACCTCGGCAGCGAGGACGCCGTCCAGGCCGCGAGCATGGCGATCCTCAACATGGTCGTGCTCGTCGCGGAATGGTTCGATCCGGACGGCCCGCGCAGCGCCCAGGACACCGCGGCGCTGCATGGCCGACTCGCGCTGCGCATCGCGCGCGGCGGGGCGGTCAGCCCGACGGCGGAGTTGCCCCGAGCGCCTGACCGAGCCGGTCGATGAGCGATTGCAGCCCGACGACGACGCCGCCCGCGGTGTTCCCGACCACCTGGGTGAGGTTGTTCACCGCGTCCCCGACCGCCGGAGGCGGCGGCGGCCGCGGTGTGCTGCCGGCGGGCGGCGGCGGCGGAGCCACCGCGGCCGGCGGCGGAGCGACGAACGACGGTGGTGGTGCCGGCGGCGTGGAGCCGGCCGACGGCGGCGGCGAGCCCGTGCCGGTCGCGCCCCCTGTCCCGCCGCCTGCCGCGGCGGTGCTCGACGAGCCGCCCGCGACCGCCGGTGGACGCGCCCGATCGGCGGGTGCGACGCGGGCCACCCGCGGGTTCTCGGTCGGCGACCGAGCAGCGACCGCGGTGTCCTGCGAGGACGGGCCCTCGACGAGCTGGCCGAGGGACCCCAGACCGCCAAGGCCGCCGGACCCGACCGCGATCACGACGAGCGCCGCCACCAGAGCAACCGGCACGATCGCCGCGGCACCCCCCGCACGAGCGAGCTGGCGCAGCCATGCGCCCACAAGGTCCATCCCGCGATGATAGGTGCCTCGAACAGCGCAGCTCAACGCATCAGCGGCCTTCCGCTCGCGCGCACGCTGCGGGCCGCGCTGCTCGGGCTGACGATCGTGCTGGCGATCATCGGCGCGATCGGGGTCGCGTCGCTGTACCAGTCGCGCCAGGACTACGAGGACGCCCTCCAGCAGACGGCCGCGGTGGAGGTCGGCGCGGCGAACCTGCTGACCACCGCGATTGCGGTCGAGTCCAACCTCGCGCGCCGGCGCTCCCAGCGGGCGGCCCGCTTCGTGCAGGGCGCGGCGCGCGACTTCGACGCCGCCGCGAACCAGGTCGCGGTGCTCGCCAAGGGTGATCCCGCCAGCGAGGCGCTCGCGGCCCGGGTGGTGCCGGGCCAGCGCGCGGCGCGCGCGCTCGCCGAGCACCCGACCACCACCGCCTCGCGCGCGCGGTTCAAGGCCGAGCTGCGGACGGTCCGCCGATCGATGACGAACCTCGCTGCCCGCCAGCGCGCGCGTCGCGCTGACGGGCGCGAGCACGCTACGAGCCGCTCGCGGGCCGCGCTGATCGCGATCGGCGGCGGCGCCGGACTCGCGCTCGTCGCGGTGCTCGCGTTCCTTGCCGTGCTCATCCGCACGATGCGCCGGCCGCTGGATGAGCTCGTCGACGCGACGCGCAGGATGGCGGCGGGCGACCTTTCGGTGCGGGTGCACGCGTCGGGCCCGCAGGAGTTGTCGCAGCTCGGCGAGTCGTTCAACGTGATGGGCCAGGACCTCGCCCGCGCCGGGGAGCGCATCGAGGCCCAGCGCCAGCGGCTGGCCACCACGATCGCGAGCCTCGGCGACGGCCTCGTCATCTGCGACGCGCAGGACCGCGTCACCGCGCTGAACCCGCGCGCCTCCGAGCTCGTCCCCGGGCTGCGCGTCGGGACGGCCGCGCACGGCCCGCAGACCCCGCTCCCCCAGCTCGCCGACACGCTCTCGCGCGAGGTCATGATCGAGCACGAAGGCACGACGATCGCGATCACGGCCGCCCGCCTCTCAGGTCCCGAAGCGGGCGTCGTGTGGACGCTGCGCGACATCACCGAGCGCGCGCGCCTCGAGCGCGCCAAGAGCGACTTCGTGGCGACGGCCTCGCACGAGCTGCGCAGCCCGCTGACGTCGATCAAGGGCTTCATCGAGCTGCTCGGCGCGACGAACACCGAGAACCTGACCGAACGTCAGCTCGAGTTCATCCGCATCGCGCTGGGCTCGACCGACCGCCTCGTCGACCTCGTCAACGACCTGCTCGACGTGGCGCGCATCGAGGCCGGCCACTTCGAGATCCACCCGCGCAGCACCGACCTGCGCGTGACCGTCGAAGAGGTGGCAGAGCTCATGCAGCCCCGGCTGCTCGACAAGCGCCAGGAGCTCATCGTCGACATCCGCGAGCCGCGGCCGCCCGCGCTCACCGACCCGGCGCGCGTCCGGCAGATCATCACGAACCTCGTCACGAACGCGCACCAGTACACCGGCGAGGGCGGGCGGATCACGCTGCGCCTCGAGGGCGACGCCGGCGCGACGCGCATCGTCGTCTCCGACACCGGGCGCGGGATGTCGCCCGAGGAGGTCGACCGGGTCTTCGAGCGCTTCTTCCGCGGCGCGCCGGACGAGCACCGCGGACCCGGGACCGGCCTTGGCCTGTCGATCGTCAAGTCACTCGTCGACATGCACGGCGGCTCGATCGCCGTCGACAGCCGCCTCGGCGCCGGCACGACGTTCACCGTCACGTTGCCGGCAGCGCCCGCGGGCACCGCCCCACCGCCCCCGACGCTCGGCGACCGCCGCGTCCTCGTCGTCGACGACGAACCCGCGATCACCGAGCTCGTGGCGCAGCAGCTCGAGCCGCTGGGGGTCGAGGCGGTGCGCGTCCATTCCGGCGCCGAGGCGCTCGAGCGCCTGCGCGCCGAGCGCTTCGACGCGATGACCCTCGACGTCCTCATGCCGGGCATGAGCGGCATCGACGTGCTCACCGTGGTGCGCGCCGATCCGCGGCTGCGCGACCTGCCGGTCGTGTTCGTGTCGGTCTCGTCGACCCTCGCCCAGCTCGGCGGCCAGTGGTCGGTGCCCAAGCCGATCGACCGCCAGCGCCTGACCGACGTGCTCGACTCGGCGATCCATGCGTCCCGCACGCGCGTGCTGGTCGTGGCGCCGGAGGCCATCCGAACGGAGCTGACCCCGTGGCTTCACCAGCTTGGGTTCGAATACCGGTGGGAGACCGACGCCGGCGGCGCCGCGCTCGCGGGACGGCAGGACCTCTTCGAGGTCGCGCTCGTGCACGCCGGCATGCCGATGGTCTCCGCGGTGCTCGACCGGCTGGAGCTGCGCGGACGCCGAAACGGCCACGCGGTGATCCTGTTCTCGACCGGCGGCGGGGGCCACGTGCCGTCCTCGCCAGTCGGTGCGCCGGTGCTCCCGATCCGTCAGGCTGTCGAGGCGCTGCGACGAGCCCTCGACGGCGCAGGGCTCGCTGGGAGAAGATGACGGCGTCATGACCGACACAGAGGAGCTGCCGCATCGCATCACAGAGCTCGAGGCCGAGCTCGCGATGCGCGAGCGCCAGGCCGCCGACAAGGAGTTGCAGCTCGAGCGCTACGCGGCCGATCTGCGCGAGACCTTCAAGCAGGAGCGCGCGCGTTCGCAGCAGCTGCGCGAGTCCTACATGCTCACGGTGCGGGCGCTTGCGAGCGCCGTCGAGGCGCGCGACGCGTACACCGGCCGCCACGCCGAGCGGGTCGCCGCCTACGGCCTCGAGATCGCGAGCGCGTGCGGGATGGCGCTCGCCGACGAGCCCGAGATCGAGTTCGGCTTCCTCCTGCACGATGTCGGCAAGGTCGCCGTCCCCGACGCGATCCTCTTCAAGCCCGGCCCGCTGACGACGATCGAGCGCGCGGTCATCGAGCAGCACCCGATCACCGGGATGGAGATCGTGCGCGACATCGAGTTTCTCGGCGCCGCGCGCGACGTCATCCGCTCCCATCACGAGCGCTGGGACGGGGAGGGCTATCCCGACGGGCTGATGCGCGACGCGATCCCGATGTCGGCGCGGGTGTTCGCGGTGGCGGACACGCTGGACGCACTGACGTCGCAGCGCCCCTACCGCGAGGCCTCGACGTTCGCCGAGGCGCGGGCGATCATCGAGCGCGAGGCCGGGGCGCACTTCGATCCCGACATCATCGACGCGTACAGCAACGTCAGCGACGCCCGCATAGAAGACATCTGCCGGGCAATCGGATAGCCACGGTGAGCGATCGCCGCACCGTCCTCATCGTCGATGACGACCCGTTCATCCGGCGGCTCATCGTCACGACGCTCGAGGGAGTCGCGGCGTTCGACCTGCACGAGGCGCCCGATGGGGTCAAGGCCGTCGAGGCTGCGGCGCGCGAGACGCCCCGGCTCGTCTTCCTCGACATCGACATGCCCCGCCTGGACGGCATCGAGGCCTGCCGCCAGATGCGCGCCCTGCCGGGCATGGCCTCGGCGACGATCGTCATGCTCACCGCCGCCGTCGAGGAATCCGCGCGCAGCCGCGCCTCCGAGGCCGGCGCGAACTTCTTTCTGACCAAGCCGTTCTCACCGCTCGACCTGCTGCGGCTCGTCGACGAGCTCGACACGCGCTGAGCCCGGTGTCTAGGCGCCGACGGGCCGGCGCGCGTCGGCGTCGGGGTCCTGCAGCTTGGCCGCGAGGCGGATGCGGCGGGTGCGCAGCAGCTCGGGGACGACGTCCTCGACGATCGCCGTGGCGCGCTTGACCGCGTCCCATGAGTTGTCCGCGGGCAGCTCGATCCACGTCAGGTGCAGCTCGCAGACCTCCGTGGTGACCATCTCCATATCTGCGGCGGGCAGCTGTTCGATCGGGCGTGGCTTGTCAGACTCGGCCTCGTTATGCAGCCAGTCGTCGAACATGCCCTTCGCGCGCATGCACCAGCGCATCTCGCCGGGGACCGCGATCGTGACCTCGAAGATCGGCGTCGGCGCGGCGGCCACGCGCTCAGCGCTTCTCCCACGCGCCGGGATCGGTGGTCATCGCGACGATGTCGTCGGGCACACGCCCCGCCGCGACGTCGGCGAGCGTGACCTCCTCGAGCACGCGCCGCAGGCTCACGCGCACCGCGATCCACACGTCGCGCAGCGCCTCGGCGCTGCCCGCGTAGGCGAGCTCGTGCGGCGGGCGGCCGCCGACACCGGCGAGCGGCCCGTCGATCGCCCTGATGACGTCCGCGAGCGCGATCTCCGAAGCCGGGCGGGCAAGCAGGTGCCCGCCCTCAGGGCCGCGGCGGCTCTCGACGATCCCTGCCTGGCGCAACCCCTGGAGGATGTTCTCGAGGAACTTGAGCGGGATGTCCTGCGCGCGGGCTAGCGCCTCGGCCTTGACCGGACGCGAAGCGCCGTCGCCGTTCTGGGCGGCGGCGAGCTCGATGGTGGCACGGAGGGCGTAGTCGACCTTGGCGGAGACGCGCACGCGCTCATCATGCCGCGAACTCGCGCGTGCGGTGCACTCGCAGCCACACGATCTGGCCGGCGCGCAGCTCGAGCTCCTCGGCGACGTCGCGCGTGACCTGGATCGGAACGAGCGACCCGTCGCCGAGCGCGGCCTCGACGCGAACCTCGAAGCCGACCTTCGCCACGCGCTCGATGATCGCCTGGAAAGCGCCGTCCGCCTCGTCCTCGAGCACCTCGATGTCGTGCGGGCGCACCCACTGCGATCCGAGCTGGCTGACCGGCCCGACGAAGCCCATGACGAAGGCGTTGGCCGGGCGCTCGTAGAGCTCGTCGGGCGTCCCGGTCTGCTCGATGCGCCCGTTGTTGATGACCGCGACCTGCTCGGCGACCTCGAGCGCCTCCTCCTGGTCGTGCGTGACGAAGATCGTCGTCACGTGCACCTCGTCGTGCAGCTTGCGCAGCCAGTCGCGCAGCTCCTTGCGCACGGTGGCATCCAGCGCGCCGAACGGCTCGTCGAGCAGGAGCACGCGCGGCTGGACCGCGAGCGCCCGGGCGAGCGCCATGCGCTGGCGCTGGCCACCCGACAGCTGCGCCGGGTAGCGCTCGGCGAAGCCCTCGAGGTGCACGAGCGCGAGCAGCTCAGCGACGCGGTCGCGCACCTCGTCCTTCGGGCGCTTGCGGATCTTCAGGCCGAACGCGACGTTGTCGCGGACGTTCATGTGCTTGAACGCCGCGTAGTGCTGGAACACGAAGCCGACGCCGCGGCGCTGTGGCGGGAGCGCGCTGACCGACTCCCCGGAGAAGAGCACGTCACCGGCGTCGGGCACCTCGAGCCCGGCGATCACCCGCAGCAGCGTCGACTTGCCGCCGCCGGACGGGCCCAGCAGCGCCGTGAGCGAGCCGTCGGGCACCGTCAGCGAGACGTCATCCAGCGCGACGAACTCGTTGAAGGTCTTCGTGACGTTGCGGATGTCGATGGCCATGCGTCAGCGCTCCTTGCGACGGTCGAGCAGGGTCATGGTGCCGATGACGACGAGCGCCATCACGGCGAGGACGAGCGAGGCGGCATACGCCCCGGTGAGGTCGAAGGCCTGGAAGCGCTGCTCGACGAAGAGCGTCGCCGTCTCGGTCTGGCCCTCGATCTTGCCCGAGACGACGGCCACCGCCCCGAACTCCCCGAGCGCGCGCGCGGTCGTGAGGATCACGCCGTACGCGACGCCCCAGCGGATCGCCGGCAGCGTGATGCGCAGGAACGTCTGCACGGGCGTCGCCCCGAGCGTGCTCGCCGCGTCCTCCTGCTCGGTGCCGATCTCGCGCAGCACCGGCACGACCTCGCGCACGACGAACGGCAGCGACACGAAGACCGTCGCCAGGACCATGCCCGGCGTCGAGAAGATGATCCGCACGCCCTGGTCGGCGAACCACGTACCGATCCAG
>JAWVGM010000003.1:0-9167 GCA_033855075.1 Solirubrobacteraceae bacterium | reverse complement strand
CCCGCGTGGATGTGGTCGACGCCCAGCAGGCGACACCACTTCGCGATGACGCGGAACGACACGCCGTGCGTCTTCTGGCGCGTGTACGTGCCGTGACCGGCGCGATGCAAGTGCAGGATCAGGCCGTTCGCGCGGCACCAGTTGGACATCGAGCTCATGGCGGTGTAGCCGACGGTGAGGTCCTGCATGATGATGATCGAGCCGACCTCCTTGGCGAACTCGGCGCGCTCGTACATCTCCTCCATCGTGGCGGCGGTGACGTTGAGGTAGTGGCCCTTGACCTCACCGGTGGCGGCCTGTGCGCGCTGCACGGCCTCCATCGAGTGGATGTAGCGGTCACGCCAGCGCATGAAGGGTTGCGAGTTGATGTTCTCGTCGTCCTTCGTGAAGTCCAGGCCGCCGCGCAGGGCCTCGTAGACGACGCGGCCGTAGTTCTTCGCCGACAGGCCGAGCTTCGGCTTCGTCGTGGCGCCGATCAGCGGCCGGCCGAACTTGTCGAGGTACTCGCGCTCCATCGTGATGCCGTGCGGGGGGCCCGGGAACGTCTTGACGTAGGCGACCGGGATCCGCATGTCCTCGAGGCGCAGCGCCTTGAGCGGCTTGAAGCCGAAGACGTTGCCGATGATCGACGAGGTGAGGTTCGCGATCGAGCCCTCTTCGAAGAGGTCGATGTCATACGCGATGAGCGCGATGTACTGGCCCGGGGTGCCCGGAACCTCTTCAACGCTGTACGCCTTGGCCTGGTAGTGCTCGTATGACGTCAGGCGGTCGGTCCAGACGACGGTCCACGTCGCTGTCGACGACTCGCCGGCGACCGCGGCGGCCGCCTCGATCGCGTCCACGCCCTCCTGCGGCGTGATCCGGAAGGCACAGAGGACGTCAGTGTCCTTGGGCTCGTAATCAGGATTCCAGTAGCCCATCTCCGCGTACGGGGTGACGCCGGAATCCCAACGGCTCTTGGTCTTCTTCTGTCCGTCCTTCTCAGTGGTGCTCATTCCATCCTCTCTCGGGGCTGTCTCCTAGGCACAGTACCCCTCTGATTCCTAAGCACAAAGCAAAGATTCGTCGGATTTGCATTGAAGTTCGGTTATGACTCAGGCCCCGCTGCGGCGCCAGCTTCTTGTGCACCCGTCTGCACGTCGCTGGTGGCAGCCGTCACAATCGCCACGCCGTCCAGTGTGTCACTCAGATGCGGGACCACCGTGATGATCGACTCCTGCGCGCAGAAGTCGATGTCGGCGTCCAGGCCGACGGCGCGCAGGTTGCGCCCACCGATGCTCGCATCCAGCGCGTCCAGCGGACGCGGGTAGGCGCCGGCGACGGCCTCGGCGATGTGCGCCGCGTCGGTCCGCGGGCCATCGATGCCCGCGCTCAGCCGGCCGGCGAGATACACGTCCTCGATCGTCGCGCTGCCGTCCGTGCCGGCACAGACGAGCAGGATGTCGCCGTCGACGGTGGCGAGCGTCTCGAGCATCGCGTCGAGGTTCAGCAGGCTCGCCGCGTAGACCTCGGTGGCGACCGCGCCGGCGCCGAGGATCGCGGGAGCGCCGTTCGTCGTGGCCAGCACGAGCTCGCGGCCGCGCGGCGAGAGCATCCCCTCCGGCGAGTTGCCGAGGTCAAAGCCCTCGGGCCGCTCGCAGCGCAGCTCGCCCGCGAGGACGCGGCCGTCGGCCCGCAACGCGAGCGCCTGCTCCAGGCCACCGGCGACGAGGACCCGCTCGTAGCCGGAGGCCAGGGCGAGCCCGATCGTCGAGGTCGCCCGGAGAACGTCGATCACGACCGCCGTATCGGTGGGCCGGACCTGCACGCCGGTGAAGGCAACGTCGATCATGTAGCGCGTCCTACCCGTCAGGCCGCGGACGCGACACCCGAGCGGTAGCGCTCGGCCATCTGCTCCAGCGACAGCGGCTCGTAGTCGCCGGCGTGGCCGGCCATCCCGAGCTCGTTCATGCGCTGTACGCAGATCAGCTTCTGGCCGGCGCGCGCCGCCTTGCCCGGGCCGCGGGGGTCCCAGTCGCCTGGCTCGTCGCGGAAGTGCTCGCGCATGAACGCGGTGATCGCGAGGCGCCCGTCCGTGTCGATGTTGACCTTGCGCACGCCGTGCTCGATGCCGCGCTGGATCGCCGAGATCGGCACCCCGAAGCCCGCGTCCACCTCGCCGCCGGCGGCCTTGACGCGCTCGACGATGTCAGCCGGCACGCTCGATGAGCCGTGCATCACGATGTGCGTGTCGGGCAGGCGGCGATGGATGTCCTCGATGATCTCCATCGCGAGGATGTCGCCGTCGGGCTCGCGCGAGAACTTGTAGGCGCCGTGGCTCGTGCCGATGGCGACGGCCAGCGCGTCGACGCCGGTGCGCTCGACGAACTCCTCGGCCTGGGCCGGCTCGGTCAGGCAGATCTCGCCCGAGCCGACGCCGTCCTCCATGCCGCCGAGCGTGCCGAGCTCGCCCTCGACGGTGACGCCGCGCGCGTGGGCGTAGTCGACGACCGTCTTCGTGACCGCGACGTTGGCCTCGAAGTCCAGCGGCGTCTTGGCGTCCTCGGCCAGCGAGCCGTCCATCATGACGCTCGTGAAGCCGAGCTCGATCGCCGAGATACACGTCTCCGGCGAGTTGCCGTGGTCCTGGTGCAGCGCCACCGGGATGTCGGGGTAGGTCTCCGCCGCGGCGAGCATCATGTGGTAGAGGAAGTGGTCGCCGGCGTACTTGCGCGCGCCGCGCGAGGCCTGGACGATCACCGGTGACTGCGTCTCCTGCGCGGCCTCCATGATCCCCTGGATCTGCTCCAAGTTGTTGACGTTGAAGGCAGCGACGCCGTAACCGCCGGCGGCGGCCTCGTCGAGCAACTGGCGCATGGTCACAAGGGGCATCTAGAGGTTCTCCTGATTGCTTGAGGGATTGTGGGTGCTCTCCACGATCCGGCGAAACGAGCCGGGACGCACGAGCAGGGAGTGGGTCTGGATCCACTCGCCGAAGCGGCGCGGGGCACGGAGGCCCAGCGTGCCGCCGGTGATGGCGGTGGCAGCGAAGATCGCGGGTCCGGCGCAGAGATCCTCGACCTCGAGGATCTCGTCCGTCGAGTAGCCGGCGGCGGCGAGCGCCTCGGCTTCGGCGTCGCGCTGGGGAGCCAGGCGCGTCTGCATCGCGCCGCCGAGCTCCTTGACGGCGGCTGCGGCCATGACGCCCTCGGGCGTGCCGCCGATGCCCATGAGCAGGTCGACGCCGGTGTCGGGCATCGCCGCGAGCAGTGCGCCGGCCACGTCACCGGCGCTCGGGAGGCGCACGCTGGCACCGGTCGCCCGCACGCGCTGGACGAGCTCGACGTGGCGCGGCTTGTCGAGGATGAGGACGGTGACCTGCGACAGCGGCTTGCCCAGCGCCTTGGCGACGCGCTCGAGGACAACCTCGGGCTCGTCGCGCAGGTCGATCGCATCGCGGGCATCCGCGCCGACGACGAGCTTGTCCATGTAGTGCCCGGGACCGGGCGACCACAGCTTGCCCTCGCCGGCCATGGCAAGCGTCGTGAGCGCACCGGGCAGCTTGTCGGCACACAGATCGGTGCCCTCGACGGGATCGACGGCGATATCGAAGCGAGGCCTCGTGCCGGTGCCGACCTCCTCGCCGTTGAAGAGCATCGGCGCGTTGTCCTTCTCGCCCTCGCCGATGACGACGGTCCCGCGCCCGGGCACATGCCCGAGCACCGCGCGCATCGTCTCGGTGGCGGCAGCGTCGGCAGCTTTGCCGTCGCCGCGGCCTGCCCACTCGAACGCCGCGATCGCCGCCTGGCGAACCGCGGCCAGCAGCAGCGGCTCGAGGCCGCCTTCCATATCCGGGGCTACCTGTTCGGCGGCACCGGCCGACTCCTCGACCACGCTCATCGCGCCATCCTCGCCGGGCATGTCTTTGTCTGCAAGCGAAATGTCAGGCCATTTCCTATGTAAAACCTCTATGAGTGACGGCGCATCTGCGTCGGGCACTTGCCATGCTCTCTAGCACATGATCCTCCGGCAGGTGACCCACGACGATCTCGGATGTGCGTCGTACGTCGTCGGCGACGAGCACGCGGGGATCGCGGCGGTGGTCGATCCGCGCTTCGAGATCGACGTCTACCTCGCCATGGCGCGGTACATGAACGTGCGCATCGAGCACATCCTCGAGACGCACAACCACGCCGACCACGTCTCCGGCCACGGCCGCCTTGCCGCGGCGACCGGGGCGATCATCCACATCCACCGCCTGGGGGAGGCCGAGTACGACCACGAGGGCTTCGAGGACGGGTGGGAGCTCGAGCTCGGCAGCGTCATCGTCCGCGCGCTGCACACGCCGGGCCACCGCCCCGAGCACACGGCGTTCGTCCTCACCGACACCGCGCGCGGAGACGAGCCCTGGGCGGTGCTCAGCGGCGACTCGCTGTTCGTCGGCGACATCGCGCGGCCCGATCTCGCGGTCGACAAGACCGAGGGCGCGCGCGGGATCTTCCGCTCGTTGCACGGGCTGCTCGCGCTGCCCGACGCGTGCGAGGTCTGGCCCGGGCATCTTGGCGGTTCGATGTGCGGCGGGCCCGGCATGGACATGAAGGTCTCCTCGACGATCGCCTACGAGCGCGCCCACAACCCGCTCCTGGCCGAAACCGACGAGGCCCGCTTCGTCGAGATCATGCTCGGCCGCATCGGGCCCCAGCCGCCGAACTTCAAGGCGATCGTCGCCGTCAATCGCGGGCGGCTGCTGACCTCGGGCGTCGAGGTCAAGCCGCTCACGCCCCGCCAGGTCGACCTCAAGCGCCAGGACGGCGCGCTCCTGGTCGACGTGCGCACGGACCCGCAGTTCGACGAGGCCCACGTGCCGGGCGCGGTCTGCATCACGATGCTGAATGCCGGTTTCGGCTCGCGGCTGGCGTGGATCGCCGATCGCGATCAGGAGATCGTCCTCATCGGCCGTGGCGACGAGGATGCCTACGAGGCCGCCCGGCTGGCGACCGCGGTCGGCATCCGCAAGATCGGCGGATACCTGCACGGCGGGATGACGAGCTGGCGCGAGGAGGACCTCGACGTCGGGCGCATCGAGCGGATGGAGGTCGACGACCTGCCAGGGCGCCTGGAGGCCGATCCCCAGCTGCAGATCCTCGATGTCCGCCACCGCAGCGAGTGGGACGCCGGCCATATCCCGGGATCGATCCACACGCCGTATCACGACCTGAACGAGATTCCCGCCGAGCTCGATCCCGCCCGTGCGATCGCGGTCATCTGCGCGTCCGGACAGCGGGCGGCGGTGGCGGCGAGCCTGCTCCAGCGCCAAGGCGCCGAGCACGTCATCCACGTGACGGGCGGCGGGGTCGGCGCCTGGGAGCGCGCGGGCCACGAGATCGAGCGCGGCGCCGCGCTGGACGCGTCCGGGTCGCAGTCCGGCTGAGCGCCCGGTGCTCGTCGCGATCCCGCTCGGCCTGGCGCTCGGGCTCATTGTCGGATGCGTGGGCGGCGGCGGCGGGATCCTCGCGCTGCCCATCCTCGTCTACCTGCTCGGCGAGGCGCCGGGGCCAGCGTCCACCGCGTCGCTCGTCGTCGTGGCGATGGCGGCAGGCATCGGCGCCGGCGCGCTCGCCTTCCGCGGGCACGTCTGCTGGCGCCTGGCGCTGACGTTCTCTGCGCCGGCGGCCGCCGGCTCGCTGATCGGCGCGCTGCTCAACACCGCGGTCAGCGGGCGGGCGCTGATCCTCGCCTTCGTGCCGGTGATGTTGGTCGCGGCGCTCGCGACGTGGCTGCGAGCGGCCGCGAGTGGCGACGACAGCGATCCTGGCTGCCCGGAGCCCGCGGCGGGACCGATCATCGCGGCAGGCTTCGCAATCGGCGCGCTCACCGGCTTCTTCGGTGTCGGCGGCGGCTTCATGATCGTGCCGGTGCTGACCATCGCCTTCGGCTTGGGCTTTCATCGGGCCGTCGCGACGTCGCTGGTCATCATCACGCTCACGGGCCTCGCCGCGCTCGCCAGCCACCTCGCCGCGGGCGCGACCGTCGACGCCGGCCTCACCGCCTCACTCGCCCTCCCGACCGCCGTCGGCGCGGTCGCCGGAACCATGATCGGCCGGCGGCTGCCCCAGGCTGCGCTCGGCCAGGCGTTCGCCCTGGTCCTGACGGGCGTGGCGGTGTTCCTGACGATCAACGTGGCGGCGTTCGGCGGGCCGCCGGGGGGCTGAGGGTCGAGGGCCAGTCTCGCGAGGTCCACGAAACTGCAGCGATAAAGGATTGGGTTCGGAGGCGCCGGGGGCTCGCTCCGCGGGGTGCATAAGTGACCAACCTCTCGGGCGTTGTGGACCGCGGGTCGGTTATGCACGCCTACGGTGCACAAGTGACCGCTCGTGCGAACGCGCCGAACGGTTGGTCACTTATGCACGCTCCAAACCTCGGAACCCGGCACCCCGGTCCAACCCTCATCCTTTATCGCTGCTGTTTCGAACGCTGAACGCGCCAGAGCCCGATCCCTACCGGACAGCGTCCAGCGCCTGATTCACGAGCGCATCGGCATCGGCGTTCTGCTCGCGCGGCACCGAGCGGATCGACCAGCGGTCGAACTCGCTCAGAGCCCGCCTGGCCTCGGCGTGCAGCGGCTTCATATCGCGGTGCTTGACCTTGTAGACGCCGTTGACCTGCTTGGCGACGAGCTCTGAGTCGTTGACGACCGCGACCTCATCCGCACCGAGCTCGCGTGCGAGCCGCAGGCCGAGCAGCAGGCCGCGGTACTCGGCGACGTTGTTCGTCGCGACGCCGATGGGCTCCGCCGCGTCGGTCAGCACCTCGCCCTCGGGTGTGGACACGACGGCCCCCGCGGCGGCCGGGCCCGGGTTGCCTCGCGAGCCGCCGTCCACGTGGACGACGACCTTCACCGTCGGATCCCCACGCGCTACTTGGGTTCGATCTGGGGAAACTCGCCGGGCACGCGCGCGCGACGGCGGTCGCGGATCTCGCGCTGGTCCGTGTTCGCCAGATCGTCATCGGCCGAGCGGCGCTCGGACTTGCGACGGTCGACGATGACCGTGACGTTGTCATCGTCGGCGTAATACGCCGTCAGCTTTTCGAGCAGCTCGGCTTCGAGCGCCTCGGGGATGACGCAGTAGATCATGTGCGACCAGCGAGGGGATTCATCCGTGGACCGGCACCCTACCGGCCGGAGCGCTCATTCGGCCAGCACCAGTAGCCCGCGCTCGTCGGCGGCGGCGTTGGGAACCCGTTCGGCCTCGCTGAGCTCCGAGAGCTCCGCGCCCTGGGCGAGAACCCGAACGCCGGAGGCCTCGTCGGCGAGATCGACCTCGTAGCGATACCAGCACAGCTCCCACGCGACGATGATCGTGACGATCGCGCCCTCGGTCTCCGAGAGCAGGACGCTGATGAACGGCGTCCCGAGCGAGCGCGAGACGCCCGCGACGCGGCGCGGGTGCGGGCTCGCGTTGAAGACATCCAGCGCCCGTCCCATCTTGAGGTCGGCGTTCGTCGGGACGGCATGGACGTGGCGCGGCTCGCGCGCCGGATCGTGCCGCGCGGACACGGCGGGGCGCTCCGTCGTGATCGGGCGCCCGTCGCGCTCGCGTTCGGGCGCGGGGGCGGGCGCGGGCTCGGCGTCGGCGTCAACGCCGTCGAGATCGGCCACGAGGCGCTCCTCCTCCGAGCGCACCGCCTGGATGCGCTGCACGCGTCCGCGACGAGTGGGCGCACCGATCTCTCCGACCTCGGGCACCGGCGCGTCGCGCCGCGGCCGCAGCCGCTCGAGGAACGAGCGCCCGCCACGAGCGCCGTCGCGCCTGACGGTGAGCGCGTTGTCCGCGCCCTCGCGGATCCATCCCTCGTTTGCGGCGCGTGCCTCACACAACTCGCACACCATCCGCCGCGAGCCGCCCGCGATGAACGAATCCGCGTGCTCTCCGCGCAGCAGCGTGCGCCCGCAGACGTCGCAGGCGACGGCGGTGTGGCTGGTCGTGATCGACTTGCGCGGGGTCAGGCGCTCACCGCCTCCTCCTGGTTGGCCTGCTCCACGATCTTCTGGGCGAGATGTGTTGGCACCTCTTCGTAGCGCAGGAACTCCATCGTGTAGTCGCCCTGGCCGCCCGTCAGCGAGCGTAGGTCGGGGGCGTACGTGAGCATCTCGGACATCGGCACCTCGGCCTTGACCTCGGTCAGGCCGGCGCCGGCGGAGTCCATGCCCTGCGGGCGCCCGCGGCGGGAGTTCAGGTCGCCGATGACGTCGCCGACCGACTCCTCCGGGATCGACAGCGTGACGAGCATGATCGGCTCGAGCAGGGCGGGCGACGCGTTGCTCATCGCCTCCTTCATGGCGATCGAGCCCGCGAGCTTGAAGGCCATCTCCGACGAGTCGACCGTGTGGTAGCTGCCGTCGAACACGGTCACGCGGACGTCCTTGATCGGGCAGCCCGCGATCGGGCCGGAACGCATCGCCTCGACGACGCCCTTCTCGACGGCCGGGATGAACGACGTCGGGATGACGCCGCCCTTGATCTTGGTGACGAACTCAAAGCCCTCGCCGGGCGCGCGCGGCTCGATCTCGATGTGGCAGTCGCCGAACTGGCCACGGCCGCCGGACTGCTTCTTGTGGCGGCCGTGCGCCTTGGCGGACTTGCGGATCGTCTCCTGGTAGGGCACCCGCGGCGGCTTGAGCACGACCTCGGCGCCGAAGCGCTCCTTGAGGCGGTCGATGACGACCTCGACGTGCATCTGCGACAGGCCGGCGATGATCTGGTCGCCGGTCTGCGCATCGCGGTGCAGATCGATCGTCGGGTCCTCCTCCTGCAGGCGGCGCAGCGACGTGTAGACCTTGTCCTCGTCGCCCTGGGCCTCCATCGCGAAGGCCATCACCGGCGCCGGCAGTTCGAGCTGCGGCATCGAGATCGGCTCATCACGCTCGGCGAGCCAGTCGCCGGCCCGCGACTCCTTCAGCTTGGCCACCGCGCCGATGTCGCCGGGGCCGAACTCGTCGGCGTGGCCGGACTCCTTGCCGCTGAAGACGAGCAGCTGACCGATGCGCTCCTTGGCGTGGGTGCGCGTGTTCATGACGTGCGTGTCGTGGCGCATGACGCCCTGGTAGACGCGGAAGAGGTTGATGCGCCCGGCGAACGCGTCGGCCCGGGTCTTGAACACGTAGGCGTACAGCGGCGCGGTCTCGT
>JAWVGM010000002.1:0-98435 GCA_033855075.1 Solirubrobacteraceae bacterium | reverse complement strand
AATTCCACCACGCAGCGGCGACCACATACGACCGGCTGCTGACCCACCTCACACCACGCGAATTGCTCGGGCTCACCGCCACGCCCGAGCGGCTTGATGGCAAGGACGTCACGGAGTGGTTTGACCGCCGAATCGCCGTCGAGCTGCGCCTGTGGGAAGCAATCGATCAGGGGTTTCTCGTGCCGTTTCAGTACTTCGGGATAGCGGATGGCACCGATCTCAGTCAGGTCACGTGGCGACGGGGCGGCTACGCAACGGAGGAGCTCAGCAATCTCCTGTCCAACGACGATCTGCGTGTCAGCAAACTCCTCGAGGCGCTGCAGCACATCGTGCTTGATCCCGGATCAATGCGGGCGCTCGGTTTCTGCGTCTCGAAGGAGCACGCGCGCTACATGGCGCGCAAGTTCACCGAGGCGGGGCTCACCAGCGTGGCACTCACCGGCGACGACGCCCCGGCCGAGCGCAGCCGTCAGCTGAGGGAGCTACGGGTGGGCCGTCTGCGTTGCGTGTTCTCGGTTGAGGTTCTCGGTGAGGGCGTTGACGTGCCCGATGTCGACTGCCTGCTGCTCCTGCGGCCGACGGCGTCGTCGACCGTGTTCACCCAGCAGCTTGGGCGCGGACTGCGCCGCGCGACCGGGAAGAGTCATCTCACCGTCATCGATCTCATCGGTCAGCACCGGCGCGAGTTTCGCTTCGAGGACCGGCTGCGAGCGATCCTCGATCCGAAGCGAGGGAGGATGCTCGACCAGGTGGCCGACGGCTTCCCGTTCCTTCCCGCCGGGTGCACCATCGATCTCGACCGCCAGAGCCGCGAGATCGTGCTCGACAACCTCAGGGCAGCAGTCCGTCGCTCGCGCTGGGCAACGCTTGTCGCGGACCTCCGCTCCGAGCCAGACGGCACGCAGCTACAGGAGTTTCTCGACCGCCGCCAGCATCGGCTCGAGGATGTTTACCGCAGCGGCAGTTGGACCCAGCTGCGGCGTGAGGCCGGGCACTCGGCCCGAGCAGCCACCGACGCCGACCTCGAGACACGCACGCTGAAAGCGCTCAGCCGCCTGACCCACCTCGACGACCCTGAGCGCGTCGCGCTCTATCGCAGCCTTGTCACGAACGACACGCCGCCACGAGAAGAAGGTCTCAATGAGCGCCAACGTCGCCTCTTGACGATGCTCGGATGGGGGCTCGGGTCAGGTGGGTCCCACGCGGACTCGCTATCGAGCTACTTCGGCGCGCTCTGGCGCGAGACTGCGGTTCGCTCCGAGCTCGGCGAACTTCTGAACGTGCTCGACGCCCGATCCCGCACGCTCGGTGCGGCGTCTGTACTGCCGGCCGAGATCCCGCTCACGCTTCACGCGCGCTACTCCCGGCAGGAGATCGTTGCTGCCCTTGGGTATGCCCACGGCGTCAAGCCAAAGGTAACCCAGGGCGGGATCTTGTGGGTGCCACAGGCCAGTAGCGACGTGTTCTTCATCGACCTGCACAAGGCTGAACGCGACTACTCGCCGACAACGATGTACCGCGACTACGCAATCAATCGCGAGTTGTTTCACTGGGAATCGCAGGCGCGTCAAACCCCGCGCCAGCCGACCGTCAAGCGCTACATCAACCACCGCGCCGAGGCCACGCGCGTACTGCTCTTCGTACGTGAGCGAAAGACGTTCGAGCTGGGGACCCAGACGTTCACCTTTCTCGGCCCGGTGGAGTACGTGGATCACCAAGGCGAGCGCCCGGTCGCGTTCACGTGGCGCCTGCCGGTCCCCATGCCGGAGGACACATTCGAGACCGCGAGGAGCGTGTCCGCGGCGTAGGACGAGGGATCGGAGGGCCACGGAACGCTTGTCGAATCCGCTCGCCAGCGCTCAGGCTTTCATCGCCATCGACCGTAGCCCGGACGGTGAGCCTTCAACACGACGACCACGACGTCGGGACGCCCGGGGCCAGCGCGCGGCGCGAGTACGAGCGAAGGCGCGCCAACCACGAGGCGCGCACACGCGACAAGCATCCGCACATCGGTGGGCTCATGCTTGCGCTGAAGGATGAGCCCAGCAACCTGAAGGCATGGGCCACCGGCGCAGACGGCGAGGAAGCCGTCGCCGCGAGCCTCACCAGGCGGTGCAACAGGCGCGTGGTGCTGCTACACGACCGGCGCATCCCACGCAGCAGGGCGAACATCGATCACATCGCGATCACTCCAGCAGGCGTCTGGGTTATCGACGCGAAGCGGTACACCGGCAAGGCTGAGATCCGACGGCCCCTGGTCGGCAAGGCGAAGCTCATGATTGGCGGCCGTGACAAGACGGTGCTCGTCGAAGGCCTCGCCAGACAGGTCGAGCTCGTCCGGAACGTCATGCCCGAGCTGGCCGTGAGCGGCGTCCGCGGGGTGCTGTGTTTCGTCAAGACCGAGCTCCCGCTCTTCGGCACGCTGGAGTTCGACGGCTATCCGCTGCTGTATCCGAAGGGCCTCGCGAAACGCCTCAATGCGAGCGGCCTGTTGTCGGAACGCGCTGTCGCCGAGTTGGCGAGCAAGATCGCGACGCAGTTCCCGTCGGCCTGAGCGGCGCTCGGAGCTCGACTGCAGTGCGTCCACGGGCAAAATGGTGGACGCCGTGCCGTGGAGCGGCGCCGGTCCGGAAGTGACGCTCCTCGAAGCTCAGGATGCGCGTCGTGCGCTGCCGTGCGGCGAGGATCACGCGCGCAGCCGGCGAATCCGATCTCGAGATCGTCGTAGAGCTCATCCAGGTCGGCGACGGTCGCGTAGTCCGCACGCTTGAGGCCGGCGACCACGCAACGTCCGGCCGCGATGTCGGACAGGAAGGCGCGCCGCGCCGCACCTCCGGACGGAGGATCTCCGACGGCGAGCGGCCCTCCTCAGCGGCGGGCCGGCGCAGCCGGGCACCCTGGGCTTCGTCGAGGTAGGCGCTCGTCTTGCGCATTTAGGCCAATCGAGGGCACCACGTAGGGCACCGGGTGGAGAGGCGCCGCTCCTGCCCTACGCCTTTAGCGTCACCGTCTTCGTCTTCGTGAACGTATCGCCGACGTCCGGCGTGACGGCGATCTCGATGCGGATCTTGAGCTTGCCCTTCTTCTTCACGGCCTTCTTGGCCATCTGGCTGAGGGAGATCTTGAAGTTGACCGTCTTGGCGCCGACCGAGTTGCGCAGGTAGCGGCCGACGCGCTTGCGCGCGCTGCCCGACATGCCGAGCGCCTTGCGGGTCACGAAGGCGCGGACGTCGAGCTTGGAGCCGGCACGGTTGATGAGGATCGAGCCCTTGATGCTCTTGCCCTTCTGCTGGGTCTTGAGCGTCAGGGTGCTGGCGGCCGGCAGCGGCGGTGGTGGTGGCGGCGGAGGGGGCGGTGGTGGCGGCGGGGGTGGGGGCGGCGGCGGCGGGACATGGGCGACGATGACCTTGCCGGTCATCGCCTCGTGGTTCGTGCAGTGGAACGTGTAGGTCCCCTCGTCGGCGAACGTGCACGTCCCAGACCACGGGCCCGGTTGGGCGCCGGGCGGGAGCGGCGGCGCTTGGTCCTCCGGGTACGGGGCGGTCTCCACACATGACTGCGGCTTGAGGACGCTGTTCTCGAACGTGACGTTGTGAGCGAGCGTCACGCTCGCCGCGCTGGAGAACGTGACCGTGCCGCCCGGCGCGATCACAGCGGTGTCGGATCCGTCGGGTGCGCGCCACACGGGGTCGACGCCCATGAGCGAGGCCTCGATGCTGCTCGTCGACGGCGGCGCGTCGCCCTGCGCGAGCGAGGGCAGCAGCCCCACTCCGACGCCGAGGGCGAGGATGAGCGGCAGGTAGCGCTTGCGGCCCTTCACGACAGCGGCAGTCTGCCAGCGGCTGCCGCGGAGGTACCCCTCCTTCGGTCTAGGGCTTCAGCGTCACCGTCTTCGTCTTCGTGTACTTGCTGCCGATGGGCGGGGTGACGGTGATGTCGATGCGGATCTTGAGCTTGCCCTTGTTCTTCAACGCCTTCTTGGCCTTTGCGCTCAGCGAGACCTTGAAGTTGACCGTCTTGGCAGCGACTGAGTTGCGCAGGTACCGGCCCACGCGCTTGCGGCCGCTGCCGGAGATACCGAGCGTCTTCCGTTTGACAACGGCGCGGACGTCGAGCTTCGAACCCGCGAGCAGGATGTTGATCGAGCCCTTGACGCTCTTGCCCTTCTGAGTGGACTTGAGCTTCAGGGCGTTCGCGGCGGGCGGGATCCCGGGCGGCGGCGGCGGTGGAGGGGTCCCGGTGGTCGTGCCGCCGCCCGTCGACGTCGTGGGCGGCGGGAGCTCGTTGGCGACGACGACCGTGCCCCTCATGCCGGTGTGGAACGTGCAATGGAACGGGTAGTCGCCGAGGTTCGCGAACGTGCACGTGCCTGACCACGGGCCGGCAGTCGCCGTTGGAGGAAGCGGTGGCACGCTGGCGCCGGAGTCCGGCGCGATCTCTGCGCACGACTGGGGCTGTGTGGCGGTGAAGGCGACGTTGTGCGTGAGTGCCGTGGTGTTCGAGAACGTCACCGTGCCGCCCGGCGTGATGTAGACGGTGTTCGTCCCGTCCGGCCCGGCCCACTTCGGCCCGGCCGCCGCCGTAATGCTGCTCGTCGACGGCGGCGCCACCCCCTGCGCAAGCGACGGCAGCAGCCCCGCGCCAACGCCAAGCGCGAGGATCAGGGGCAGGTACCGCTTGCGTCCGTTCACGGCAGCTCCGATTTCCGGAAACCGGTCTCTCTCCCCAAGACGCCCGATCGGCGCAATCCTTCCCGCCTGCATCAGAATGTCTCGGTGCCCGACCTCTCCCCAGGTGACGTCTTCGCCGGCTGCCGCATCGAGGCGGTGCTCGGTCGCGGCGGCATGGGCGTCGTCTACCGGGCGCTCCAGATCGACCTGCGCCGGCCGGTCGCGCTGAAGGTCATCGCGGGCGATCGGGCGACCGACTCGGACTTCAGGGAGCGCTTCGAGCGCGAGGCGCGCATGGCGGCGGCGATCGATCATCCCAACGTCGTGCCCGTCCACGGCGCGGGTGAGGAGGACGGCGAGCTCTACCTCGTCATGCGCTACGTCCCCGGCAGCGACCTGCACGGGCTCATCAAGCGCGACGGTCACCTCGACGGCACGCGCGCGGCGGCGGTGGTCTCCCAGATTGCGTCGGCGCTCGACGCCGCCCACGCCGCGGGCCTGGTTCACCGCGACGTCAAGCCCGGCAACGTCCTGCTGACCGGCAGCGGCGAAGCCGAACATGCCTACCTCAGCGACTTCGGGCTCATGCGCCCGTTCGACCCCGACAACCCGCTCACCGAGAGCGGGCAGTGGATCGGGACGATCGACTTCGCGTCGCCCGAACAACTCCAGGGCGAGCCGGTCGACGCGCGGTCAGACGTCTACTCGCTCGGCTGCGTTCTGTATGCCGCGCTGACCGGCACGCCCCCGTTCCCGCGCGGGACCGTCCCCGCCACGCTGCTCGCGCACATGCACGAGCCGCCGCCACGGCCCTCCACGACCGGCGCGCCGCGCGAGTTCGACCGGGTGATCGCCCGCGCGCTGGCCAAGGATCCCGACGACCGCTACCCGTCGGCGGGCGACCTCGGCCGCGCGGCGCTCGCCGCGGCGCGCGGCGAGGCGGTCACCGAATCCGAGCGCAGCGTCGCCGTCGGGCCGGCGGCGCCGGGCGCGGAGGAGGACGTGACGCGCGCGACCGCCGCTCCGACGCGCGCGCTCACCAGGGTCAAACCGGCCACAGCACGCCGGGAGGAGCCCCGGCCGGCGGCGAAGCCGCGCCGCGGCAAGCGAACGCGCCTCCCGTTCATCATCGCCGCCGGGCTCGCCGCCGCGGCCGCCGGGATCGGCGCCGGGTTCATCTTCGGCGACACCGGCGACACCTCCCAGCGAGCGGCCGCGCTTCCGCTCACCGCCGGCGAGGTCCGCGACCTCGCCGGCTCGTTCGCCGGCGCCTACCAGGACGAGGACGCCGCGGCGCTGCGGCGCGTGCTCGCGACCGACGTCGTGCGCGTCCTGCCGACCGGCGTCGCCCGCGGCCGCCCCGCCGTGGTCACCGAGTACGAGCGGCAGTTCGCGACCAACACCACGCGCGGCTATGAGCTCGTGGACCTTGAGACGAGCGGCGGGCCGACCGGCCGCGCGAGCGCGCACTACCGCGTCACCCGTGCGCAGGGCGCCCCGATCGAGGGGAAGATCGTGCTCGCGGCGGTGCGCGACCGCAGCGGCCAGGCCCGCATCGGGCTCATCGCCGTCACCCCGAGCAGCTGAGACGCGAACCGCTCAGCAGGCCCGCGCCACGACGACGTGCACCGTCGTGCCGCGGCGCACATGCGTGCCGGCCTCCGGGTCCTGCTGGCAGACGCCGATCCCGCTCGGCACGAACTGGTCGAGCAGGCCGCCGCCGCGCGTGATGTCCGCGACGAGGCCGGCCGTCCGCAGCGTCGTCTCGAGCTCGTCGGCGCTGACGCCGCTCAGATCGGGCACGGTCACGCGCTGGTCGCGGGTCACCCGGAAGGCCGTCAGCGCGGGGCGGCGACCGATCGCCGCGGCCGCGACATCGATGACGTTCACGCCGGGATCGAGCCGCACGAGCACCGTGAAGCTGCCGCCGCTGACGAGCGCGGGCCGGCCGAGGACCCGCACGTCCGCCGTCGTCGGGCTCACGTGACCGCGGACGTCCACGGTCTCACGGTGCACGGTCGAAAGGTCCGCGGGCTTGGAGATCTCAAGGCGCACGCGCGGTTGCGGCCTGCTCGGCTCATCGCCGCTTCCCCCGCATCCCGCGACGGCGAGGATCGCGGCGCCCGCGCCGGTCAGGATCGCGACTCTCACCAGGACCGAAAAGGCTAGCTGCCGGCCCCGAAGCGCACGCTGAACCGCGCGCCGCCGAGCGGCGACGGCCCCGCCTCGACGGTGGCCGCGTGCGCGTGCGCCTGCTGGCTGACGAGCGCGAGCCCAAGCCCGGAGCCGGGCGACGTCGTGCCGTCGACGCGGACGAACGGCTCGAAGATCCGCTCGCGCTGGTCGGGCGGAACGCCGGGACCGTCGTCGTCGACGTGGAGCACCGGACCGGGCTCGAGCGCCACGTGGACGTGACCGGCGGGCTTCCCGTGCCGCGCCGCGTTCTCCAGCAGATTCGCGACGAGCATGCGCACGCCGGCCTCCCACCCGTACATCGGCAGCGAATCCGCCGGCAGGTCGGTGGTCCACGTCACGCCGGGATGGCGCGGCTGCACGTCATCGAGCGCGCCCGCGACCACCTCCGCGAGATCGATCTCCCCGCGCTCGGGCGCCGAGTCGCCGCGCGCCAAAGCCTGCAGGCCGTCGAGCAGATCGACGAGGCGATGGTGCTCGGACAGCGCGTCGTCGACGAGCTCGCTGCGCCGCTCGGCAGGAATGTCGGGATGGCGGCTCAGCGCCGAGAGCGTCGCCTGCACGCTCGTCAGCGGCGTGCGCAGCTCGTGCCCGGCGTCGGCGGTGAAGCGACGTGTCGCGGCCAGCGCGCGCTCGCGGTCGGCCGCCGAGCGCCCCAGCCGCGCGAGCATGGCGTTGAAGCTCGCGGCGAGCGAGCGCAGCTCCCCCGGCCCGTCGTCGCCGGGCACGCGGCGGTCGAGGTCCTCCGTGCCGGCGATGTTCGACGTCGCGGCGCGCAGCCGGCGCAGCGGGCGCAGAATCCGCCCGGCCAGAAACCACGTCCCGATCGTGCCGACGAGCAGGGCGCCGATCCCGAAGGCGGCCAGGCGCCGGTTGATCTGCGTCAGGCGCTGCTCGAGCGGGCTCAGCTTCGTCGTGACCTCGAGGTGGACCCGGCCCGGGAGCCCGCGCTTGCTGATGCTGAGCCCGTACGCGCGGTAGCGACCGCCGTGCGCGGTGTATGTCCGCAACCCGTCGGCCGGCTTCGGACCGCCCTTCGGCGCGGGTGCTCCCGAGCCGTACAGCAGCGTGTTGCCGAACGTGGCCCGGACGGACGTGGCGGTCGCCCCCAGCACCGCATCCAGGCGCCGGTCGTGCGGCGGCAGGCTCTGCTCGATCGCCACGACCGCGGTCTCGCGCGACAGCTCGGCCGTGCGCTTCAGCCGGTCGTCGAACGCCCCGCGCTCGGAGCGCTCGACGTAGCGCGAGACCATCACGCCCGCGCCCGCGATCACGACGGCGAGGACGAGCGTGATGCCGATCGTCAGGCGACCACGGAGGCTGCGCATGCGCGGCTAGATTCGCAGGATGAAGCCGATGCCGCGCACGGTGTGGAGCACGCGCGTGTCCTCGTCGGCCTCGAGCTTGCGCCGCAGATAGCCGACGAACACGTCGGCGATGTTCGTGCCGGGGTCAAACGTGTAGCCCCACACGTCCTCGTGCAGCCGCGCGCGGTCGATGACCTCGTCGGGGTGACGCATGAACAGGTGCAGCAACTCGAACTCGCGCCCGGTGAGCGCCAGGTCGCGCCCGCCGCGGCGCGCGGTGTGCGCGCGCGGGTCGATCTCGATGTCGCCGACGGTCAGCCTCGCGTCCGCCGCGGCGGGGCGGCGGCGCAGGAGCGCCTGCAGGCGCGCGGTGATCTCCTCCAGCGCGAACGGCTTGACGACGTAGTCGTCGGCTCCGGCCTGCAGGCCGCGCACGCGGTCGTCGACCTCGTCGCGGGCCGACAACACACACACCGGCACGTCGTCGCCGCCCTCGCGCAGCTGACGCAGGACCTCGAGGCCGTCGAGGTCTGGCATCGAGAGGTCGAGCAGGATGACCGCGGGCTCGACGCTCTGCGCGGCGACGAGCGCCGCGCGGCCGCCGGACGCCGCGACGACGCGGAAGCCTTCGAGCTCGAGGCCCGCCGAGACAGCGCGGCGGATCGCCGCGTCGTCATCGACGAGCAGGACGACGGGCCCCCCGCCGTCCGCCCCTGGCTCATCAGCCACGGGAGACAGATTCGCAGTTGCCGGCGACCGAGTCGTTGCTGTCGGCGATGACGCGGTCCTTCTTGGCGCCGCAGTCGATCTGGTCGCGGGTGCCATCGCGCGCAGAGATGCGGTCCTTGCCGTCGCCGCTGGCCACGACGTCGGCGCCGGGGCCCGGCGTGATGCGGTCGTTGCCCGAGCCCCCGAGGATCGTGTCGTTCCCGGGGCCGCCGTTGAGCCCGTCGTTGCCGGTGTCGCCGAAGAGCGAGTCCGCCCCGGGACCGCCGTACAGCTTGTCGTTGCCCGCGCCGCCGACGAGGCGGTCGTTGCCGGGCCCGCCGCGCAGCGTGTCCGCGCCGCCGACCCCTTCGAGCGTGTCGTTTCCGCCCTTGCCGTCGATCTGGTCGGCGGACGCGCCGCCCACGATGTGGTCGGCCTTCTTCGTGCCGTGCTGCGCGGCGATCGCGGTCGTCGTGGCGCACGCGAACGCCGCCACGAGCAGCGCGATGAGGAAGCGGCGGCAGGTCATGCGCAGACACCATGACGCAGGAGGTACCCGCACCGCCAGGTCCCTGCCTGATCTCACGAACTTCTCACAGCCGGTGAGGACTGGGTGAGACACCCGTTCCCAGTGCGTCGCTCGAGGAAGACAGTGCATCACAGCAACCCCACGAGGAGGCAGCACAGGCATGAACTTCACGAAGACGCAGCTTGTAGGAGCGGTCGCAGCGGTCGGGCTCATCGTCCCGTCCACGGCGCTGGCCGCGACGATCATCGGTGGTCCAGGCGGCGAGCATCTGAAGGGCACGAATGCGGCCGACACGATCAGCGGCAACGGCGGCAACGACACCATTCGGGGACGCGGCGGTGCCGATCAGATCAACGGCGGCACCGGCAACGACCGCGTCAGCGGCGGCGCCGGCAACGACGTCATCCGCGGCGTCCAGGGCAACGACCGCCTGGCCGGCAACGGCGGCGACGACACGATCATCGGCGACGCCAACAACACCGGCGACCTGACGTCGTTCGATCGCATCGCCGGCGGAGCGGGCAACGACACGCTGCGCGGCGGCGACTCGAAGGATCGCGTCTTCGGCGGAAACGGCAACGACACGTCGTTCGGCGAGAACGGCAACGACGTCATGGCCGGCGGCACGGGTAACGACACCCAGGACGGCGGCGCCGGCAACGACGTCATCTTCGCCAACCGCGGCGTCGACACCTCAAACGGCGGTCCCGGCAACGATCAGCTGTGGGCGCTGGCCCGCGGCGACGTGGCTCCCGGCCCGGGCGTCGACCAGGTCGGCGACACCGTCAACGGCGACGCCGGCAACGACGTCATCCGCACCCGCGACGGCGAGGTCGACCGCGTGACCTGCGGCGACGGCCAGGACGTGGCGCTGCTCGACAACGTCGACGTCATCGTCGACGCGACCGCAGCCAACCCGAAGGGCTCGTGCGAGGTCGTCAAGCGCCACGCCCCGAAGGCGAAGGACACGAAGTCCGAGGACAAGCAGGAGAGCAAGACCTCCTAACTCGTCCGCACGCGGCTCGCATCGCTCGGCTACGGTCGGGCGATGCGATGCGCCGCTGCTGCGATCGCCGTGCTCTGCCTCGCGCGGGCGCGGGCCGTCGCGGCGACCCTGACCGGCTTCGTGGCGTTCGGCCTGTTCGCCGCCGCCCCGGCCGGTCACGCGTCGCGCCCGGGGCCGACACTCGAGGCCTACTTCCCGCGCAGCAGCTACGCGCCGGGCCGACGGGCGCGGCTCGTCGTGCTCAGCCGAGGCCAGCTGGTCACGGTGCAACTCTTCCATGCCGGTGCAGAAAGCCGGGGGTCGCGCAGCGAGGGCATCATGCGCGGCGACGCGGTAACCGAGGTCCGCACCCTGCCCAGCTCGCACCGCGGTCGGCGCAGCCTCACCGTGCCGCTGAGCCGGCGCAATCCGAGCGGGCTGTACTTCGCGCGCGTCCGCGACGGCCACGGCGGCTTTGCGTACGCGCCGTTCGTCCTGCGCGCGGCCCGCGGCGCGCACAGCCGGGTGGCGGTCGTCATCCCGACGAACACGTGGCAGGCCTACAACTACCGCGACGACAACCGCGACGGGGTGCCCGACAGCTGGTACGCCTCGCCGAGCGTGCACAGCGTCTCGCTGAGCCGCCCGTTCATCCACCACGGCGCGCCGCCGCACTACGGCCCCTACGACGCCGCCTTCGAGCATTGGCTCGTGCACACCCACAAGCACGCGGACTTCCTCACCGACGACGACCTCGAGACGATGCCTCAGGCCACGCTGCGCCGCCGCTACGCGCTGCTCGTCTTCCCCGGTCATGCGGAGTACGCGACGCAGCGCGCCTACTCGCTCGTCGAGGGCTACCGCAACGGCGGCGGGAACCTCATGTTCCTGTCGGCCAACAACTTCTTCTACCGCGTCACGCGCGCGGGCGAGCGGATCACGCGCACGCAGCGCTGGCGCGACATCGGTCGTCCGGAAGCGCGCTGGATCGGCATCCAGTACGTCGACTGGAACCACAACCAGTTCCACAACGCGCCCTATCGCGTCACCGACGCGCACACGCTGCCGTGGGTCTTCAAGGGCACCGGCCTGCACAACGGCAGCCGCTTCGGCAATTACGGGATCGAGATCGACGCGCGCGCGGCGAGCTCGCCGGCGGGCGTGCACGTCCTCGCGACGGCGCCGAACATCTTCGGCGCGGGCAAGTCGGCGCAGATGACGTACTACGAGTCGGCCGGAGCGAAGGTGTTCGCGGCGGGCGCGATCAACTTCGCCGGCTCGGCAACGGGGCCGGCGGTGGGGAGGTTGCTCGACAACCTCTGGGAGCACCTCAGGACGCGGTAGCGGCCCCAAACTGCAGCGATGAAGGATGCCGAGCCGGCGCGCCGCTCCGGGACAGCGAGAGCCGCGATGTGGCGGGTGGCCAGCGTTTTGGTCGCACCACGGGGATAACGCTTGCCACCCCCTGCTCACCCGCCGCACGGCACGGTCATCCGTTATCGATGCTGTTCGCCGGCCACCCACGCCGGCGCCGACGGCAGCCGCGCGTAGAGCGCGCGAAGCTCCGCCACGTCGTGCTCGAACCAGTCGGCGACGAACCGCGAGTACTCGGCCGACAGCGCGGCCTCGTTCCCACGCCGGCCGAGCACGGCGCGCGCGAGCCGGCCGGCGTGCATCCCGGAGAGCAGGGCGCGCAGGACACCGTGCGACGACGCCGGATCGAGCACCGCCGCGGCGTCGCCGGCCATCGCGTAGCCAGGGCCGGCCGGGCCGCGCACCATCCGCCACGACACGTCCGCGCCGCGCCGGCGCCCGCGGGCGCGCAGCCGAGCGAGCTCGCGCGGGCGGGCGGACTCCGCGACCGTTCCGCTCAGGTCCAGGCGCATCCACGCGTAGACGCCCTCGTCGACGCGGGCCGTCCAGGTCCAGCCGCGCTCGTCGGCGACGATGGCGGGAGCGCCGTCGCGCGCGCGACAGCGGCCCGTCACGTACCCGTAGCGCGCGATCAGCATCGGCGAGCGCTCGTCGAGCTCGAGCCCGAGGCGGCGCGCGAGCCAGTGCCCGCCGCCACCCGCGTCGACGACGAACCGCGCGCGAAGGACCCCCGCCCCCGTGCGCACGCCGCCGACGCGCCCCGCGTCCATCTCGGGAGCGATCGCGCGCACCCGGTCGTACAGAACGACGCCGAGCTCGCGCGCGCGGTCCACGAGCAGCGCGTCGAGGCGCTCGCGCGGCGCCTGGTAGCCGCGCCACGGCCCGGCCTCGTCGGCGCCGTAGGCGTCAAAGCGCGTTGGGCCGTCCCACGTCACCTGGACGCCGTCGTGGCGCACGAACCCGGCGTCCTGGACGCGGTCGAGCACGCCGAGCTCGCGCAGCGGCGCCTCGACGCCGGGGTGCAGCGTCTCCCCCGGGCGCTCGCGGGGAAACGCGCCGCGCTCGAGCAGCGCCACGCGCAGCCCTGCCCCGGCGCACAGGATCGCCGCGGCGGCGCCCGCCGGGCCGGCCCCGACGATCGCGACGTCGACGTCCGCGCCTACGTCGTCCGGACGGCTCGCCACGACCCGCCGGTCCGCTTGACGAGCAGCCGCGGCAGCGCGCCCGCGTAGATCGTGGCGCGCTCGCCGATCTCGAAGCGGACCTTGCGATGGTCGGCGGTGTCGACCCGGTCGCCCTGGTGGCCGAACTCGAGCCGGTAGCGGTCCCCCCCGAGCGTCACGCTCGTGCTCGTCTGGGCCTCGTCGAGCTCGCCGTCGTCGGGCGCCACCGCGCGAAACGACAGCAGCCGCCAGGTGCGGTCATCGGGCTGGATCCCGAGCGCGAGATACGACCGCACGGCCACGAGCACGCGCGCCTCGTACTCCTCGACGCCGACCTTGCACGTGAGCGCGAGCGTGAAGGCGTTGTCCAGCGCGGAGCGCACGTAGTCGACGTAATCGAAGCTCGCGTACTCCACGACGTCGTCCTGCACCATGCGCGGGCCCGGCACGCCGTCCCACGGCAGGTCGCCGACGCTCCCGATCTCCTCGTCGGTGAGCGGCGTCGCGGTCGGCCAGGCCTGCGAGAAGCTGCGTCCGGCGTCGGGCGCGACCGCGGGCCAGAACGACGACAGCGCGGCGCACAGCTTCGCGTCCTCGGGAAACGGCGAGCCCAGGCCGTAGGCGGCGAGATGGCCCACGCCGTCGGTGCGGTCGCGGCTCGTGTCCCAGCCCGGGGCGAACACGCCCGCCGCGCCGTCGGGCAGGTGCGCGTGGCGCGCGGTCGGCGCCACGTCGAGCGGGCGCTGCGCGGCGACGACCGCCGCGGGCATCGAGACGATCGCCGACACGGTGTCGTCCTCGGCGCGGAAGTCGACGTCGGGAAGCTGGAGGTTCGGCGCCAGGCGCTCATCGGACAGCGTCAGCGGCGGCGTCTGCCAGATGCGATCGCGCAGCTTCGTCGGGACGCGCTGCGTCCACCACTCGACGAGCTCGCGCTGGTCGCAGTTGGGATAGAAGTCCGGCGCGGTGACGAGCGAGTACGCCGGGACGTGGCGCGGGACCTGCACCGCGAGCTCGGGGATCGTCGCGGCGACCCAGCCGTCGCCCGTGAAGTCCACGTAGTGCTGGGCGCGGTAGCCGCCCGCGCGCACGACCGCCGCGACGTCGGCCTCGTCGCCGAGGTCGTGGACCTTGCCGTCGGCGTCCACGCTGTGGCGGACGTGCACGTACTCGGGCGCGTGGCGGAAGTTGTCCTCGTCGCGGATGAGCAGGCTCGGGGCCCAGCCGTTGTCGGCGTCGGCGGGCACGCGGAAGCTCAGCGGCTTGTCGTTCAGGGTCGCGGCCTGCACGAGGTGCTCGTGCGCGACCGGCGCGACGATGCCCGGCCCGAGCGCCTCGTCGAGCTCGGCGATCCCCTCGGTGAAGACGAACGGCGGCTGGTCGATGTCCGGCGCCTTCCAGCCCGTGTTGTGACCCTGCCGGGCGAGCTCGCGGTGCACGCGGCGCAGCTTCTCGTTGACGTGGCGCGCCTCGAGCGTCACCGACAGATCCATGCCGCGCAGGCATTCCTCGCCGTCGAAGAGCTTGTGGACCGGCACCCAGAACGAGCGGTTCTCGTCGCCCGCGAGGCTCGAGTCAAAGAACTGGCCGAGGCTGAAGTTCATCGGGCCGAAGAGCTCGAACAGGCCGCGCAGCTGGACGGCGAGGTACGGCTGAAACTGCGAGGGCAGCACGGCGAAGGCGTGATCGTCCCCGTCGACGAACGGCTCGAAGCCGCGCGCCCCGGCGTTGTAGTGGGCGGCGGCGGTGCCGATCCGCGCGACCCCCGTGCGCGAGAAGCTCAGGTCCGCGTGGCGGCGATGGACGCTCTCGGGCGCCGGCCGGTACTCCACCGCGAACACCGCCACGGCCATGAGCGCGCCGGGGAAGGGCGCCGAGACCTCGGCCAGCGACGGCGTCTCGATCCCGAACGCGAGGTTCTCGACGGCGTCGATCTCCTCCAGCGTGGGAAACGCCTCCAGCGGCTGGCCGGAGATCTGCGTGAGCACGTTGGGCGAGGCGAAAGCGTGGTAGAGCAGGCTCTGCGCCGGGCGGGCCGGCTCGATGCCGCGCGTCCCCTCGTCGGCGAAGTCCTCGAAGCCCGGCACCGTGCGGTCGATGTCCGGCAGGGCACGCAGCAGCTCGCTGCGCAGGTCCGGGGCGCCGATGTCGAGCCCATGCGCCGCCAGCAGGCCGCCCCAGCCCGCGGGCGCGAGGCGCTTGCAGGCGGCGGTGACGTCGTCGATCAGCGCCATGGCGCGCCAGGCTACACCGGGGGCTCACAGCGCGACGCGCACGATTAACCCGCGCGCAAGACCAGTGGTGAGAGGATCGCCGCCACCCCCTACCTAACGGAGTTGGCCAATGGGACTGGCAACGGACACATCAGAATTCGAAGCGACGTTCAGCGGCCGGCTCGTGCGCCCCGCTGACGGTGACTACCACGAGCTGCGCAGCCTCTTCAACGGCATGATCGACCGCAAGCCGGCGCTCATCGCGCGCTGTGAGTCGCCGGCCGACGTCGCCGCCGCGATCGCGTACGCGCGCGAGGCCGGGCTGCCGATCGCGGTCCACGGCGGCGGGCACGGCGTCACCGGCCACGCGATGTGCGACGACGGCGTCTGCATCGACATGCGCCCGATGGGCTCCGTCGAGGTCGATGCCGAGGCGCGTACCGCCCGCGTCGGCGGTGGCGCGAACTGGGGCGCCGTCGACGCCGCGACGCAGGAGCACGGCCTCGCGGTCACCGGCGGGCGCGTGCCGACCACGGGCGTCGCTGGCCTCGCGCTCGGCTCGGGCAGCGGCTGGATCGAGCGCAAGTGCGGCCTGACCTGCGACAACCTGATCTCCTGCGAGGTCGTCCTCGCCGACGGGTCGATCGTCACCGCATCCGAGGACGAGAACGCCGACCTCTTCTGGGGCCTGCGCGGCGGAGGTGGCAACTTCGGCGTCGTCACGTCGTTTGAGTTCTCTCTGCAGCCCGTCGGGCCGATCCTCTATGGCGGCATGCTCATGCACCCGGCCGAGCGCGGTCCGGAGCTGCTGCGCTTCTACCGCGACTTCATGGCCGACGCGCCCGACGAGATCGGCGGCGCCGTCGCGTTCATCTCCGCGCCGCCGGAGGACTTCGTCCCCGAGCCCGTGCGCGGCCAGCCGGTGGTCGGCGTCATCGTCTGTTACGTCGGCGACCCGGCGGAGGGCGAGGAGGCGCTGCGCCCGCTGGTCGAGTTCGGGCCACCGGCGCTGGCGATGGTCCAGCCGATGCCGTACGTCGCGGTGCAGCGGCTGATCGAGCCGGGCAACCCGCACGGCCTGCAGAACTACTGGAAGGCGGACTTCGTCGATCTGCCCGACGAGGCGATCGAGGTCTTCGCCCGGTTTGGCAACTCGCGCCCGTCCCCGTTCAGCCAGGCGATCGTCATCCCCGGCGGTGGCGCGGTCTCGCGCGTACCGGACGACGCGATGGCGTTCGGCCAGCGCGATGCGCCGTTCAACGTCCACCTGCTGTCGCTGTGGATGGACCCCGCTGACGCCGACGCGAACATCGCCTGGGCGCGGGAATTCTCGGACGCGATGAAGCCGTACGCCCGCGGCGGCGTCTACCTGAACTTCATCGGAGACGAGGGCTCAGGCCGGGTCCGCGAGGCCTTCGGCGACAAGTTCCCCCGTCTGCAGGAGCTCAAGGCCCGCTACGACCCGGAAAACCTCTTCCGGCTCAACCAGAACATCGCGCCGGCGTCCGCCTGATCGTGCCGGCGTTCAGCGAAAGTGAACAACGTTCGCCTCGCCTTCACGCCTGCCCTATGACGACAGGCTAGGGACAGCAGGCTAGGGACAGCCATCCGGTTGAGAGAGGGCGCCTCTTCCCCGTGGCGTCCTCTTTCTTTTCCCGTGGCCTTTCCCTGTGCCTGTCGTCGCCACTTCGCCCCCGCCGGCGGGTCGCCACCCTACGCGGCGGAGAAGATCGTCAGCGGGGCGCCGACGTTCTTGAAGTTCTTGATGCCGCGGTCGGCGAGGACCATGCCGTCGCGGGTCGCCAGGCACGTGCGCGTCGCCGCGCTGATGAGCACCTCGCCGGCGCCCGCCGAATCGGCCAGCCGCGCCGCGATATTCACGGTCGCGCCGTACCAGTCACCCGCGCGCCGGACCGCGGCGCCGGAGTGGACGCCCATGCGCACGGGCGGGCACCAGCCCTCCTCGGACAGCTCGCGCATGACCTGCAGGGCGAGGCCGACGACACGCGCGGCGTCGTCGCCACGAACCATGACCGCGTCGCCGAGCTTCTTGACGACCTCGCAGCCGTAGTCGGGCGCAAGGTGCGACGCCGCGACCTGGAAGGCGACCGCGACGTCGGCGGCTGCCTCGTCGCCCACCCGCTCCGTAAACGACGTGAAGCCAACGAGATCGGCGAACAAGAACGTGTGCTGCACCCCCGCTTCCATGCCCTCTAGGCGTGACTTCTGCGTGAACGCCGTACACCCGCGCAGGACTTCGCGTTCGTCCGGGGCGAACGCGCTACCGGCCCGCGGGGCCACCGCCGTCGTCGACCGTCCATTGCACGGGGCGCCGCGGACTCGGCCGGTAGGCGCAGAACGTGCCGGTCTGCACGGTCTCCTCGAGCGCCCGGCCGAGCTTCGCGTCGTATCCGGCGATCCGCTTCAGCGTGCCGCGGACCGCCCGGGTGACGTTCACGCGGGCGCGCTCTGCGTGCGCACCGGTCTGCCGGTCACGCCCACCCAGGCCGACGGCGCTCGCGAGCTCGCGACTGATGAACTCGAGCTCGATCCGCGCTCGCTCGGCGCGCGCCTCATCGCCCGCCGCCTCTGCATCGGCGATCTCCTCGCCGAGCGCGTCGACGCGGGCGCGGTACTCGCTCTTGGCCTGCGCATCCAGCGCCGGCCCGGCGCCGCCCTGCAGGCTGCGGCGGGAGCTGACCTGCCCGCCGCCGTCGCCGAGGATCACGCTCGCCGGCTCCGTGCCGTCGACGGCGGCCACGAGGTCGAGGCTGTGGATCTCGACCCCGGGCCGCTCGAGCAGCAGCGCGAGCAGCCGGACGCCGCGGCCGTCGTTGAGGTGCAGCGTGCGCTTCTCGTGGCTGATCGTCCACACGTCGCCGACGCGGCGCAGCGTCGCGTTCACCGCAGACGCGGTCGCGGTGAGACGCGGCTCGGCCGCGGCCGGGCGCGGCGGGGACGGCGACTGCGCCGCCGGCGCGCGCATGTGCTCGCGAACGTCGAGCAGGCGCCGTCGCAGCCACGGCAGGTCGATCTCCTCGCAGATGGCCTCAGCTTCGCTGAGCAGCTGCTGCGCGCGCTCGCGCGCCGCGGGATCGGGGTCGTCGGCGAGCAGCGCCGCCTCCTCGGCCGCGATGCGCACGAGCGCGGTCCGCGACCGGTGGCGATGGGCGGAGGTGCGCGCGGCGGTCAACCGCGCGAGCGCCTCCTCGCGATCTCCGGCGATCCGTGCGAGCACGCCGAGCCACATGTCGACCGGCCCGAGGAACGCCGCCGTCGGCAGCACGACGTTGCGGCCGCTGAACGGGGCGAGCAGCGCGTGCAGCTGCGCCGCGCGCTCGCGGTCCTCGAGCGGCCCGGCGACCTCGGCGAGCATCGCCACGGCGAGGAACCACAGGTTGTCGCGCGGCAGGCCGGCGAAGCCGTCGACAGCGAGCCGGTCGAACTCGAGCTGTGCCTCGGCCATCCGCCCCTCGTTGGCGAGCGCGGCCGCGAGGCCCGCCCGCCACACCGGCATCGCCGGGACCGCGTCGGCCCAGGCGCGCACCTGATCGCCGATCTCGCTCGGCCCGCGCTGGATCCACGTGAGCACGACGCGCTGCGAGGCGACCGTGATCGGGATGGTCGATCCACGCAGGCCTTCGGCGAGCTGCGCGACGGCGTCGACGAGCGCGTGCGCTTCGTCGAAGCGGTCCTCGAGCGCCGCCCGGCGCGCGCGGTGCAGCGGCACGAAGGCCGCCGCCCGCGGATCGCCCGCGGCCTCGGCGACACGCGCGAGCGTCTCGATCGCCATGTCTGCGCCGGCGAGGTCGTCGACCTCCAGCAGCAGGTCGACGTGCCGGCTGCGAGCGGCAAGCGTCATCGTCGATTCGCCGCCGACGAGCGAGCCGGCGAACAGCGTGTCAAGCCATTGCAGACCCTGCTCGGTGGTGTCCGGACCGGTCGTGGCAAGCTGGGCGGTGCACGCCGCGAAGGCCATCGTGAGGTCCTCGCCGAGGCGCTCGGCCATCGCGAGCGCCTCCGAGGCCAGCTCGCGGCGCCGTGGCGCGGTGTCCGACCAGTACAGCGCGACCGCAAGCGACCCCAGGAGGCGCACGCGCAGCGGATCGTCGGCCGACCCGAGACGGTCGAGCGACTCCGTGAGGAGCTTGACGTGTTCGTCGTCGACGAAGCCCGGGGTCAGGGCGAAGGGCGCGATGCCGAGCGCGGCGCGCGCCAGGAACACGTCGTCGCCGATCGCGCGAGCGACGCCGACCACCGTCTCGTAGGTCGCGCGCGCAGCGGGCCGGCCCGCGCGTGACTGCGCGCCAGCGAGACCGAGCAGGAGTTGCGCGCGCCGCCGCGGGTCAGGATCGAGCAGCTCCAGGGCCTCCAGCCCGCGCGAGAAGAGCTCGGCCGCCTGCTCGTAGCCGAGGTTGTCCACCGCGCCCTGCGCGGCGCGCTCGGCGTAGTCGACCGCCTTGGCGAGATCCCCGCGCGGCGCGGCCTCGAGGAAGTGGTGCGCGAGCTCGGGGAGATGGGCCTCGATCGCGCCGCGGTAGACGTGCTCGAGCGCCTCCCCGGCCGTCTGATGGTTTGCCATCCGCGCGGACGCGGGCATGTTCGCGAGCAGCGTCTCGCGGATGAGGCCGTGGCCGAAGCGGTACTGGCCGATCGTGCCCGGCACCTCGACGACAAGCCCCAGCCCGCCCGCCTGGTCCAGCGCGGCCAGGACCGCCTCGCGATCGAGCGTCGAGGCGTGCTCGAGCGCGGCAAGCGAGAACGTGCGACCGAGGATCGCCCCGAGCTCGAGCGTCTTGAGCGCGGGTGGGGCGAGGGGCTCGAGACGCCGGCGGATCGTCTCGCGCACACCCTCGGGCAGCGGCAGCTCGTCCGGCGGGTCCTCGAGGTGGCCCTCGGCCAGAAGCAGCGCGATGATCTCGCGCGCGAAGAACGGGTTGCCCTCGGTCGCGGCGTGGACCGCGTGCACGAGGCGCTTGCCGGGCTCGCTGCCGCTCGTCGTCTCGATCAGCGCGGCGATGTCCGGGGGGGTGAGGCCCCCGAGGACGAGCCGGCGGCCCGCCCGGGCGATATTCGCCAGTGCGGTCTGCTCGTCGGGCGAGCGCTCGGGCACGCGCTCGTGCATCGTGACGACGAGCAGGACGGCCGCGTCGCGCAGCATCCGCGAGACGAAGTCCAGCGCGACGAGCGAGCCCTCGTCCACCGCCTGCAGGTCGTCCATGAGCACGACGACGGGCGCCTCCGTGCTGCGGGTGCGCAGCAGCGAGACGAGCGCGTCGAAGAGCGTGAAGCGGGCGATCTCCGAGTTCTCGGCGCCGACTTCGGCGTTGGGCGGCGGGTGCGGCGCGGGGAGGCGCTCGGCGAGCTCGGGCGCGAGGCGCAGCAGCTCGTCGGCGCTCGCCCCGAGCCGGCTGCGCAGCTGCGCGCCGTCGAGGTCGTGGCAGAGGCTGCGGACGACCTCGACCCAGGGCCAGTACGCGGGCGCGGCCCGGCCCCATCCGCGCGTCCAGATGACCGTGGCGCCGTGCGCCCCCGCGTGGTCGGCGAGCGCCGCGGCGAGCCGCGTCTTGCCGACGCCGGGGTCGCCGAGGATGAGCTGGACTCCGCCGCGCGAAGCGCGGGCGTCGTCGAACGCGCGGACGAGCTGCTGAAGCTCCCGCACGCGTCCAACCAGCGGGCCTTCACCCGCCGAGGACCCTCGGGAGCGCTTAGACGAACCTCTCATGACGACTTCCGGTCGCGAGGAAGCCTAGCCGTTCTGACTACTCAGGTCTGGACTTCCCACGCCAGCGGTGTGCCGGGGTCCGGTTCGTACATGCACATCGTGCCCGTACGTACGCAGCTCCCCAGCAGCGCGCCGAGTCCGGCGTCGTGTTCGCCGACGCGCTTGAGGGTCGCGCGCAGGGATCGGGTGACGTTGACGCGCGCGCGCTCGCTCGCGGCGCCCGACGGCGCGGTCAGCACGCTGGCCAGCGACGCGAGCTGCTCGTGCACGAGCGCGACGCGCTCGGGATCGTTGAACGCCTGCGCCTCGGCGAGCTCCTCCTCGAGCTCGCTCGCGCGATCGCGGAAGGCGGCGTGATCGGTCGCCGCGAACCGTTCGCCGGGGGCCGCGCTGCCCTCGGCGGCCGCGGCGAGCCCGACGGCGGCGATCGGCGTGCCGGGGGCCGACAGCAACGTCGCGAGATGGCGCAGGCCCTTGGCGTCCTGCAGGATGAAGCGGCTCGCGCCGTACTCGAACGTCCACGCGTCCTGGTCGCGCCGCAGCGAAGCGTCGCGGGGCCGGTCCGGGCCCCGCGCGGACTCCGCGATGGCCCCGAAGCGCGCGCGCAGGCGCGCGATGCGATCGAGCGCGCCGTCCATGTCCCGCGTGACCGGCTCGGCGGCGACGCGCTCCACGAGCGCGCGACTGCGCTGGACGTCCCCGCGCGTGCCGCGGCGCGCGAGGACCTCGGCGGCGTCGAGCGTCGTCAGCACGACCGTCGGCCGTGCGCCCATGCGCTCGGCCGCGGAGCGCGCGGTCTCGAGGTGTCCGAGCGCGCGCTCGTCCTGCCCGACAGTCATCGCGAGCAGCCCGAGGTAGCGCGCGACGGGACCCAGGTAGGCGGCACCCATCGAGACGACGTTGCGCCCCTCGTAGGGCGCGAGGAGCTCATAGAGGCGCTGCGCGCGCGCCGCGTCGCGCAGCCGCGTGACGACCTCCGCGAGCAGCGCCAGCGCCACGAGCCACAGCGCGTCGCGCGGCACGTCGGCGAAGTCGTCGTAGGCGAGGTGCTCGAGCTCGCGGCGCGCCTCCTCCTCGCGGCCGAGCTCCGCGAGCACGAGTGCCAGGCCGCAGCGCCACTGTCGCATCGCGGGGAGGCGGTCGGCGATGGTACGCACGAGCGGCTCGAGGCCGAGATGGCGGCCGCGCGTCCGTCGCACGAGGAACGTCTGGGCGTCGGCGACGATCGGCCCCATCGAGCCGGGGACGTCACGCGAGCGGATGACGGCCTCGTCGGTGAAGCGCTCCGCGGCGGAGAAGTCCCCGCGCAGGTGAGCCGCCATCGCCCGGTGCAGCGGGTCGTAGACGAGCATGCGCGGCTGAGCGAGGCGGCGGGCGGTCGCGCCGAAGGCCTCGATCTCCTCCTCCGCGCGCAGCGGGTCGTCGAGCTCGAGGAGCAGGCTGATGCGCCACAGGCGGATCTCGGAGGCGAGCTCGGCGTCGCCGGTCTCGTCGCAGAGCTCGAGCGCCTCGACGGAGATCGGCAACCCGCGCGCGACGGTGTCCGGACCCCACACGGCGACGAACCCCTGCGCCAGCGCGTAGGCGAGCGCGCGGTTGGCCTGCATGCGCTGCTCGCGTGAGCGCTGGGCGACATCTCCGGCGAAGATCGCGCGCGCGATCGAGAGCGCCTCGTCGACGAGCTGCTCGCGCCGCTCCCGGGCCGGCGACCAGTACAGGGCGAGCGCGAGCTGCACGCGCAGGCGGCAGCGCAGGTCGTCGTCGGACGCGCGCTGCTCGGGGTCGTCGGTGTCGACCGCGTCCATCCGCGCGAGCGCCTCCTCGAGTAGCCCGACGACTCCGACGTCCACGACGCCGGGTGAGAACCCGCCGAGCGTGCTCGCCAGCGCGGCGCGGGCGTGGCGCTGGGGGTCGCCGAGGCGACGGGCGTGCTCGGCCGCCGTGCGCAGCGCCCGCTGTGCCCCCGCCGTATCGCCGGCGCGCATGAGCGCCTCGCCGAGCCCGTGGCCGAGCGCCCAGGCGCGCTCCGAGTCGGCCGGCAGCGCCTCGGCGACGTCGAGCGCGCGCTGGTACAGGCGCGCGGCCTCCTCGTAGGAGAACTGGCTGACGGCGCGCTGCGCCGCGCCCGCCGCGTACTCCACGGCCCGCTCCGCACCGCCCTCGGTCGCGGCCTGGAGGAAGTGGTGGGCGATCTCCGCCAGGCGCGACTCGAGGTCCTCGTTGTAGACGTCCTCGAGCGCCTCGGCGGCGACGAGGTGAAGCTGCGCGCGGCGCGTCGAGCCGAGCCCCTCGAGCAGGGTCTCGCGGACGAGCGAGTGCGCGAACGCGAGCCGTCCCGGATCCTCGGTCAGCGTCACGACGCCGGCGCGCAGGGCCGCGTCGAGACGCTCGAGCACGGCGGCGGGGGCGACGTCGAGCATCCGCGCGAGCGTCGCGAGCTGGAAGTCGCCACCGATGACCGACGCGGCATCGAGCGCGTCGGTCGCGGAGGCATCCAGCGGGGCGAGGCGCCGGCGAATCGCGTCGCGGACGCCGTCGGGCAGGGGAAGCGGGCGCTCGGCGGCGCGGCCGTCGCTCAGGCGCCCCTGCGAGGCGAGCAGCTGCACGAGCTCGTCGACGAAGAACGGGTTGCCGGCGCTGGCGCGGTGCACGGCGGTCACGAGGCTCGGCGCGATGCCCTCCGCGTCGGCCTGGCCGGGCGGGGCCCCGAGCTCGCGCACGCGGGCGGCGGCGATCCGCCCGACGTCATCGCGACCGAGGCCTTCGAGCGGCAGGCGCATCGCGGCGCGGGCGAGCCCGCCGAGCGGCGCTCCGAGATCCGGCCGCGCGTGTGCCTCCGCGTGGCGGTAGGCGGCGATGACGAGGACCGGGACGTCCGGGAGCGATCGGGCGACGAACTCGAGCGCGTACAGCGACGAGGCGTCGGCCCAGTGCAGGTCGTCGAGGACGACGACAAGCGGCTGACGTACGGCGGACGTGGCCAGCAGCGTCGCGATCGCGTCGAACAGCCGGAAGCGCCCCCGGTCGGCGTCGCGCTCGGACTGCGGGGGCGGCGAGCCCAGGACGTCGGCGAACTCCGGCAGCAGCCCCGCGATCCAGGGCGCGCCGTCGCCGAGCGCGCGAGGCAGCCGCGCGATGTCGTCGCGCCGGGCGACGGAGCGGGCGATCTGCACCCACGGCCAGTACGCGGGTGCCCCGCCGCCGTCCCAGCACGCGCCCCAGGCATGCGCGGCGCCGCGGTCGACCGCGCGCTCGACGAACGCGCGGGCGAGCGTCGTCTTGCCGATGCCCGGCTCCCCGGTCAGCAGCACGAGCGTGCCGCGGCCGTCGAAGACCCGGCCGAGCGCCCCGTCGAGCTGCTCGAGCTCGCGGGCGCGGCCGACGAGGGCCGGACCCTCCCCCGTGCTCTCCCCTTGCGCCATCCGAATATTCATGATGGCTGAGGGAGACGGGTCCGTCCAACGAGCTTCTTCATTGGTTGGTTGCGGTCGCCGCGTGCACGGCTCGAGCGCGGGCGGCCGCAGGTAGTCCAGACGGACTCGGTCATCGCGCGGATCGTCGGTGCGACAACCCGAGGCGAAGGCGCCGGGACTGCCACACTCCTGAACTAAATTTCCCGGTAGGAACCGTCCCAGAATGACCACGAACAGCTTCGATACCCGCCGCACGCTCACCGTCGGTGAGCGCTCATTCGACATCTTTCGCCTCGACGCATTGCCGTCGCGGTTCGATGTCGCGCGGCTGCCGTTCTCGCTGAAGATCCTGCTGGAGAACCTGCTGCGCACCGAGGGCAACGGCTCGGTCACGGCCGCGGACATCGAGGCTCTGGCGACATGGGACGCCGCGGCAGAGCCGTCCAAGGAGATTGCGTTCACCCCGGCACGGGTCGTCATGCAGGACTTCACGGGCGTGCCCGCGATCGTCGACCTCGCCGCGATGCGCGACGCGATGGCCGCGATGGGCGGCGACCCGGGGAAGATCAACCCGCTCGTCCCGGCCGAGCTCGTCATCGACCACTCGGTGCAGGTCGACTCGTTCGCGCGGCGCGAGTCGTTCGTCGTGAACGCCGAGCGCGAGTTCGAGCGAAACGAGGAGCGCTACTCGTTCCTGCGCTGGGGGCAGGACGCCTTCGACAACTTCGCGGTCGTGCCGCCGGACACGGGGATCGTGCACCAGGTGAACCTCGAGTACCTCGCGCGCGTGGTGTTCGTGGAACCGTCTCCCGGAGGGGGGATGGCGTATCCCGACACGCTGGTCGGGACCGACTCGCACACGACGATGATCAACGGGCTCGGGGTGCTGGGCTGGGGCGTCGGCGGGATCGAGGCCGAGGCCGCGATGCTCGGCCAGCCGATGTCGATGCTGATCCCACAGGTGCTCGGCTTCGCGCTGCGCGGCCAACTGCCGACCGGCACGACCGCGACGGACCTCGTCCTGACCGTGACCGAGATGCTGCGCGCGCGCGGCGTCGTGGGCAAGTTCGTCGAGTTCCACGGCCGCGGCCTCGCAGGGCTGCCGCTGGCCGACCGCGCGACGATCGGCAACATGAGCCCGGAGTTCGGCTCGACGTGCGCGATCTTCCCGATCGACGACGAGACGCTGAGGTATCTGGAGCTGTCGGGCCGGCCGCCGGAGCAGATCGCTCTGGTCGAGGCCTACGCGCGGGAGCAGGGCCTGTGGCATGACGAGAACTCGCCGACGCCCGTCTACTCCGACGAGATCGAGCTGGACCTCTCGACGGTGGTGCCTTCCTTGGCGGGGCCGCGCCGCCCGCAGGACCGGGTTGCGTTGAGCGAGGCGCGGGGAGCGTTTCAGGTCGCGTTGGGTGACTTCCTGCCCGAGCTTCAGGAGGACGACCGCTCGGGGGGCGACACGATCGAGTTCGACGCGCTGTCGTTCCCGGCGTCCGATCCCCCGACCGGAACGAAGCGCGAGCACGTTTCGAGTGCCACGCACGCGCGCGACGCGGCCGAGGAGCAGTCGCGCGCCGCGGAGGTCGCCGTGTGGGTTGCCGAGCATCCGGACTCGCGCGTGCAGATCACGCTGGGGGACGGCGCGACGACGGACCTCGACCACGGCCGCGTCGTGATCGCCGCGATCACGTCGTGCACGAACACCTCCAACCCGTCGGTGATGATCGCGGCCGGGCTCTTGGCGCGAAACGCGGTCGCGCGGGGGTTGCAGCGCAAGCCGTGGGTGAAGACGTCGCTGGCACCGGGGTCGAAGGTCGTGACCGAGTACCTCGACCGCGCTGGTTTGACGGACGATCTCGAGGCGCTCGGCTTCAACCTCGTCGGCTACGGCTGCACGACGTGCATCGGCAACTCGGGCCCGCTTCCCGCCGCGATCTCCGAGGCAGTCGCCGAGCATGACCTGGTGGTCGTGTCGGTGCTGTCGGGCAACCGCAACTTCGAGGGGCGAATCAACCCCGACGTGAAGATGAACTACCTCGCGTCGCCGCCGCTGGTGGTCGCCTACGCGCTGGCGGGAACGATGGACGTCGACATCGTCGGCGAGCCCTTGGGGGTCGACGCCGACGGCAAGGATGTGTTCCTGCACGACCTGTGGCCGTCCGAGCAGGAGGTCGCCGACACGGTGCTCGAGGCCGTCCGAGCCGAGATGTTCCAGTCCTCCTATGGCGACGTGTTCGCCGGCGACGAACGCTGGCGCGGCCTGGACGTGCCGACCGGCGACCGCTTCGCCTGGGCCGACGATTCGACGTACGTGCGCCTGCCGCCGTACTTCGTGAACCTCGCGCCGGAGCCCAAGCCGGCCGTCGACATCACGGGTGCGCGGGTGTTGGCGCTGCTCGGCGACTCGGTGACCACCGACCACAACTCCCCGCCCGGCGCGATCAAGCGCGACGGCCCGGCCGGGCTGTATCTGCAGGCGCACGGTGTCGACCCGAAGGACTTCAACTCCTACGGCGCCCGCCGCGGCAACCACGAGGTGATGATGCGCGGGACGTTCGCGAACATCCGCCTGCGCAACCAGCTGGCGCCGGGGACCGAGGGCGGCGTGACGCGCAAGCTGCCGGAGAACGAGCAGATGTCGATCTACGACGCGGCGATGGCGTACATCTCGGAGGGCGTGCCGCTGGTGGTCTTGGCCGGGACGGAATACGGCTCGGGCTCCTCGCGCGACTGGGCGGCGAAGGGCACGCGGCTGCTGGGCGTCCGGGCGGTCCTGGCGGAGTCCTACGAGCGCATCCACCGGTCCAATCTGGTCGGCATGGGCGTGCTGCCGCTGCAGCTGCCGGCGAGCGCGAAGGAGCTGGGGCTGACCGGCGAGGAGGTCTTCTCGATCTCAGGCTTCGCAGAGCCCCTGAACGCGGGCGAGTTGCCAGAGACCGTGTCCGTGACGGCCGGCGAGATCCAGTTCGAGGCCCGAGTCCGCATCGACACCCCGAAGGAAGCCGACTACTTCCGCCACGGCGGGATCCTGCGCTACGTGCTGCGCCAGTTGCGCGACCAGGCGTAGCGCGGGCGGCCCGCCAGCCTCCGCGGGCGTCTCATGTTGCAGTTCCGCGCGTGTCTTGTGACAGACGCGTCTGGATCGGTAACAGAGTCAAGGGGATCCTCGGCGGTGATGGAGGGGTCCCGTGCAAAACGACGACATAGTGGACGTTCTGCACGGCACCCCCGACTGGAGCAGCAGATCGCCGATCGGGCACGGCGGCAGCACAACGTCATCGCGCTGCGGCAGTTGCGTGAGCTCGGCTTGAGCGACAGCGCGGTGCGCTCACGGGTGGCGGCCGGTCGGCTGCATCGCGTGCACCCTGGGGTGTACGCGGTCGGGCATCCGAACCTCACCGGGCACGGGCGCTGGAAGGCTGCCGAGCTGGTTTGTGGTGCCGATTCTGCGCTCTCTCATCGATCTTGTGGAGGGCTGCGCGGTCTGCGGCCAGACAACCGGGCCGTCATCGACGTCACGACCCCAAGCGGCAACCCGGGCCGCCGCCGGGCAGGGATCGTCGCCCACCAGGGCAAGGACCTCCTCCCGCGCGACATCCAGAGCGTCGACGGGATCCGCTGCACCAGCCTCGCCCGCACTCTGCTCGACCTCGCCGAGGTCCTCGACCAGCGCGGCCTGGAACGCGTGCTTGACCAGGCCGAGATCCTCCAGGTCCTCGACATGACCGCGATCAACGACGTCCTCACCCGAGCCGACGGACGCCGCGGCGCACCGATCCTCAAGAACATCCTCGGCGAGCACTACCCCGGCTCGACCGTCACGAAGACCACCATCGAGGAACTCTTTCTGCAGATCTGCCGCGACGCGCACGTCCCGCGGCCCGAGGTCAACGTGTGGATCCCGATCCCCGGCGAGGAATGGCAAGTCGACTTCGTCTGGCGCCAACAGCGCCTCATCGTCGAGACCGACGGCCACGAAACCCACGGCACGCGGCAGGCCTTCGAACGCGACCGCAGACGCGATCAACGACTCACGCTCGAAGGCTGGAGCGTCATCCGATTCACCTGGCGACAGATCCTCAACGAGCCGCACTACGTCGCCGACACCCTCCACCGCCTGCTCTCCCAAGCCGCCTAACTGCAGTCAGCGCACCGCCCGTGCACCACGGCCTCGACGCGCTCCTGCGTGAACCCCCGCTTCGCCGCAGCACGTTCGATCGCGCTCGTCTCGAGGACCGAGTCGAGGTCCTGGATCGAGCCGCACTCGGTGCAGATGAGGTGGTGGTGGGCGTCGGTACGGGGATCGAAGAGGGTCGTGCCGGCGCGCTGGACGCGGCGGACCATGCCGAGGTCCTCGAGCAGCTCGAGCGTCGCGTAGATCGTGGGCAGGGAGACGTTCGGGAGCCGGTCCCCGACGGCGTCGAGCAGTTCGTCGGCCGTGACGTGGCGGTCGAGCTCGCGCAGGGCCCGGTGGACGAGAACCCGCTGCGACGTCACGCGCATGCCGCGTTCGCGCAGGGCCGGAATGAGTTCTTGGGTCACGGGGTACATGTTAGGGGCTCCTTATTACTTCTCGCAAGCCCATCTTAGGGCATCCTTATTACAACTCTCTTGTTATAGTGTCGGACATGACCGCCGCAGACATCCCGCTTGTCGGACGCTGGCGCGCCGCAGACGAGCGCCAGCGACTGCTCCAGATGATTCAGCCCGCCCTGATCGGGCTGATCGACGGCACCATCTCGACGCTGGCGCCGATCTTCGCCGCCGCCTACATCGCCGGCTCCCACGCCGCGCTGCTCGTCGGCCTGGCCGCCGCGCTCGGCGCCGCGATCAGCATGGGCATGTCGGAGGGCCTCTCCGACGACGGCGCGATCACCGGCCGCGGCGAGTCGCTCACGCGCGGGATGATCACCGGCGTCGCCACCTTCGTCGGCGGTACGGCGCACGCGCTGCCGTTCCTCATCAACGACATCCACACGGCGCTGACCGTGGCCTACATCGTGGTGAGCGTCGAGCTCGTCGTGATCGCCTGGGTCCGCAAGCGGTTTCTCGGCGTCGCGCTGAAGACATCGCTGATCCAGGTGACGCTCGGCGGCACGATCGTCGCGGGCGTCGGCATCCTCGTCGGGCACGCGTAGCTCAGCCCGGCTCCGCCTCCCCCGACCGCCGGGCGATCCAGTTGACCCCCGGCGTGTCGCTCAGGCCGTGCACGATCGTCGAGACGAAGACGACGAGCGCGGCGAGGTTGAACAGCTGGCCAGACGCCGGAAGCCCCTCGGCCAGCGCGAGCAGCGCGAACGTCATCGTGGCCACGCCCTTGGGCCCGAACCACGCCATGAAGGCCTTCGTATCGCCGTCCACGCCCGTCCCGGCGAGCGCGAGCCACACCGCGACCGGCCGCGCGACGAGCAGCGTGACGAGCACGACGGCGACCGCCGCGAGCCCCTCGGCGAAGAGCCCGTGCAGCGTCAGCAGGCTGCCGAAGACGATGAAGATCCCGAGCTTCACGATCTCCACGACGTCCTGCGCGCGGTGCTCGAACACTGCGGCGATATCCGGGCGGCGGATGCCCAGCACGATCGCGCACACAAACACGGCGATGAGCCCGTTGCCGTGCGGCGGCAGCGTCGTCGTGCCGTACGTGAAGAACGCGACGCCGAGCGCGTAGAGCGCGCGCTGGTGCGGCGGGATCCCCGCCCCCTTCCCCGCAGCGGGCAGCAGGAAGCTCGCCGCCACTCCGATGACGATGCCGAAGGCCAGCCCGACGCCGATGTCCTGCAGGACGAACTTCCACCACACGAAGTTGCCGTCGCTCGCGCCCAGCGCAGCGAGCAACGCGAGCACCGGCGCGAGCGCGAGCCCGTCGTTCATGCCCGATTCGAGGTTGAGCGAGTGGCGGATGATCCGTGGTACGCGGGGATTTGTGACGACGCCGGAGGAGAGGACGGGGTCGGTGGGCGAGAGCAGCGCGCCGAGCAGGAACGCCTCCGTCCACGACATGTCGACGAGCGCCTTCGCGGTCACCGCGACGATGACGGCGGTGATCGGCATCGCGAGGACGAGCTTGCGCAGCGGCAAGTGCCAGGCCGTCCGCAGCATCTCCTCCTCCACCTCGAGCCCGTCGCGAAACAGGATCACGACCAGCGCGGTGATCGCGAGGATCTCGACGAAGCCCGACTGCGCGTCGAGCTCGAGCACGCCCAGGCCGCCCTTGCCGAGCGCGAAGCCGAGCAGCACATACAACGACGTCAGCGCGAGGAAGCTCCGCCCCGCCAGCCCGGAGACCAGCGCACCGACGATGAGCAGGCCGCCGAAGAGCGCCGCCACGGTCTCGAAGTCGGTCACCGTGCCAAGCCTGGCAGAACCCGGGCGCTCGGTAGCCTTGGCCGCCGTGCCGCTGCCCGACGTTCTCCACAAGCTGCTCACCGCCGCCGGCCCCTCGGGCTATGAGACCGCGCCGGCGGCCGTCTTCACCGAGGCCGGACGCGCGTTCGGCGCCGACGTGGAGATCGACGTCATGGGCTCCGCGAGCGCCCGCGTCAAGGGCACCGCCGACGGCGCGCCGCTGCTCGCGATCGTCGGCCACATCGACGAGATCGGGCTCGCCGTCACGCACATCGACGACAACGGCTTTCTGCGGTTCATCGCCGTCGGCGGATGGGACCCGCAGATCCTCGTCGGCCAGCGCGTCGAGCTCATGACGCGCAACGGGCCGGTGCCCGGCGTCGCCGGCCGCAAGCCGATCCACCTCCTGCGCGAGGACGACCGCAAGAAGGTCCCCGAGCTGCGCGACCTGCACATCGACATCGGCGCCAGGAGCGCTGACGAGGCGCGCGAGGCCGTGCGTATCGGCGACGTCGCGGTCATCTCCGGCGAGCCGCTCGAGCTGCGCAACGAGCGCGTGATCTCGCGCTCGATGGACAACCGCCTCGGCTCGTTCATCGCGCTCGAGGCCGCGCGCAAGGTGGCCGAGGCCGGCGGCGCGGCAGGCGACGTCGTCGCCGTGGGCGCCGTCCAGGAGGAGATCACGTTCGGCGGCTCGCGCACGACCGCCCACCGCATGAACCCCGACGTCGCGATCGTCGTCGACGTCACGCACGAGACGGGCGCACCGGGCGTCGAGGTCAACGAGCTCGGCAAGCACGAGTTTGGGTCTGGCCCGGTCATCGAGCGCGGCTCGATCCTGCACCCGGCCGTCTTCGAGCGCCTCCACGAGACCGCCGAGCGCGAGGACATCGCGTTCACCGTGCAGGCGTCAGCCGGGCGGACCGGCACCGACGCCGACGCGGTCCACTTCACCCGCGCGGGCATCCCCACGGGTGGCGTCTCGATCGCTTTGCGCTACATGCATTCGCCAGTGGAGATGGTGCAGCTCGCAGACATCGACGCGTGCGCGCGCCTCATCGCCGCCTTTGCGCTGTCGCTGGACGCCGGAACAACGTTCGAGCGCTAGGCGGCGGACGACCGGGCGCGCGTGCTGCTGCTCTTCGACATCGACGGCACGCTGCTCGTCAAGGCGGCCGACGAGCACCGTGACGCGATGCTCGAGGCGCTGCGCGTCGTGCACGGCGTCACGGACCCCGTGCGCACGCAGTTCAAGGTCGCCGGGCGCACCGACCTCGAGATCGCCCGCGGGATCCTGGTCAACAGCGGCGTGTCCGCCGAGCGGATCGACGCCCGCGCAGACGACGTGCGCATCGCGGCCGGCGAGGCGTACGCGCGCCTCGTCCCCGACGACCTCTCGCACACCGTGCCGCCGGGCATCCGCGAGCTGCTCGAGGAACTGCACGCAAACGAGGACACGCTGCTCGCGCTCGTCACCGGCAACTTCGAGGCGATCGCGCGGATGAAGCTGCGCAGCGCCGGCCTGGGCGAGTTCTTCCCCAGCCGCCAGGGCGCCTTCGGCTCAGACCACGAGGACCGCACGATGCTTCCGGCGATCGCGCGGCGGCGCGCGGGCGACGGCAACGGCGGCCCCTGGCCGCGCGCGCGAACGGTCGTCATCGGCGACACGCCGCGCGACATCGCGTGCGCGCGCGCCGACCGCGTCCGGGTCGTCGCCGTCACGACGGGGCCCTACACGAGGGACGAGCTCAAGGCCGCCGACGCGGTCGCGCACAACGCGCACGAGCTCGGCGACGTACTGCGCAAGCTGCTCGCGGCGCTCTGAGCGCCGCTCGGGTCACGTGCCCTGGATGAGCTTCAGCAGCGGGCCGGTGCACCCGCTGAACTGACCATACGTGCGTAGCGCGTCCCCGAAGCTCGACCCGCTCGGATACGGGCAGACGATGTCCTTGCCCTCCCAGCTCGGGTTGGCGGGGAGCTTCACGTAGCGCCACCGCACCTTGCAGGTGCCGGAGGCGCCGGCGCCCTCGATGTCGTACTTCACGATCGTCCCCTTGAGCTGCTCGGCCTCGTTGTCGACGGTGACCTGACCCGCCGTGCAGCTCGCGAAGTCCTGGTCGAAGCAGCCGCCGAAGACGTCGTCGCCGCTGGTCTTGTAGGTCATCGTTCCGCAGTCGGCCGACGCTGCGCCTGGGCCGCTGCTGTCCGCACCGCAGCCGATCACGAGCGCGCAGGGAAGCCAGAGGATCGGGAGTGAGCGGCGGACGAGGCGCATCCCAGCGCAGCGACCATAGCCGGTGATGTCGCTGCGGCGGCGCCGGAGTGCGACGATGACGCGCATGACCACGTTCGTCCGAAGCGCCTCGCTCGCGATCGCCGTCCTGCTCACCGCAGCCGCAACGGCCTTCGGGCGCGGCGGCGGAGGCAGCTCGGGTTTCTCCGGCGGCGGGGGTGGCGGCGGCGGCGGAGGCGGCGGCGGCTACGTGGGTGGTGGCGGCGGCGGCGGGATCGGCCTCCTCGTGATCATCCTGCTCGTCGTCGCGTTCTTTGCGGTCAGCACGCTCCTTGCCCTCGTGGCCAAGCGGCGCCGGGCGAAGGCCCGCGCCGAGCGCGACATCCGCGTCTCGACCGCCAGCGCCGAAGCGGCCGAGGACGATCCGGTCTTCGCGGCCGAAGCCGTCAAGACCTCGGCGGCCGCGCTGTTCAACGACATCCAGCGCGCGTGGACGGCAAACGACGTCGCCGCGATCGACCGGATGCTCGGCCCCGATCTCGTGGCGGAGTGGAGGCTGCGCCTCTCCGACTTCGATCGCAAGGGCTGGACGAACGAGGTCAAGGTGCTCGATGGCCCGCACGTGCAGTACGTCGGCCTCGTCAACCGTGAGGGCGACGCGGAGGATCGCGTGACGGTGTGCATCACCGCGAAGCTCAGCGACATCGTGAGGACGAGCAACGGCGGTGTGATCGTGCGCAACGACGACTCCGACGCGGTGCAGGTCATGTGCGAGTACTGGACGCTGGCCCGCCGCGACGGCGGCTGGTGCCTCGCCTCGATCGAGCAGGAGGAGGAGGGCGCGCACCACCTGTCGGCGCCCATCGTCGCCTCGCCGTGGTCTGACGAGGCGCGGATCGGCGACGACGCACTCGTCGAGCTGGCCGTCGCCGACGCGCCGCCGCCGGAGATCGCAACGGCCGACATCGCCGCTGTCGACTTCGACGGCACGGCGCGCGCCGCGGCGCTCGACCTCGCGCTCGCGGATCCGCGCTTCGCGCCCGATGTGCTGGAGGCGGTTGCGCGTCGAGCGCTCGCCGCGTGGACCGAGGCGGTCGACGGCGAGGACGCCGCGCTGGAGGCGATCGCCTCGCCCGAGGCGATCCAGACCCTGCTCTACGAGAACGACGCGAGCGGCCAGACGCGTCTCGTGGTCCGCGGGCCGGCGCTCGTGCGGCTGGCGATCACCGCGCTGCACGCCGACGAGAAGCCGCCTCGTATGGACGTCGAGGTCCAGCTGCGCGGGCGGCGGTACGTCGAGGATCGCGACACCGCGGCGGTGCTCTCCGGCAGCCAGTCCAGCGAGCGGGCGTTCTCCGAGCACTGGACGTTCGCACTCGACGGGCCGGCTGACATGCCGTGGCGGCTCGTCGTCGCCGGCGCTCCCGTAGAGCGCGCCTAGCGCTCAGCGGCCGCCGGCGCCGGCGCCGTGAGTGGACCGACGAGGCGATCGAGCGCGTGCGGTAGGGGCTGCGCCTCGCATTCGCACTGAGGGACCGGAAAAGCAGCAATCAAAGAGAGTCGGAAGGAGCGGCGCCGGTCTCGCGCCCTCCGCGGGGTGCATGAGTGACCGATCGTGCTGGCCGCCGCGGCGCGAGGTCATTTGTGCACGCCATACGTGGACAACTGACCGCGCGCGACAGCCGGAAGGACGAGTGGTCACTCATGCACGCGCTCATGGCGTTTCGCACCCCGCCGCGGCAGCCCACATCCTCATCCTTATCGACGCAGTTTCGTGAACCGCGCGAGGTCCGAAATGCAGAAGTTAGGCCTGGCCCTCGCGCGCCGACCACAGCCCGTCGAAGCCGAGGTGGCGCTCGGTGGCGACGCGGCCGAGCTCCTCGCGCGCCTGCTCGTGGGGGATGTCGCAGACGACCGCGACCTCCCGCGTCGCCAGCGGCGCGCCGGCCCACTCGAGCACCTCGAGCACGGACCCGGGCGGGTCGCGCCGCTCGGTGCCGGGCACGAGGTTGGCGAGCACGACGTCGTAGGCGGCGAAGGGCTGAAAGCCGGGGACGGCGATGCGCACGCCGTCACTGCGGCGCACGATCTCGTAGGACGGACACGTGTAGCGCCGCCCGCCCGACCAGTTGGCGAGCTTCTCGTCGAGCACGCGCGCGGCGGGGATCGGCTCGCGGGCGGACTCGCGATCGGCGGCGAGCGCCTCGCGGACGTCGTCGCGCTCCATCCACTCGCGCAGCTCGGCGATGTCGAGCCCGGCGTCACACGCGGCGCCCTCGATCGTGTCCGGCTCGTCGAGCAGCTCGCCGGCGAAGTGGCGCGTACGCAGCGCGCGCAGCAGCGCCGGCTCGGCATCCGGCGCGTGCAGGCGTGCCGCCACGACCGCCCGGCAGGCCGGCTCGCTGGTGGCAAGTCGCGGGCGCTCCGACGTGTCGATCGGCATCCCGTGATCGTGGGAGATCTTGGCGAACGCGGCGGCCATCTTCGCCGTCGTGAAGCCCTTCTTGGCGTAGTCCTCGGGGTCGTCGGAGAGCACGACCATGCGCTGCGTCCAGTCGAGGCTGTCGCCGTAGAGCCACTGCAGGCGCAGGCGAAACGGCTCGGCCGACCAGGCCCACGGGCACGCGGGGTCGGTGAACTCCGTGACGCAGACGTCGACGGCGTCGTTCACGTACGCGTCAGGCGCTTGTACGTGATGCGGTGCGGCCGGTCGGCCTCGTCACCGAGCAGTTCGCGGCGATGCTCCTCGTAGGCCTCGAAGTTGCCCTCGAACCACGTCACCTGTGAGTCGCCCTCGAAGGCGAGCACGTGCGTCGCGACGCGATCCAGGAACCAGCGATCGTGGGAGATGACCACGGCGCAGCCGGCGAACTTCAGCAGCGCCTCTTCGAGCGCGCGCAGCGTGTCGACGTCGAGGTCGTTCGTGGGCTCGTCGAGCAGCAGGACGTTGCCGCCGGTCTTCAGCAGCTTGGCGAGATGCAGGCGGTTGCGCTCCCCGCCGGAGAGCGTGCCGACCTTCTTCTGCTGATCGGAGCCCTTGAAGTTCCACGACGAGCAGTAGGCGCGCGAGTTCATCGTGCGGTCGCCGACCTTGACGATGTCCTCGCCGCCGGAGATCTCCTCCCACAGCGTCTTGTCGTCATCGAGCGCGTCGCGCGACTGGTCGACGTAGGCGAGCTCGACGGTGTCGCCGACGCGCAGCTCGCCCGCGTCGGGCTGCTCCTGGCCGGTGATCATGCGGAAGAGGGTCGTCTTGCCCGCGCCGTTGGGACCGATGACGCCGACGATCCCGCCGCGCGGCAGCGTGAAGTTGAGATCCTCGATGAGCAGCCGGTCGCCGAAGCCCTTGCGCAGGCTCTCGGCCTCGACGACGAGGTCGCCGAGTCGCGGCCCGGCGGGAATGTGGATCTGGACCTGGTCGAGCTTGACGTTGCGCTCCTCGGCGAGCAGCGCCTCGTAGTTGTTCAGCCGCGCCTTGGCCTTCTTGCGCCGGCCCTTGGGGTTCTCGCGGACCCATTCGAGCTCGGAGGCGATCGTGCGCTGGCGGACCTTGTCGCCCTTCTCCTCCTGCGCGAGGCGCGTCTGCTTCTGCTCCAGCCAGGAGGAGTAGTTGCCCTCGTAGGGAATCCCGCGCGCGCGGTCGAGCTCGAGGATCCAGCCCGCGACGTTGTCGAGGAAGTAGCGATCGTGGGTGACCGCGACGATCGTGCCCTTGTACTCGGCGAGGTGGCGCTCAAGCCAGTCGACGGACTCCGCGTCGAGGTGGTTCGTCGGCTCGTCGAGCAGCAGCAGGTCGGGCTGGGCGAGCAGCAGCCGGCACAGCGCGACGCGGCGGCGCTCGCCGCCGGAGAGCTTCTCGACGTCGGCGTCGGCGGGCGGCAGGCGCAGCGCGTCCATCGCGTACTCGATCGTCGTGTCGAGGTTCCACGCGTCGGCGGCGTCGATCTGCTCCTGCAGGCGCGCGAACTCGTCGGCCGTCTCCTCGGTGTAGTTCGCGGCGAGCTCGTTGAAGCGGTTCAGCAGGTCGCGGGTGCCGGCGACGCCGTCCTCGACGTTGCCGCGGACGTCCTTGGCCTCGTCGAGGTGCGGCTCCTGCTCGAGCATCCCGACGGAGGCGTCGGGCGCGAGCATCGCGTCGCCGCGGAAGTCGGTCTCGGTGCCGGCCATGATCCGCAGCACCGTCGACTTGCCCGCGCCGTTGTAGCCGAGCACGCCGATCTTCGCTCCGGGCAGGAACGCGAGCGTGATGTCCTTGAGCACCTGCTTGTCGGGCGGGTAGTCCTTCGACAGGCGGTGCATCGTGTAGACGTACTGGGCGGCCATGCGGCGTTCCAGGGTAGCGAGGGGCCGGGGGCGGGCGAGGGCGGGTTGCCGCGTTCAGCTCCAGCCGTCCCAGGCGTGCAGGTAGGGCTTGGGGTCGACGAGGACGCCGTTGCGGCGCAGCTCGAAATGCAGATGGCAGCCGACGCTGCGGGCGTTGCCGGTGTCGCCGACGACGCCGATCCGCTGGCCGGTGTGGACCGTGTCGCCCTCGCGGACGAGCGCGGGATGCAGCAGGTGCGAGTAGCGGTACTCGAGGTTGTCGAGGCGCCCGCGAATCTTCACGTCGTTGCCGTAGAGCACCGGGTCGTAGGTGCTGCGCACGACCGTTCCGCCCCGCGCGGCGACGAGCGGCGTGCCGCACGCGGCGTTGACGTCGAAGCCCTCGTGCGTGCGCCCGCCGTTGCGCGGAACGCCGAAGAACCCGATCGGCCCGCGGTCGGCGTGCGGCCCGCGGATCGGGAACATGTGGCCGCGCAGCGTGAACGCGCCGGCGCGCCGGGCGCGACCGCCGGGGCCGACCACGCGCACGCCGTAGCGGCCGTCGGGCGCGGCGTGGCCGCTGTCCGTGACTCCGTCCCAGCGCACGAGCTGGGGGGCGCCCGGGACGGCGGCGCGCACAAGGATGCGCCGCTTGAGGCGGCGTTTGGCGCCCCGGACGATCTCGATCTGCAGGTCGGCGCGCGCGCTGCCGGCGAAGGCAAACGTGATGCGCACCGGCCGGCGGGCGAAGTAGGCCTTGGACGGGGCGACCTTCGGCCCGACGAGCGCGAAGCGGACCGGCGCGGGGGCGGGGGTCGCGCCCTCGTCGGGAGCGACGACCTGGCCGCTCGCCGTGACGGCGTAGACCGTCACGCCGGCCGCGAGCAGAACCGCCGCTCCGAGAGCCCGAACGAACACCGTTGCGAGTATCCCCGCCGCCGGGGCGGAACTGCGTTAATGGACTCGTCGCCCGGACGGTCGCCGGTCCCGGCGACCGTGGGCCCGACCGATTTCCGCGGCAATCAGACCTGAACCAGCACTGGCGCGGGAGCACGCTCACGGCACTCTCACGCGCTGCGAGGGGCGGCGAACGGCCATCTCTACAGTCCTTGCGATGGCAGGGGAACTCGCCATCCGGCTGCGCTCCGTCGACAAGCGCTACGGCGACATCGTCGCCGTAGACGGGTTCGACCTCGACGTGCCGGAGGGCACATGCGTCGGCCTGCTCGGACCCAACGGCGCCGGCAAGTCCACGACGATGAAGATGCTGACGGCGCAGGTCATCGCCGACGCGGGCGAACTCGAGGTGCTCGGCCACCGGCTGCCCGGCGATTCGAAGGTCGCCCGCGCTGCGTGCGGCGTCGTGCCGCAGCTCGACAACCTCGACACGACGCTGACCGTCGAGCAGAACCTGCGCGTGTTCGCTCACCTCTACCGGCTCGGGCGCGCCGAGCGCGGACCGGCGGTGCAGCGAGCACTCGAGATGGCCCACCTCGTCGACCGCCGCGACTCGAAGGTCTCCGCGCTGTCGGGCGGCATGCGACGGCGCCTGCTCATCGCCCGCGCGCTCGTGCACCAGCCGCGGCTCGTGCTCATGGACGAGCCGACGGTCGGCCTGGACCCGCAGGTTCGCCAGGAGCTGTGGGCGCTGATCGACGCGCTGCGCGTAGCGGGCAAGACGATCCTCATGTCGACGCATTACATCGAGGAGGCCCAGCGACTGGCCGACACCGTGATGATCATGTCCCGGGGGCGCGCGGTCGCGAGCGGGCGCCCGAGTGACCTTGTCGCCGAGCACGCGGGGCACGAGGTGCTCGAGGTCTACGGCTCGCCGGCGCGCCTGGCTGACGTCGAGGCCGAGGCGGCCGCGGACGGGCTGCGCACGCGGCGCACCGGCACGAGCGTGACGCTCATGGGCATCGACGGCCGCAACGGCGACCTGCCCGAGGGCGAGCGCCGCCCGGCGAACCTCGAGGACGTCTTCGTGCTGCTCACGGGCGAGGAGATCGCGTGAGCGCCGTGGCCCGCACCCCGCGCCGGCTCAGGCGCCTGGAGCGCCCGGCGATCCAGGGCGTGCTCGTCCGCGAGATCGTGAACTTCGGCTCGTTCTGGCGGTCGACGACGTTCTCGTCGATGATCGATCCGACGGTCTACCTGCTCGCCTTCGGCTTCGGGTTCGGCTCGCTCGTCGCGACGGTCGGCGGCCACGACTACGTCGACTACGTCGGCACCGGAGTCGTCGCGTCGGCGACGCTGTTCGCGTCGGTGTTCCCGGCGATGTTCGGGACGTTCGTCAAGTATCAGTTCCAGCACACGTACGACGCGATCCTGGCCGCGCCGGTCGACACGGAGGAGCTCGTGACGGCTGAGGCGTTGTGGATCGCCATGCGCGCGGGCGTGTACGGCAACGTGCCGATGCTCATCGCAATCCTGTTCGGCCTCGATCCGAGCTGGGGGATGTTCGCCGTCCCGTTCATCGCGTTTCTATCCGGCTACGGCTGGGCGTGCTTCGGGATCATGATCGCCGGCCTGCTGAAGTCGATCGACAACTTCAACTACGTCACGAGCACGGTCATCACGCCGACGTTCCTCGTTGCGGGCACCTTCTTCCCGCTCTCCGGCCTGCCCGAGTGGGCGCAGATCGCCGGCAACTTCAATCCCCTGCACCACACGGTCGAGCTCGTGCGCCACGCCGCGTTCGGCTGGGAGGGCGCCGCGGACCTCGGCCACGTCGGCGCGCTCGTGCTGTTCGCGCTGCTCATGTGGCGCTTCGCCATCCGGGCGATGGAGCGCAAGCTGATCACGTAGGTGACGTCGCCTCAATCTCCTACCGAAGCTCGGAGCAGGGCCTGCGTGGAGAAGCGCATCACGTCGACGGCGTCCTTGCGAGACAGGCCGGCGATGTCGACCAGCCAGACGAGGGAGTCGATCCCGACAGCGGAGGCGATGGCGTACACGAGGCGATGAAATTCGGCGTCGGCAAGCTCGCCGCGCAGCGGCTCGAGTGCCTCGCTGATCCACGTGATGCGCCGCCCCTTGCGAAACGCGCGATCGCCGCGCTGGGCGGGATCTGATTCGAGCGAGAGTCGCAGCATGTTGCGCAGCGCCTGCTCGTGCTCCACCGCCTGGCGCGCAATCGCGCCGACGACGATCTCCAGCCGCGCCTGCGGGTCGGTCGGCGGCGACTCGCCGAGGAGCGACGGCGCGGTGAGCTCGGGAAACGTCGCCGTGAGCAGCTCGCGCTGGTTTGGGAAGTAGCGGTAGGCGGTGGCGCGCGAGATGGACGCCGCGGCCGCCGCCTGCTCGACCGTGGGACTCGCGCCATCGGCCATGAGCTGACGTGCGGCATCGACGAGCGCGTCGCGAGTGCGGGCTTTCTGGCTCGTGCGGCCCGTCCGCTCATATGAGATTGACATGCTCATGATGATACGTTAGTCTCGAATGAGATTCCAGTCTCACGAAAGAAGGCGCCAAATGAGCAACTCCGCTTCCACGAGTACACCGATGCACGCGGTCGCTCCCCTCGAGGGCGACGCACTCTGGTTCAACGGCGCATTGCAGAACATCAAGCTGCCGGGCGAGTGGAGCGACGACGCGCTGTCGATCGTCGAGGTCACGTCCACCAGGGGACGCGCCACGGGGCTGCACACCGATCCCAGCCACGAGACCTTCTACGTCCTCGACGGTGAGGTGCTCTTCCACGTCGACGGCGAGGAGCACCTGGCGCGGGCCGGCGAGACGGTCGCGATTCGCCGCGGCGTGCCGCACGCGTTTGTCATCGCGTCCGAGACCGCGCGGTTTCTCGTCATGAACACGCCGGGCACACAGGACCGCTTCTTCCGCGCCGGAGGCGAGCCCGCGCTGACGCGTGACTTCGCCGACGCTCCCCCGCCCGACCTCGAGCGCACGATGGCCGCTGCGCAGGAGCACGGCGTCACGCTCCTCGGCCCGCCCCCGTTCGCGGCGGACGCCGTCCAGCAGATCAGCGGCTAGTCGTGCCCACAACGGCACGTTCGACAACGGAACCGCGTTCGTGATCCTGATCCCCTGAGTCGGTTTTTCGCCGAAGCCACGAGGATGTTGGCGGTACTCTTGTGGGTTCATGCCGAACGTCCTGGACATCGAGCAGTCGCTGCTGCTCCTCGAGATCTCGCCGCCCTTCGACAAGCGCCAGGTGCAGCTCGCGCGGCGGCGGCAGGCGAAGATCTGGCACCCGGACATTGCGCCTCCGGGCAAGCAGTTCGAGCATGAGCGCCACCTGAAGGCGATCAACGAGGCCGCCGACCAGCTCGAGAGCCTCGCGGAGGGATCGCGCGGCGGAAAGGTCTCGCGCAACGCGGTGAAGGTGAGCGCCGAGGCGACCCGTGCGGCGCGCGCGGAGGAGGGACGGCGCGCGTACGAAGCCGCTCAGCGCGCGCGCGAACACGCGGCCGACCGCCAGGCGAACGACCCCTTCGGCAGCCAGGTCCCCGACCACTCGGTCGTGCACCGCTACGCGCGCTGCGCCGCCTATCCCGAATGGGGTGTCGGGAGCGTCACCGGCATCTACTTCACCGGCGACGGCGACGACGTCCAGCAGTGGGCGCGCGTGCGCTTCCATCCCGGCGTCCGGACCGTCCCGGCGGGAACCCTGCAGTTCGTCGACTTCTCCAAGCCCGATGCGGGCGCCGACCGCGTCGAGCGCTTCGTGGTCGCCGCGCAGCACGCGACCGCCGAGGGCAACTACGAGCTCGCCGCGCAGCGGCTCATCTACGCACGCGATGCCGAGCCCGACAACGTGACCGTGCTGCGGCTCATGACCCTGGCCTTCTGGCAGGCGGGCAACCTGCCCGCCGCCGGACGGTCGGTGCGCGACTGGGCGCGCGTCGAGGGCGACCGCCCGGCGCCGCATCGCTTCGCCGCGCGCATCTACGAGGACATGGGCGCGATCGACCTCGCCGAGGAGGCCGCGGCGCGCGCCGCCAAGCGCGGCCCGACCGATGCCGACGCGTGGGAGCGCCTCGGACGGCTGCGTCTGCGACTCATGGACCGCGACGGCGCGATCGGCGCGCTCGAGCGCGCGCGCGAGCTGGGACCGTCAGTGGAGGGGCTGCTCGACCTCGCGCTGGCACAGCACCTGGCCGGCGACCTCGGCGCGGAGGTCACCGCGTGCGAGCAGGCGACGCTGCTCGATCCCGAGAGCGGCCCCGCCTGGGCGCGCCTCGCGCACGCGCTCGCGCGCACGGACCGGGTGAGCGACGCGACCGACGCCTGCGACCGAGCGCTACGCCTCCGCGCCGATCCCGAGGTCGCCGAGCTGCTCGACCGGCTGCACCGCGCGCAGCCGCGCGTTCTTCCCGCGGCTTGACCACTCAATTAGGGTGGGCGGCGATGCGGTGGATGCGCCCATACACGCTCGGGCTCGGTCTGGTCCTGGCCTTCGCGGCGGCCGGCTGCGGCGACGACAACAGCGACAAGTCAAAGACGACGGCGTCCTCGCACAAGGGCACCTACACCGCCGCCGACCTCAAGGCGTTCGTCATGACGGAGGCCGATCTGCCCAGCGGCTATCACCGCCAGTCGCTGCGGTCGTCCAGCTCGCCTGACACCTGCCTCGCGATCAACGGCAACCCCGCGGCCACGGAGCGCCTGAAGGCGACGTACGTCGCCCTCGGCTTCAAGGCCTGCGCGGGCGCGGGCTTCAAGAAGCAGGTCGAGCAGGAGATCTCGAAGAACAACCGGCCCGCCAGCCTCTCCATTCTCGTGCGCGACGAGGCCTCCGCGTCCAACGCGCTCGGGCCGCTTCGCCAGGGGCTGCTCAAGTCCTTCTCCACGACCGGCACGGCCGGGCAGTTCGCCCCGCACTCGCTCCCGGCGCCGACCGGGCTGGGAGACGAGGCGGCGAAGGGCATCACGCTCACGGGCAGCCTGGGCCCGGCGATCGGCGATACGACGTTCTACATCTACGTCTGGCGGCGGGGGAACGTCGTCTCGTGGATCGGATCCTCGGACGTGCTCGGGGACTTCGATGAGTCGGGCACGCTCGCGCTCGCCCGCAAGATCGACGAGCGCGGCGCAAGCTGAGCCCTGAGCTCAGGCGAACGCCTCGCGCGCAGCGAGGCCGTGCTGTTTGCGCAGGCCGTCGAGCTGGCCCTCCGCGGAGGCGACGAGCTCGTCGAGCTCGGCCTCGTCGAGCTCTGGGTGGGCGGGCGCGACCTCGCGCAGGCTCTGCCACAACGACAGCTTGCCCTGCACGCCCGCGCGCAGACCCTCCATCTCCAGGACGCGACTGAGCGGCGAGTAGCCGGTCAGCTGGCCGTTGGGCTTGAGACGACCGAGCTTCTCACCGACCTTCGCGCCGGCGTTCTTGAGCAGGTCGGGTGTGACGTCGAAGCGGCTCATGATCTGCTCGAGCGTCATGACGTCCGCCTCGATCTCGTCGGCGAGCCCGGAGAGGAAGTGGCCGTAGGGCGTGCCGTCGTTCTCATCCGCGGCGCGCCGCGCGAGGTCGCTGCCGGCGGCGGCGCCGGCGCGGTGGTCGCGCAGGTAGATGCCGAGCTGTTCGGTCATGGTTTTCATGACGATCTCTTACCCGGAAAGAGGCGGTTTCGCGCTCCGGTGACCGGAACCGGCCACGTTCGCGCGACGTCACCCCAGCTAGTACACGTGGCCGGAGGTTCTGCGGACGCGTGGGCTAGGGTCCCGAACGATGCGTCTCATCGTCGCCCGCTGCGAGGTCCGCTACACCGGCCGGCTGACCGCGCTGCTGCCCGAGGCGCTGCGGCTGCTCATGCTCAAGGCCGACGGCTCGGTGATGGTCCACGCCGACACCGGTGGCTACAAGCCGAGCAACTGGATGACGGCGCCGACCGTCATCGAGGAGGAGGGCGAGCCGCCGGCGCGGATCGTCGTGCGCAAGCGCGCGGGCGCGACCGAGGACCGCCTCGAGATCGCGATCTCGGAGATCGTGAGCGACGTGACCCACGACATGGGCGAGGCGGCGGCGCTCGAGAAGGACGGCGTCGAGCGCGACCTGCAGGAGGCGCTGGCGGCGGCGCCCGAGCACTGCGGCGAGGGTTTCCGGCTCGTGCGGCGCGAGTGGCCGACGGACATCGGTCCGGTCGACCTCATGTGCCGTGACGGCGACGACGAGTGGATCGCCGTGGAGATCAAGCGCATCGCGACGATCGACGCGGTCGAGCAACTCGCCCGCTACCTCGAGCGCATCCGCCGCGACCCCGCGATGGCGAGCTGCCGCGGCGTGCTCGCGGCGCAGGCGATCAAGCCCCAGGCGCGGGTCCTCGCGGAGGCTCGTGGCCTCGGGTGCGTCGAGGTCGATCTCGCGGTGCTGCGCGGCGAGCGAGAGCCGGATTTGACGCTGTTCAGGTGACGTCGCGCGAAGGTGGTCGGTTCCGGTCACCGGAGCGCGAAACCCGTATTGGCCAGCCGGGCCATAGCGGCTGGCCCAAGCGCGCAAATTCACGCAATTTGCTCGAAAACTTCATGGCACATGGCATCCTCGTTGCATGGCTCGGCGCCCGCCTCAGATCGTCGCGTTCGGGGGTGGGGGATTCTCGATGGAGGCGGGGAACGGGCTGCTCGACGACTTCGTGCTCGGGCTCACAGGGGTGGACCGCCCGAAGGTCTGCTTCCTGCCGTCGGCGTCCGGCGATGCCGACCACTACATCGTGCGCTTCTACCGCGCGTTCTCGGCGTGCCGCTGCGAGCCGACGCACCTCTCGCTGTTTCGCCGCGACCGCGGCGCGGGCATCGGCGTGGACATCGCCGCACACCTCCTCGACCAGGACCTCATCTACGTCGGGGGCGGCAGCGTCATCTCGCTCATGGGCGTCTGGCAGGCGCACGGCCTGGATGACGTGCTGCGCCAGTGCTGGGAGCAGGGCACGGTCCTGTGCGGGTTGAGTGCCGGCTCGCTGTGCTGGTTTCGCGAGTCCGTGACGGCCTTCCACGGCCCGCCGCAGCGCGTCCCGGGGCTCGGCCTGCTGCCGTACTCCAACTGCGTGCACTACGACGCCGATGCGACGCGCCGCGACGGCTACCACCAGTTCCTCGCCGAGGGGATGGCGCCCGGCTACGCGGCCGGCGATGGCGCGGCGCTGCACTTCTGCGGCGAGTCCCTGCGCAGCGTCGTGGGCTCGCGGCCGGCGGCGACCGCGTACTGGGTCGAGGAGGTCGGCGACGCCGTCTCCGAGGTGCCGCTCCCGGTGCGCTGGCTCGGTGGCTCGTCGCGAACGCTGACGGCCGCCTGAGGCGAGCGAGTTGGGCCGCACGATCTTCGCCATGGGCGGCGGTGGCTTCACCGCCGAACCGTCCAACCCGGCGCTCGATGACTTCATCCTCACGCTCGCGCCGCGCCGCGAGCCGCGCATCCTCTTCCTGCCGACCGCGAGCGGCGATCCGAACGCGCAGATCGCCGGCTTTCAGTCGACGTTCGACAACCGTTCCTGCCGCCCCGCGCACGTGTCGCTCTTCCGGCTCGAGCACGAGCCGGTCGAGCTGCGTGCGCACATCCTCGAGCAGGACGTCGTCTACGTCGGCGGCGGCTCGATGCGCAACCTGCTGGCGATCTGGCGCGAGCACGGGCTCGACGAGATCCTGCGCGAGGCCTGGCAGGCCGGCGTCGTCCTCGCCGGCCTCAGCGCCGGCGCGATGTGCTGGTTTCAGCACGGGGTGACGCGCTCGACCGGCCGCCCCGCGCCCGTCGCCGGGCTCGGCTTCCTCGAGGGCAGCCTGAGCGTGCACTACGACGGCGATCCCACACGCGCCCCGGTGTTCCACGACGCGGTTGCCCGCGGCGTGCTGCCCGACGGCTACGGCGCCGACGACGGCGTCGGGCTGCTCTTCCGGGACGAGGAGCTCGTGCGCATCGTCTCCTCCCGCCCCGACGCTCGCGCCTACCGCGTGCGGCGCGAGAACGGCGCGGCGGTCCGCACGACGATCGTGCCCGAGCTGCTCGTATCACCGAGCACGGGGCCGGCGCGGGACGTGCCCGCGGACATTCGGGAATTCCGGGCAGAGCGGTATCGGCGAGGTGGGGGCGGGCGGCGGTAGGTGGTCTGCGCCGGGGTTTGGTGAGGGTGTCGGCGAACAGCTTGCATTGAGAGAGCGTCCGAAGCGCCTCGGCAGGTGCATTACTGACCGACCGCGCACCTGCGCGCCACGGGTGGTCATTTCCCCACGTATGACGCGCATAAGTGACCGACCGTCGGACGCGCTTGCACGAGTGGTCACTTGTGCGCGCGCCTCCGGGCGGCACTCGACGCCCTCGAACTTGTTCGCTTATCTCCGCAGCTCGTGAACCGCGCGTCCCTGCTCACTCGCCCGCGTAGCCGACGACGAGCTCGTCCCGGCGGCGGCAATCGATCTCCCAATCCGCGTCTCCGGTCTGTTCGACGTCACAGCGGAATCCGCCGTTCATGCGATGCCGAGCGACGCACGGCACACGTGTGGGCAGCGCACCGAACCTACTCGCCATGCAGCGTCACCAGCAGCGACCGCGCGCCTCCGCGGTCGCGGTGCTCGCAGAGGTAGACGCCCTGCCAGGTTCCGAGGGCGAGACGGCCGCGGGCGATCGGGAGGGTCAGCGAAGGGCCCATGAGCGAGGCCTTGATGTGCGCGGGCATATCGTCGGGGCCCTCGAGCGTGTGCGACCACGCGAAGTCCTCGGGGACGGCGACGTTGAACCACGTCTCGAAGTCGCGACGCACGTCGGGCGAGGCGTTCTCGTTGAGCGTCAGCGACGCTGAGGTGTGACGGATGAAGAGGTGGGCGAGGCCGACGTCGAGCTCGCGCAGCTCGGGCAGCGCCTCGACGATCTCACTCGTCACCAGGTGCACGCCACGCGAGCGCGCTTTCAGGCTGATCTCACGCTGGATCCAGGCCATCTGAAGACGCCAGGGTATGCCCCCTCCGGTAGATCCGGCGCGTTCGGGGTAGCCCAGTTGCATGGGAATACAGGAGGGAACTCACAACATCGGTCCCGACAACGGGACCCTGACGATCATCACCGGGCGCGAAGGAGCAGCTGCGAAGGCTGGCCATGACCTCACGCTCGAGGCGACGAACTGGAGCGGCACCGTCGAACTGGGCGACAGCCCGTCCGTAGAGCTGAAGGTCGATCCCAGCGGGATCCAGGTTCGCGGAGGCAAGGGTGGAGCCAAGGCCCTCGACGACGGCGACAAGCAGGACATCAAGCAGTCGATGAACGACAAGATCCTCGGGTCCTCGCCGATCACGTTCCAGTCCAACGACGTTGACGTCAACAACGGCAACATGACGGTGAAGGGCGACCTCGACATCGCCGGGCAGAGCGATTCGGTGAACGTGCCGCTCAACGTCGGCGACGACGGCACCGTCACGGGCTCGATCACGCTCAACCAGAGCGCCTTCGGTATCAAGCAGTTCAAGGCGCTGATGGGCGCGCTGAAGGTGGCCGACCAGGTCGAGGTCCAGATCGAGGCCAAGCTGCCGACCGGCTGAGCCGGGAGCCGGCCCCGCGCAGGGCCATTGGAGGCTGCCGACATAGGGTTGCGGCGTGAGCCGCACCCCGAGCCGCCTGTGGGAGCCCGACGAGGCGTTCGCGCAGCGCACGCGCATGCGCGCGTACATGCGCTGGCTCGCGGAGACCCGCGGCGTGCACGCGCGGACCTACGACGAGCTGTGGCGCTGGTCGGTCGATGACCTCGACGGGTTCTGGTCCTCGATCGCCGACTACTTCGACGTGCGGTTCGCCGAGCCGCCGCGGGCGGTGCTCGGCAGGCGCGAGATGCCCGGCGCGCAGTGGTTCCCGGGCGCCGAGCTCTCCTATCCCGAGCACGTGTTCCGCTCACGCGCGGACGGCGACGTCGCGATCCGCCACGCGTCCGAGCTGCGGCCGCTCGCAGAGATGACGTGGGGCGAGCTGCGCTCGCTCACGGCTCGTATCCAGGCCGGCCTGCGCGCGCTCGGCGTCGGGCGCGGCGACTGGGTCGCCGCCTACCTGCCGAACATCCCCGAGACGATCGCCGCGTTCCTCGCGGTCTCGGGCCTCGGCGCCGTGTGGTCGAGCTGCTCGCCGGACTTCGGCGCGCGGTCGGTCGTCGACCGCTTCGCGCAGATCGAGCCGGCGGTGCTGCTCGCCGCGGACGGCTACCGCTACGGCGGCCGGGACTTCGACCGCACCCAGATCGTCGACGAGATCCACGCGCAGGTGGGCGGGGGGCTCGTGCGCTTCGGCTACCTCGACGGGTCGGGTTTCGCGGAGGACTTCCTCGGCGACGACGGGCACGAGCTCGCCTTCGCGCCGGTGGCCTTCGACCACCCGCTCTGGGTGCTCTATTCCAGCGGCACGACCGGCCTGCCGAAGGCGATCGTCCACGGCCACGGTGGGATTCTTCTCGAGCAGCTGAAGAAGCTGAACCTGCACCTCGACACGCACTCCGGCGATCGCGTGTTCTGGCTCACGACGACCGGCTGGATGATGTGGAACTTCCTCGTCGGCGTGCTGCTCACGCCCGCGTCGATCGTCCTCTATGACGGCAGCCCGGGCACGCCGTCGCTCGACCGCCTCTGGGAGCTCGCCGCCGACGCCGGCGTCACGTGCTTCGGCACGGGCGCGGCGTACATCTCGGGCTGCATGAAGGCGGGCGTGACGCCGGCGCGCGGGCGCGATCTCGGTGCGTTGCGCGCTGTCGGCTCGACCGGCTCGCCGCTCTCACCAGAGGGCTTTCGCTGGATCTACGACGAGCTCGGCGCCGACACGTGGCTGTTCTCCACGAGCGGCGGCACGGATGTGTGCACGGCGTTCGTCGGCGGCGTGCCGCTCGAACCCGTCTACGAGGGCGAGCTGCAGGGCCGCTCGCTGGGCTGCGACGTGCACGCGTTCGACCCCGACGGTAACTCGGTGATCGACACCGTCGGCGAGCTCGTCATCACGCAGCCGATGCCGTCGATGCCGGTTTCGTTCTGGAACGACCCCGACGGCGAGCGCCTGCGCGAGGCCTACTTCGAGATGTACCCCGGCGTCTGGCGCCACGGCGACTGGATCGAGATCACCTCGCGCGGCAGCGCGGTCATCTACGGGCGTTCGGACTCCACGATCAACCGCGCCGGCGTGCGCATGGGCACGGCCGAGATCTACAGCGCGGTGCTCTCGCTCGACGAGATCGTCGATGCGCTCGTCGTCGACGTGCCGCGCGACGGGGCCGAGAACTGGATGGCGCTGTTCGTGGTGCTCAGGAGTGACGTCGCGGGGAGGTCGTCGCTTGCGACGACCGGACGGCGAAACCTTAATCCCGGGAGGTCGTCGCTCGCGACGACCGGAAGGCGAAACCCCGTTCTCACCGACGATCTGCGGGGAGCGATCGCGCAACGAATTCGCGAGGACTGCTCGCCGCGCCACGTCCCCGACGACGTGTTCGCCGTCGCCGAGGTGCCGCGCACGCTGTCGGGCAAGGTGCTCGAGGTGCCGGTCAAGCGGATCCTCAGCGGCACCCCGCCCGAGCAGGCTGCCAGCCGCGACTCGCTGGCCAACCCCGCCGCGCTTGACTGGTTCGTGGACTTCGCGCAGACCCGAAGCTAGCTTGAGCCGACCGTGAGCAACAGCCGCGCCAAGAAGAAGCAGCGCCGCCGCGCGCGGGCGGCGAGCGCACCGGCTCCCGCGGCGCCGCTCCGCTCAGAGCCGGACGCGGTCGAGGCTCGCCGCGAGCGCGTGGAGGCGCGCGAGGCGCAGCGCACCTCGACGGTCAAGCCGGCGCCCGCCCGCCTGCCCGAGCGTTTCGAGGTGCGCGACGGGATCCCCCGCCCGCGGCCGGTCTGGGCGCCGTTCCCACTCACCGAGATCGGGATCTTCGTCGGGATCGTCGTCTTCCTGCTCGGCTACTTCGCGAGCGCCAACCGCTCCCCCGCGCTGCTCGGCACCGGCGCGGTCGTCCTCGCGATCGTCGTCGGCGAGATGTGCCTGCGCGAGCACTTCGCCGGCTTTCGGTCGCACAGCATCCTGCTCGCGCTGCTGCCGGTGACGATCCTGCACACGTTCGTCGTCTACGCGATCACGACGGGCTGGAACGGCCCGGTCGCGCTCCTCGTCGACCTCGCGGTGGCCGCCGGTCTCGCGTGGTACCTCCAGCAGCGCTACCGCGACGCCCACGCGAGGGCGAAGATCGACACGGTGCCGGGGAAGCCGAAGGCGGGGGCCTAGCGCTCGCCCGGCGTCTTGCTCGGGTACAGCGTGACCGGGATCGACAGGTCCAGCGTGGTCTCGACGATCCGCGACTGCTCGGCGACGTGCGCCGACGGGTAGCCCTCGCCCGGTGACGCGCGCTCGGGCCGCCCGATGTAGCCGAAGCGCAGGCGCTCGGGGAGGATCTGCATGAGGCGCGGGAACATGTGCGCGCGGGCGCCCATGTTGCGCGGCTCCTCCTGCACCCAGATGACCTCCTCCAGGTTCGGATAGCTCTCGATGAGCTCGAGCACCTGGGCCTCCGGGAACGGATAGAGGAGCTCGATACGGCCGATCGCGACGCCCTCGACCTCCTTGCGGCGCGGATGGCCGACGAGGTCGTAGTAGATCTTGCCGGTGCACAGCGCGAGGCGCTTGACCTTCTCGACCGGCACGCGCGGCTCGGACAGGACGTGGAAGAACTTCGTGTCGGAGAGGTGCTCGATGCGGTTGGTCGCCTGCGGCAGGCGCAGCAGCGACTTCGGCGTCATGAGGATGAGCGGGCGCTGCTTGGCGATCCGCGCCTGGCGGCGCAGCAGGTGGAAGTACTGCGCGGGCGTCGTGACGTTCGCGACGCGCATGTTGCCCTCGCTGGCGAGCGTGAGGAAGCGCTCCAGGCGCGCCGAGGAGTGCTCCGGGCCCGAGCCCTCGTAGCCGTGCGGCAGCAGGAGGACGAGCCGCGAGGTCTGCCCCCACTTCGCCAGCCCGCTGGCGATGAACTGGTCGACGATGACCTGCGCGGCGTTGACGAAATCGCCGAACTGCGCCTCCCAGAGCACGAGCGTCTCGGGCGCCTCCTGGCTGTAGCCGTACTCGAAGCCCAGGCATGCGACCTCTGACAGCGGCGAGTTGTGCAGCTCAAACGGCGCGAGCGCGCCGGGCAGCGACTGGATCGGACACAGCGTCTGGCCGGTCTTCGCGTCGTGCAGGACCATGTGGCGCTGGGAGAACGTGCCGCGCTCCACGTCCTGGCCGGTCAGCCGGATCGGCGTGCCCTCACTGAGCAGCGACGCGAACGCCAGCGACTCGGCGTGCGCCCAGTCGATGCCGCCCTCGGGGCCGAGCGCCTCGCGCCGGCGCTCGAGCTGCTTGACGAGCTTGGGGTGGACGGTGAAGCCATCGGGCACCCGGAGCAGCTCCTCGTTGAGCACCCGCAGCCGGTCGGCTGAGACCGCGGTCTTGACGTCGGGGGACGGCGTGCGGTCGAGCTGGTACTCGCCGGTGGGCTGCTCGACGTCGCCGACCTCCGCGGCGGCCTTGATCTGCGACTTCAGGCGCTGGTGCAGCGTCGTGAGCTCGTCCCAGACCTCGCTCTTGCGGGCCTCGACGTCCTCGGACGTGAGCACGCGCTGGTCGATGAGCTGCTGGGCGAAGATGTCCGCGACGCGCTTGTGACGCTTGATGCGGTTGACCATCTCGGGCTGCGTGTAGGCGGGCTCGTCGGCTTCGTTGTGGCCGAAGCGGCGGTAGCCGATGAGGTCGAGCAGCACGTCGTGACCGAACTCCTGGCGAAATGCCCAGGCGAGGCGCACCGCGGAGATGCAGCCGGCGACGTCGTCGGCGTTGATGTGGATGATCGGGACGTCGAAGCCCTTGGCGACGTCAGAGGCCCAGCGGGTCGAGCGCGCCTCGTCGGGATCGGTCGTGAAGCCGATCTGGTTGTTCTGGACGAGGTGCAGCGTGCCGCCGACGGAGTAGCCGTCGAGCGTCTGCAGGTTGAGCGTCTCGGGCACGACGCCCTGGGCAGGCAGCGCGGCGTCGCCGTGCAGGATGATCGGCACGGCCGCGTCGGTGTCGCGGTGCGCGTGCGGGCCCATCCGCTCGGTCTGCGCGGCGCGCGAGGCGCCCACCACGACCGGTCCGACGTACTCGAGGTGCGACGGGTTGGACTCGAGGTTGACGAGGATCGAGGAGCCGTCGGGCAGCTGGTAGGAACCCTGCGCGCCGTGGTGGTACTTGACGTCGCCCGTGCCGCCCTGGGGGATCGTCGTGACCGCCTCGAGCGTGGACGCGCCCTCGAACTCCGCGAAGATCGTGTCGTAGGGTCGGCCGAGGTTGTGGGCAAGCACGTTGAGGCGGCCGCGGTGGGACATGCCGAGCACGACCTCGCGCCCGCCGTGCAGCGCGGCGAGCTGGATCGCCTCGTCGAGCATCGGCACCGTCATGTCCAGGCCCTCGATCGAGAACTGCTTCTGGCCGACGTAGGCCTTGTGCATGAAGCGCTCGAGCGCGTCGACCTCGATGAGCCGGCGCAGCAGCGCCTTCTGCTCGTCGGGGCTCAGCGGCCCACGGAACGCGCCGGACTCGATCTTCTCCCGGAGCCACGTGCGCTGGCGATGCGACGCGATGTGCTCGATCTCATAGGCGATCGTGCCGCAGTAGGTCTCGCGCAGGTGCGGCAGCGCGTCGGCGAGCGTCGCGCCCGGCACGTGCATGCGCAGGATCTTGGCCGGGATCCGGGCCATGATCTCGGGCGTCAGCCCGAGTGGCTCGGGGTCGAGCGCGGGATCGCCCTCGGGCTCGGTGCCCAGCGGATCCAGGCGCGCAGCGAGGTGCCCGTGCGTGCGGTGGGCCTTCAGGAGCGACACGGCGGCCTGGACGGCCTGGAGCATCGCCTCTGTCGGGGGAGCGCCGGTGACGTGGTCGCCGTCGGCAACGCTCGAATCGCGGACGGTGGCCGCCGCCGCGGCGGGCGCCGGCGGTGCGGGGACGGGTCCGAGCTGCACGCCGAGCTCGCCGAAGATGCGCTCGTAGAAGGCGTGCTCGCCCTGGAGGTGCTCCTCGACGACCTTGAGGAAGCGCCCGGATTCCGCGCCCTGAATGACGCGGTGGTCGTACGTGGAGGTCATCGACATGACCTTCTCCGCGCCGATCATCGTGCCGACGGACTCCAGGCCGACCGGGTAGCCGATCGCCCCCGTGGCGACGATCGTGCCCTGTCCGACCATGAGCCGCGGGACCGACGCGATCGTGCCGATGGCGCCGGGGTTCGTAAGCGAGATGTTGGCCCCGGCGAGGTCGTCGGCGACGAGCGCGCCCTCGCGTGCCTTGGTGATGAGCTCGGCGAACGCGTCGACGAACTGCGGGAAGCCGAGGCGGCCGGCGTCGCGGATGACCGGCACCATGAGCGTGCGCGTGCCGTCCTTCTTCTCGACGTCGACGGCGATGCCGAGGTTCACCGCGCCATCGTCGAGGGCGTTGGGCTTCCCGTCGATCTCGGCGTAGTGGTGGGCCATGACCGGCATCTCGTCGGTCGCGGCGCGGGCGATCGCGTAGGCGATGAGGTGCGTGAAGGAGACCTTCTGGCCGGCGTTCTTGAGCTCGGTGCGCCGGCCGTCCATGGTGGTGACGGTCATCGTGCGCAGGGACGTCGCAGTCGGGACGCTGCGCGACTCGTCCATGTAGCGGGCGAGCATCGCCGCACCGCCCTTGAGCGGGGTCGCGCCGGCGGGCGGAGCGGGTGCGGCGGGCGCGGGCGCGGCGGGCGCGGCCTTCGCCGCGAGCACGTCGGCCTTCGTGATACGGCCGGCGTGGCCGCTGCCGTGGACGCCGGCGAGGTCGATGCCTTCGACGTCCGCGACGCGGCGGGCGACCGGGGAGACCGGACCGCCATTCGTGGCCGGCGCGGCCGTGCGCGTCGCGCCGTTGCCTTCGGCGGCGGGGGGCGGTTCGGGAGTGGCTGTGCCGTCCTCGGCGCCGGCCGAGTCGATCTCGGCGAGGACGGCGCCGACCGTCACCGTGTCGCCCTCCGCGAAGAGGATCTTCACCACGGTCCCGGCAGCGGGGGCGGACACCTCGACATCGACCTTGTCGGTCGAGATGTCGACGAGCGGCTCATCCGCCTGTACGAGGTCGCCCTCGCCCTTGTGCCATTCGAGGACGGTTCCTTCTGCGACCGACTCCCCCATCGCGGGAAGCATCACCTTGATCGTTGTATGTACGGCCATCCGTCTATCAATCCTAGAGGGGTCTGCCTCAGGTACGCCACGGTACGACGCCCGTTACCGTTCCCGACATCGCCGACGATGACTCCCTAGAGCAACTCAGCTCAGAACAGCTCCACGATCTCGCGGTGCGCCACGCGCTGCGCCACCTCGACGTCGGCTTCTTCTGGCGCCTGCTCGAGTACCTCCCGGCCGCCGAGGCGGCCGCCGGCCAGATCGAGGAAGCCGAGGCGGATGCGCTGACGCTGCGCGCTCACCTGGACGACATCACCGACTCCGGAAAGGGCGAGGTGGCCGAGAATTTGCGCCCGTACTACCTCGAGTACCTGCGCAAGCACGGGGTCGACCCGTCCTACGGCGACGAGGGCTGACGAGGGAAAGTGGCGCCGGGGGTCCCGCGAGGGCGGCGATGTCGAAGTTGCTGCCTCTGACGCTGCATAGGTGACATCCGTTGCCTTCCCCTCATTCCTTTATTGCTGCTGTTTCGGGGACCGCGCCGGCGAGGCTGGACCGCCCGCGCCGCCCTGCCCGCACGAACTCATAGGACCCGATGAACGGCCCCACGCCGCCGAGCACCGCCACGGCGACGGCCAACCGCAGGTCGATCACCCGCAACCTCAGCGCCGCGATGCACGCGAGCGACATGAGGATCCAGGCGATCCCGTGCGTCCAGCCGAGCACGAGCGTCACGCTGTCGGGTCCCGTGAACGCCGTGACGAGTAGCCCGGCGTAGACCGCCGAGTGGGTGAACGAGGCCCACTTCAGGCGCTCGAAGGTCAGCAGACGGCGCATCAGGCGCCGCCGGCAAGCAGCGTCGCCATGCGCCGCAGCGGCTCGTCGGCCTCGTCGGGCCAGTCGGCGACGTCGGCGGGCCACCAGGCGTGGTCGTCGTGCTCGGAGTCCATCGCGACCTCGGCGCCTTCGGGCAGCCACGCGAGGCCGACGACCATGACGAGCTGGTGGGGCAGGCGCACGAGCGCCTCGACCGTCAGCCGCTCGGGATCGACCGACCACTCCTCGCGCAGTTCGCGCGTGAGGGTCTCGGCCGGGCTCTCGCCGAGGTCGACGGCGCCGCCCGCGCCGAGCGCCCAGCGACCCGGCCAGGACGACAGCCACGGGGCGCGGCGCCCCGCGAGCCAGCGCCCGTCCGCCGCGCGGGTGACCGTGAGGGCGGCCATGGAGCCCGAGGCGTTGCCCTCGACGAGGCGCAGCGCCCAGCGCATCGGCTGGAGCTCGAGCAGCAGATCGCCCCCCGACTCCTCGTGATCGACGAGCCGGGCGGACAGCCCGTCGTGGCTCGGAGAGCCGCGCTTGCGCAGCGCCGCAATGGCCTCGTCGGCGGCCTCCGTGAGTTGCGCCGGGGGCTCGTACTGCTCCTCTTTCCAGCGCGCATGCACGTGCTCGGGTGTCCACGGGCCGCGCGCGAGAATGGCCGGCTTCTGCATAGAGGTTCAACGATAGTTCGCGCACAGAGCCGGTGAAGTTGGTCATCGGCTCGACGAAGATCCGCCGACCCGGCTAGCCTGCGCGTCGTGAGGGTTCTCGTCACCGGCGGCTCTGGGTTCATCGGGTCGCACGTCGTCGACCATCTGCTGGCCGCCGGCCATGCGGTTCGCAGCCTCGATCTCGCTGAGGGAGAGAACGCGCTGCCCGAGGAATGCGAGCAGATGGTGGGGTCGCTGCTGGACTCGTCGACGCTGCTCGCCGCCGCCGAAGGCTGCGACACGATCATCCACCTCGCGGCCGCGGCCGACGTCGGGCTGGTGGCGAAGGACCCCGCGGGAGCCGAGACGCTCAACTCGCGCGGCACGCTGCAGGTGCTCGAGGCCGCGCGCGAGACCGGCGCCGCCGTCGTCTACGCGTCGACGATCTGGGTCTACTCCGATGTCAGCGAGTCGGATGTCAACGAGGACACGCAGCTCGCGCTGCCGTCGCACCTCTACACCGCGACGAAGCTCGCGGGTGAGATGTACTGCCGCTCGTACAGCAAGCTCTACGACGTCCCCACGACGATCCTGCGCTTCGGAATCCCGTACGGCCCGCGGGCCCGGCCCGCGGCGGTCCTGCCCATCTTCGTCAACAAGGCGCTCGCCGGCGAGCCGCTCACGATCGCGGGCGACGGCAAGCAGACGCGCCGCTTCGTCTATGTCGAGGATCTCGCCGAGGGCGTCGTGAGCGCGCTGCGGCCCGAGGCCCGCGACCGCGTCTACAACCTCGTCGGCGGCGAGGACACCTCGGTGCGCGACATCGCCGAGGCCGTGCGAGCGGCGGTGGGCGAGGTCGACATCACGCACACCGAGGGCCGCGCCGGAGACTTCGCCGGCGCTCGCGTCTGCGGCGAGCGCGCAGCACGCGAACTCGAGTGGCGCCCGCAGACCTCGTTCGCCGAGGGCGTCAAGCGCTATGTCGCCTGGCACTGCGCGGCGAAGGCGGCGGCTGCCAAGCCGGTCCCCGCCGCGGCCGCGCCTTCGGCGCCCGCGGTCGCCGCCGCCTCGCCGTCACACTCCCGCCGGCGCCTCGGCGCGCTCGCCCTCGAGGCTCGCCGCGGGGCCACAGCGATCGGCGCCGTCGTCGCCCTCGTCACCTACATCCTCATCCTGGACGCCGGCGGCCTCTCGGAGGAGGCGCAGCACACGGTGCTCGTCATCGCCGCCCTCGGGCTCGTCGCAACGATCTCCACCGCCACACGGGGCGCTCGCATCGCCGTCTGGTCGCTCGCGATAGTGGCAGCTGCGCTGCTCATCCCGAGGCCGACGAGCGGAGCGCTCGACTTCGCGCACCTGACGCCGGCGCTGGTCGCCCTCGGCCTGGCCGGCTCCGGGGCCGGTCTACTGGGCATGATCGGCGGCCGGCGCACTGCGCTCGAGCCCGCCCTCGCTGACCGGAGCTGACGCTGACTCCACCACCAGTCTCGGCAGCGTTCGAACGCTTCGCCATCGGCTTCGACGCGCGAGACAGGGCGCGGCTGCACGAGCTGTGGGATGGCGTTATCGACTCGGGACGCTGGAGCGAGGGTGAGCTGACGGCCGCCTTCGAGGCCGCCTGGCAGGCCCACAACGGGCTGGGCGCAGTCGCCACCTCGAGCTGGACCGGCGGCGCGCTCGCCGCGCTCGAGTGGGCGCAGGTGCGCGGCCGCAACGTCGTCGTGCCGTCCAACACGTTCATGGCGACGCCGCTCGCGGTGCTCGCCGCGGGCGCGACGCCGGTTTTCGGCGATTGCCGCCGCGACGACCTCTGTCTCTCCGTGCAAGAGGCCGAGCGGCTCATCGACGAGCACGATCCCGCTGCCGTCTTCCTCGTCCACATCGGCGGCCACATCGCCTTCGATGCGCCCGCGATCGCGGACCTGTGCCGCGACCGCGGCGTGAAGCTCCTCGAGGACTGCGCTCATGCCCACGGCGCCGTCTGGAACGGCCGCCGTCCCGGCGGCTACGGCGACGCGGGCATCTACTCGATGTACGCGACCAAGACGATCACGACCGGCGAGGGAGGCGTGCTCGTCTCGCCCCACGACGAGCTGCTTGACTTCGCCCGCGGCTACCGCAACTACGGCAAGCCCGACCACGCCCAGCAGGGTCTGAACTTCCGCATGAGCGAGTTCACCGCGGCGATCGGCGTCGTGCAGATCGAGCGCCTGGATGAGATCGTGTCGTGGAAGAACGAGATCGCGCGCACGGAGCTCGATCCGATCCATCCGGCGCGGCTGGAGCTGCCCGACGGGATGGTCTCGGGCCTGTACAAGTACATCGTCCTCGACTGGCTGGAGCGCTCGACCGGCCGCGTCTACGACACGCCGTGTCACCGCATCATGGGCACGCAGGACGATCTGCCCAACAGCGACTGGGTCGCGGCGAACCACTCCTGCGTCCCGCTGTACTACCGCCCCGGCGAGGAATGAGCGCGGGCTACACGGCCACTGCGCGCAGCCCGCGGCTGGCGATCGCGTCGAGGATGCGCGGGACCGCGTCGGCCGTGCCCCGCCAGGAGCCCGGCGAGGAGTAGTGATCGGCGTCGTGCAGCAACACGACGTCACCGGGTCCGAGCGAGCGCGTCACGCGACGACAGATCGACTCGCCCGTCGCCTCCGCGCGCCAGTCACGCCCGGATGCCGACCACAGCAGCGGCGTCCATCCGCGGCGCCGCGATTCGATCAGGCCCGCCGGCGAGAAGATCCCGTAGGGCGGGCGATAGCAATCGGGGACCTGCCCGGTCAACTCGCCGATCAGCGCGGCGCAGCGGTCTAGATCGGCGCGCAGGCGCATGGGCGGCTCGATAGTCAGGGCGCGGTGGCGGTCTCCGTGGACGGCGAGCCGGTGTCCGGCAGCGGCGATCTCGCGCACGAGCGCGGGCTCGCGCCGGATCTGCTCGCCCACGACGAAGAACGTGGCGTGCACGCCGAAGCGAGCGAGCGCATCGAGCACTGCGGGGGTGCCCTCCGGATGGGGTCCGTCGTCGAACGTGATGCCGACCGCGTCGGGGCCCAGCTCGAGGCGACGGGAGATGCCGAGCACGTCGCACAGCGGCGCGATGTGCACGGCGGGCGCAGGCAGGGCCCAGGCCACGGCGCCGATCGCTCCGGCTGCCCCGATCGCTCCGGCTGCCGCGCGGCCGGGGGTCATTGAGCCTCGCATGGAGCGATCATGCTAGACGGGCTCCTGCTCGCCCTGGCGGCGGCCGCGTTCTTCGAATGCTCGTACGTCCTGCAGGCGCTGGGCGTGCGCGAGGTGCCGATCATGGGACGCCCGGGGATGGCTGCGCTGCGCGGCCTCGTCGCCCGCCCGCGCTGGACGCTCGGGATCCTGCTCGGCCTCGGCGGCTTCGCGCTGCAGGTGCTCGCGCTGCGCCACGCGCCGCTGACGCTCGTGCAGCCGGTGCTCGCGTCGGGGCTGCTGGTCCTCCTGGCGTTCAGCGTGTTCGTCCTGCACGAGCACGTCGGCCGGCGGCAGATCGCGGCGGTCGCGGGGATCATCGGCGGCGTCACGCTGATCGCGCTCGCCGACCCCGCGCGCGGCCACTCGACCGACACGACCGCGTTCGCCATCGCGGCGGTGGCGCTCGCCACCGTGGCGGCCGCGTCGTTCGTGCGCCGGAGACCGGGCGTCAGCTGGCTGCTCGCCTCCGCCATCGCCGCCGACGCGCTCGCCGCGCTGGCGGCGGCCCAGGCCGCGCGGGCGCTGCCGGAGGCCCTCGAGGCGGGAGCGTGGTGCCTGCTCGCAGCCGGCGCGGGGATCGCGACGCTCGCGGCGGAGAGCGCCGCGCTACAGCGCCGGGGCGCGGCGCGCGTGGCGCCCCTCGTGCTCGCCGGCCAGGTGGCTGTGCCCGTGGCCCTCGCGCCCCTGCTGCTCGGCGAGCGCTGGGATGCCACCGCGAGCGGCGTGCCGCTCCTGCTCGCCGGGCTCGTGCTCGTCGTCGCCTCCAGCGCCGCGCTCGCGGCGTCACCCAGCGTTGGCCGGCTGGCGGTCGGCGCGAGCGAGGGAAAGAACGAGGTCGGCGGCGTTCGGTAGCTGCGGCACGTCGGGGGGCAGCGGCGGCGCCGCGACGGCCGCGTCGAGCGCGCGGTCGAGCGCGGCGCGGTTGCGGGCGACGGTGACCATCCCGAGGCGTTCGTACGCGCGGTTGTTCGTCCGGATGTGACCGTAGGCCCAGCCGTAGGAGATGACGCGACAGCCGCACATCATCGCCTCGAGCACCGTGAGGCCCGCGGTCGCGTGGACGAGGATGTCGGCGGCGGCGAGCAGCGCGACCATCCGGTCCGTGAAACCCCAGACCTGCACGCGTTCGTCGCCGGCGTACGCCGCCTCGAGTCGCTGCTTGGCGTCCTCGTTGTGGCCGATCAGCGCCACGACGGTGGCGGCGCCTGCGTTCAGCGCGGCGTCGGTCGCTCCCTGCAGATCGCCGACGCCCCACCCCCCGCCGGACACGACGACGATGCGCCCGTCGGCGGGCAGCCCGAGCTCGCGGCGCGCGGTCGCGCGTTCGGGCGGGCGTGTGAAGCCGAGGTCGCTGAAGCCGTGCACGGCCTCGACCGGACCGCCCGGCCCGGCGATCGCGCGGATCTCGGGTTCGGACTCGGGATGGATCGCAAGGTGCAGATCGATGCCTCTGTGCGCCCAGCCCTTGAGCGCCGCGAGGTCCGTGATGGCCGCGACCGTCGGCGTCGTCAGCCAGCCGCGCAGGCGCATGCGGCCGAGCAGCTCGGTCGTGATCGGGTACGTCGAGACGATCACCGCGGCTGGGTGGGAGGCGAGAAACGCCCGCATCCGGCGGCGAGCCAGCAGCTCGACGAGCGACGAGAGCCGGCGGCGCACGAACTCGAAGCGAACGCCGATCACGTACCCGGCCTCGAAGACGAGCGACCCGGCCTTCGTATCCAGCGACGAGGCGCCCGCGACGATCTGCTTGATCACCGGACCCATGACGTCGAGGCTGTCGACGACCTCCGCCGTCGCGCCGCGCGCCCGCAGCTCGCCCTCGAGCACCGCGGCGGGCATGTCGTGACCGGCGCCGATCGAGGCGCTGAAGATGAGCACGTGGTCGGCCATCGCCCGTCTCACTATCGCGCAACCCGGGCTGTATTAGCCTCGCTCGCACGATGAGACGGCGCAAGCACTGGGGCTGGGGCTACGAGGACGACGCGTGGTCGCCCGAGCAGCTGCGGGCGGCCATGCCGGGGCTCGAGGAGCACCTGCGGATCGCGGGGGCGACGGAGATCGAGACGCCCGTGGCGCTCGAGGACGTCGTTCTGCGCGAGCCGCACGTCACGGCCCCGGCGACGCTCGCCGACATCTGCTTCAGCGACATGCACGCGCGGGCATCGCACGCGTGGGGCAAGTCCTACTCCGACATCGTGCGCGGCTTTCGCGGCCGCTTCGACTTCCCGCCCGACATCGTCGCGCGGCCGCGCGGCGAGCGCGACGTCGAGGCGGTGCTCGAATGGGCGGGTACGGCGAACGTCGCGGTCGTGCCCTACGGCGGCGGCACGAGCGTCGTCGGCGGCGTGCAGTGCGAGGTGCCCGCGCGCTTTGACGGGGTCCTATCGCTCGACCTCAGCGCGATGGACCGCGTGCTTCAGATCGACGAGGTGTCGCAGTCAGCGAACATCCAGGCAGGCGCGACCGGTCCGGTGCTCGAGCGCCAGCTCAAGGCGCTCGACCTCACGCTGCGCTTCTACCCGCAGTCTTTCGAGCTGGCGACGCTCGGCGGCTGGATCGCCACCCGGGCGGGGGGGCACTTCGCCACCGCGGAGACCCACATCGACGACCTCGTCGAGTCCGTGCGGGCGGTGACGCCGGCGGGCGCGTGGCAGTCGCCCCGCGTCCCCCGCTCGGGGGCGGGCGTGTCGCCCGACCGGATGCTCCTGGGCTCGGAGGGCACGCTGGGCATCATCACGGAGGCGTGGGTGCGCGTGCGCCCGCGACCGCAGGCGCACTCGCTCGCGGCCGTGCGCTTCGGCGCGTTCGCGGAGGGCGTCGCTGCGCTGCGCGCGATCTCCCAGTCGGGGCTGCGGCCCTCGAACTGCCGGCTGATCGACGCCGAGGAGGCGCGCATGACCGGCGCCGCCGACGGCACCGCCGCGCTGCTCGTGCTCGGCTTCGAAGCCGCGTCGGAGGCCGTGCTGCCGGTGGGCGAGCTGCTCGACCGCGCGCTCGCGCTCTGCGCCGACGAGGGCGGCGAGTGGGACGACTCGACGGTGCGCCGGCCGCGCTTCGCCGGCGACAAGGGCGGCGGCGCAGGGGGCGACGCGGTCGGAGCCTGGCGGACGGCGTTCTTCCGCGCGCCCTATCTGCGCGACGCGTTCGTCGCGATGGGCATCCTCTCGGAGACCTTCGAGACCGCGATCACGTGGGAGCGCTTCGACGCGCTGCACGCGGCGGTGACGGCGGCCGCGACGGAGGCGATCGGGGAGGGCGGCCGCGTGACGTGCCGCATCTCCCACGTGTATCCGGACGGGCCGGCGCCGTACTTCACCGTGCTCGCTCCGGCGCGGCGCGGCGCGGAGCTCGAGCAGTGGGCGCAGATCAAGCGCGCCGCGACGGACGCGCTCGTCGCCGCGGGCGGCACGATCACGCACCACCACGCCGTCGGCCGCGACCACCGCCCGTGGTACGACCGCCAGCGCCCCGATCCGTTCGCCGCGGCGCTGCGGGCGGCGAAGGGCGCGGTCGACCCGGCGGGACTGCTCAACCCGGGGGTCTTGATCGATCCGTGAGCGGCTTGTAGGTTTCGCGGCCTCGCATGGCAGCCGACACGTCGAAGATCGCCGCGAACCTGCGCGCCTTCCGCATCGGGGTCAACTCGCACGATCGCGAGAACCCGACGCACACCGCCTACGGGATCGGACTGGCGCCGTTCGACATGGAGCGTCTCGGCTTCGACGAGGGCGAGGAGATCTTCCCGGGGATCACGATCGAGGCCGACAGCGGCGTGACCGGCAACTTCCGCGTGCTGTGCGACGGCGACCACCTCGAGGAGCTCGAAGCAGAGGAGTCCGAGGTCGTGGAGGCCGTGTCGACGCAGCCGGCGATGGTGCCGGTCCGAACGCCAGAGGTGACGTCGCCGGAAGGTCAAACTCGTCTCCAGACTTGAGGGGGGACGGGCGGAGGGCAGCGCGCTGGCCTGGGAGGAGCAGCGCGCGCCCCGCCCACGCCCGCGATCCGGCCTGACGTAATCGGGCCGCAGGAAGGATCAGGCGCGTTCGGCGTCTTGTGTGGTGAAGCGAATTCCACCTCGACCGGACAGGGGCTGCCACGTGCGTCTGCGCGCCATCGCCATATCACTCACCCTCGCATTGACCGCTGCCGGCGCTCTGGCCGTCGCGACGAACGCCGCCAAGAGCCCAACCGTCAAGACCCGCCACTCCGCGGCCGTCGGGACCTACCTCGTCGACGCGAAGGGCAAGTCGCTGTATCTCTTCAAGAAGGACACCGGAAAGACGAGCAAATGCGCCGGCATGTGCGCGCAGGCCTGGCCGCCGCTCACCGTCAACGGCTCGCCGAAGGCCGGGTCGGGCGTGAAGGCATCAAAGCTCTCGACGAGCAAGCGCACGGGCGGTGCCAGGCAGGTCACGTACAACGGTCACCCGCTGTATCACTTCTCCGGCGACTCGAAGGCCGGTGACACAAACGGACAGGGCAGTCAGGCATTCGGCGCCCGGTGGTATCTGGTCACGAAGTCGGGCAAGGCGATCACGGGCGGGTACTGAGCCCGTCTACGCCAGCTCGACCGTCAGCCCGTCGGCGACGAAGCAGACGAGGCCGGCGATCTTCATCGCCTCGGCGCGCGGCAGCTCGTAGCTGATCGCGCCGTCCTCGAAGACCTCGCCCCCGGCGTGCACGTGCCAGTAGGTCGCCTCCCCGATGTAGGGGTCGACCGTGCGCGTGCGGCTCGGGGCGAGGCGGCCGCCGGCGACGACGCCCGGCGCCATGTAGACGCGAACCGGCTCGCCGGTCTCGAAGAGGAGCCTCGGCCGCTCGACGGTCGCGATGACGTCGTCGCCGGCGCGGACCCGCACGGGGCGGGAGCTCGGGTGCACGTCGACGCGGTGGTAGGGATCGCGCAGGTGGCCGACGGCCTCCTCGTCCTCGACGAGCCAGCGGTCGGCCTTGTCGAAGTACATCGCGGCGAATCCCGTCATCCAGAGCGCCGACTCGATCGGGTCTTCGTAGGCCCAGATGGCGTCCTCGCGCACGTCGTCGCCGACACGGACCGACCAGTAGGAGGCGTCGCCCTTGAACGGGCAGTGCGTCTTGGTGTCGGTGCGCTCGAGGATCGCGCTGTCGTAGTCCTCGAGCGGCGCGTAGGCGACGGGCTTGATGCCCGTCTCGTGCATGAGCTGCGCGCGCGTCGTGTCGAGCACGAGGTGGTCGCCGACATACGCGCGCAGGCGGCGCGCGTCAGGCTCGAAGAGGAGGCGATGCCCCTCCGCTTCGATCGTGTAGTTGGAGTCGGCGGGCCGGCCGCTCAGCGGGCCGTTGCCCTTGGTGAGGCTCATCCCGTGGGTGCCTCCACCTTGAGCTTGCGCTTGAACGCGCGGTCGAAGAGCTCGACCTCGCGCTCGACGGCCCAGCGCTCGACGCTTGCGGCGCCATCGGCCTCGAGCTCGAGCGAGATGGTGCCGTTGTCGGATGCGACGTGGGCCGCGTGGACGGTCTGGTCGCGGCTGCGCTCCAGGTCCTCGGCGAGGCGCAGCAGCGCAGACAGGCGGTCGAGGCGCTCCTGGTCGCCCTCGGCCGCGAGCGGCGCGAGCTCGCCGAAGTCCGGCATGCCCTTGCGGTGATAGCGGGCCGCCTGGGCGATGAGCGCCACCTCGCGCGGCTCAAAGCCGGCGAGGCCGGCGTTGAGGATGAGGTAGCGGGAGTGCTTGTGGTGGTCGTCGTAGTCGACGGACATGCCGATGTCGTGCAGCGCGCAGGCGGCGACGAGCAGCTCGCGCTCGATGGGGTCGCCGTCGTGCAGGCCGGCCGCGGCGAGCTGGTCGAAGAGGCCGGCGGCGAGCTTCGCGACGTGCTCGGTGTGGGCCGGATCGACGTGGTAGCGGGCGGCGAGGTTCAGCACACTCGCGCGCCGCACGTCGTCGAAGAGCGGCGGCTCGCCGTCGAGGTAGGAGCCGAAGAAGATGCCCTCGCGCAGGCCCGCCTCGGTCACCTCGATGGCCTCGAAGTCGCCGAACTCGAGCACGGCCCGCACGACGATCGCGCCCGCGAGGATGAGGTCGGCGCGCGCGAATTTGATGCCCTTCACGCCGCCGCGCTCGGCCGCGGGCAGGTCGGCCAGTTCATGGATGAGGTCGTTCAGCGCCTCCCGCGTGATCCTGTAGCCCTGTACGCCGACCGACGGCTCGCCGGCCCTGGCCTGCGCGGCGGCGGCGAGGTTGCGCATCGTGCCGCCGATGCCGACGATCCGCCGCCCTGAGCGCGGCAGCCACGCCGCCTCCTCGGAGAGCGTCTCCTCGACGTAGGCGCGCAGCGCCCGGCGCTCCTTCTTCGTCGTCCCCTCGCTCTCCGAGAGGAAGTGCTCGGTCATGCGGACCGAGCCGAGCGGCCAGGAGCCAAGCGCGCCCGAATGGCGGCCCTTGACCTCGACGAGCTGCAGCGAGCCGCCGCCGAGGTCGAGCACCGCGCCGTCGGCCAGCGTCGTCGAGTTCACCGCGGCGAGATAGCCGCAGCGCGCCTCCTCCTCGCGACTGAGGACGCGGACATCCAGACCGGTCTCGTCCTTGACCTCCGTCAGGAACTCCGCCTGGTTTGAGGCATCACGGATCGCGCTCGTCGCGACGGCCTGGATGTCGGGCGGGTCGATGCCCTGCGAGCGGCAGAAGTGGGCGAAGACGTCGATCGTCTGGAGCGCGCGCTTGATCGGCTTGGAGCCGAGCTTCCCGGTCGCCTCGAGTCCCTGCCCGATCCGCACGGCCTCGTAGATCTCGTCGGTGCGCTTCCACCATCCGTCGGCCGCCGTGAACACGACGAGCCGGAACGAGTTCGAGCCGAGATCGATGACGGCGGTGCGATGCTCGGCCACTGCGCCGGAGAATAGATGGCGGTGCGGGGGCAAATCTCGGGGCGGTGTCGACGTAGCCGTCATATGGACGGCCAACTCGACATCGCGGGCGCGGACATCCGGATCGCTCGCCGCGCGGAACGACAGCACGGCGTTGTGACGAGGGCCGAGCTGGTGGAGCTCGGCCTCCGGCCGGACCGGTGATCTCAGAGCTCGACGATGTCGAGCTGTCCAGCGTGGCGATCGAGTCTCCCGGGTCGATGCATGCAAGCAGTGCACAGTCCGCCAATGACACCGGCCGGCGCGTGTGGTGATAATGGCGCGCCCGCAGCTCCCCTACGCGCCACGCGCGCGCGCCGTCGAGTGAGACGAGGTGAGCGACGGGCCGTCGGCGAGCGGTGCCGGTCCAAATCTGAGAACTAGATCGTTTTGCAGGCTATTCCTTGCGTTCGATGAGCTCGATCCGGTACCCGTCCGGGTCGCGCACGAAGCACAGCAGCGAGCCGCCCTCGCGGACGCTGTACGGGGGTTTCTCGGGCTCGATGCCCTGCTCGGAGAGCTCGGCGAGCGTCGCGTCCATGTCGGGCACCGTGATCGCGATGTGGTTGTAGCCGGTTCCGAGGTCGTACTCGGAGACGCCGTGGTTGTAGGTGAGCTCGAGGCGATCCCCGTCGCCGGGCAGACCCATGAAGACGTTGATCGCCTCGTCGCGGATCGGCATGCGCCGCCGCTCTTCAAAGCCGAGCGCCTCGTAGAACGCGACGGACCGGTCGATATCGCCGATCCGATAACACGTATGGATCAGGGGCATGTTGGTATCTGGGGGTTAGGTCGCCGCGTAGCGGCGAGCGTAAGGGGGCGAAGCCCCCTTGGGATCAATGGCATGTTGGTATCTGGGGGTTAGGTCGCCGCGCAGCGGCGAGCGTAAGGGGGCGAAGCCCCCTTGGGATCAGCTCAGGGGACATGCCCCGGAGTCTAGGAAACCGGCTTGCTCTCGGCTTCGCGCGCTTCGAACATGAAGAGCACCATGCCGGCGTCGCGCTCGCGCTTCTGCGGATCATCGGCCAGTCGACGGGCTGACGAGCGCGCGATCCGGTCCGCTTCCTTGAGCAGATCGGTGCACGCCTGCGAGAGCTCGCGCCAGCCGACGGAATCCAGGCGCAGCGACGCTCGCCTGGCGAGCGAGTCCTCGTCGTCGAAGCTGCCGATCTTCGACACGTCGCACCCCGAGGGATCGAACGCCAGCACCGCCGCTCCGGCGCCCTCGATCTGTTCGGCCGGCTCGCCTGCGCCGTTCAGCACCGCGCGGTAGTGGTGCGCGACGGCGCCCCGCACGCGCGTCTCGCCCGTGAGCTCGATGAGCCCGAGCGCGCTGAGCCTACGTACGTGGTACGCCACCGTGCCGACGCTCGCGTCGAACCGGCTGGCCAGTTCGGTCGGCGTCGCCTCGCGCTCTTGGAGCGCACTCAGGATGCGGGCGCGCAGCGGATGCCTGAGCGCTTTGGCGTAGCGTGGATCTTCAGAATTCATGTTCCGCGGCCTCATCGTTCCCCGTAGGCCCCAAATGATTGCGCCACGACGATAACCGCCTTGCCGGTCGCGCACAATGTTCAATGGTCCACTCTCAGCAAACCCCCAGCCCGGCGGGCCGGGAGCTCGGGCCGCAGTACCCTGACGGCATGCTGATCGAGCGGGCGATGTCCGACGGCTTCCTGACGAACACGTACCTCGTCGCGGCCGCGCCGGACGGCCCGGGATTCCTGATCGACGCCGGCGGTCCGATGGCGCCGCTGTTCGACGCCGCCGAGCGCGAGTCCATCGACGTCACGCACCTGCTGCTGACCCACCACCACCACGACCACGTCCTCGCGCTGGACGAGGTCAAGCAGCGCTATCCGGGCATCGTCGTGCTGGCCCATCCCGACGAGCCGGTGCAGGCCGAGCCGTTCGCGCCGCTGCGGATCGGCGGCGTCGACGTCGACGCCGTCCACACCCCGGGCCACACCGGCGGCATGCTGAACTTCACCGTGCCCGGCCATGTGTTCACCGGCGACACGCTCTTCAAGCGCTCGATCGGCGGCGTGCGTGCTCCCGGCAGCACCGGCTACGCGGACATCAAGTCCTCGATCATGGACACGCTCATGGGCTTGGACCACGCGACCGAGGTCCACCCCGGCCACACCGATCCGACGACGATCGGCGACGAGTGGGAGCACAACGCGTTCATCCGCGTGTGGCGCGGCCTGGACCCCGAGGGCGCCGAGCAGGTCAAGGTCTGGGGGGAGCCCGCGACGCTCATCGTCTGGGGCGACGACTACGACGGGGGCCACAAGGCTTGGGTGCGCTGGGCGGATGGGCGCGACGACATCGTGCCCGGCTCCCAGGTAGAGCGCGAGTAGAGAGTGGCCAGGAAGGACGCCATCCCGACCTCGCGGCTGAGCCGTTCGACCAAGGTCGGAAAGCTCGCCGCCACGCAGGCGGCCAAGCAGATCGGGACGCGGGCGACGAACGTCGCCCGTTCGGAGGCGGGCAAGCAGAAGGCACTCAACAAGCGCCAGGTCGAGACCGCCGAGCAGATCGTCTCCGCGCTGGGGACGATGAAGGGCGCCGCGATGAAGCTCGGCCAGGTCATGTCGTTCCTCGACGTCGGCCTCGTCCCCGAGGAGTACCGCGAGGAGTTCCAGGCCAAGCTCGCGGAGCTGCGCGACGCGGCGCCGAAGGTGGCCTTCAAGGAGATGAAGCAGGTCATCGAGGGCGAGTACGCCGAACCCATCGAGGACGTCTTCGCGACGTTCGATCCGGTGCCGATCGCCGCCGCGTCGATCGGCCAGGTCTACAAGGCGCGCCTGGAGGACGGGCGCGACGTCGCCGTCAAGGTCCAGTACCCCGGGGTCGCGCAGGCCGTCCGCGCCGACATGCTGAACCTGGGGATCATCCTGCGGCTCATGAAGCGCGTCGCGCCGGGCCTGGATCCGAAGGCGATGGGCGACGAGATCCGCCTGCGCATCGACGAGGAGCTCGACTACGAGCTCGAGGCCCAGAACCAGCGCACGCTCGCGCGCCTCTACCGCGACCATCCGTTCATCACGGTGCCCGGGGTCGTGACGCGGCTGTCGCACGAGAAGGTCGTCGTGACGGAGTTCGTCAACGGCCGCGGCTTCGAGGAGGTCAAGCAGCTGCCCCAGGCCGAGCGCGACCGCCTCGGCGAGATCATCTTCCGCTTCTACTTCGGCTGCATGTATCGCCACCACCAGTTCTCCGGCGATCCGCATCCGGGCAACTCGATGCTGCTCGACGACGGCCGCATGGCGTTCCTGGACTTCGGCCTCTTCAAGCGCATTCCGCCCGCGGTCGCCGAGTTCGAGCTCGAGAGCGCCCGCATCGGCATCGCCGGCGACGGCAAGGCGCTCATCGAGCACCTGCACCGCGGCGGCTTCATCGGTCAGCCGCGGTACTACACGCCGGAGGGCATCCTCGCCCAGTTTCACGACCTCACGTGGTGGTACACGAGCGACGAGGAGATCGAGCTGACGCCGGAGATCGCGACCGAGATCGTCATCGAGATGTCCGACCCGCGCTCCACCCACTTCGCCAAGATGCGCCACGAGACGCTCCCGCCCGACCACCTCTTCGGCCGCCGTCTCGAGATGCTCACGCTCGCCGTCATGAGCCAGCTGCGCGCCCGCGGCAACTGGCACCGGATCGCGCGCGAGTGGATCTACGGCGACGAGCCGGTCACCGAACTCGGCCGCCAGGAGGCCGAGTTCTACGCGCGTCACCCGCCGGCGGCGGTGCTGCGCGGCGCGGCGTAGTCCGCGCCACTGCAATCAGGGGATGGCGACGGTGCCCGTGATCGATGTGCCCTCGCCGCGTGTGGAGTCGATCCGCAGCGTGCCGCCGAGCGCTCCGATGCGGTCCGTCATGTTCTGCAGGCCGGCGCCGACTGAGGCGCCGGCGTGTTCGAAGCCCTTTCCGTCGTCGGAGACCGCGAACGCCAGCGCGCCGTCACCATCCCTGAGCGTGATCTGCACGCGCGCACCTTCACCGGCGTGCTTGGCGGCGTTCTGGAGGGCTTCCAGGCAGCAGAAGTAGACGGCGGCCTCCAGCTCGCTTGAGTAGCGGCCGGCGCCGGCGCACTCGACCTCGGTTGGGGTCATCGCGCGCTTGGCTGCCTCGCGCAGTGCGGCTGGTAGACCGTCGTTTTCGAGGATCGCCGGATAGATGCCGCGTGCGAGTTCGCGCAGCTCGGACAGCGCCAGACCGACGTCGACGCGCAGCTCGTCGATCGCAGCAGCGATAGCGGGATCGCCTTCAACCCGCGTGCGCGTCAAGGCGAGCTTGAGACCGAGGAGCACGAGCCGCTGCTGCGCGCCGTCGTGCAGGTCACGCTCGACTCGTCGCCGTGCGGCATGTGAGGCGGCGACGATCCGCGTACGCGAATCGCGCAGCTGATCGGCTTGACGCCGCAGATCGGCGACGAGCTCCGCATTGTGCTCGCGCAACAACTCGCGCTCGCGCAGATCGCCGATCCGGCCCACTCGAATCCAGTCAATTGCACGAGGACGCCATGATGGTGTCGCGGGGGCCTTGTTCATCGGGCGCGACGTTGACGCGTGACCCGGTTGCTCGCTACAGGGAGTCTCCCTAGACTTTTGCGGTGAGCAAAGGGCAAGCGTGGGCACACGCGCGCGAGCAGCTACTCGAGCGAGAGCGCGAGATCGTGCTGATCGAGGCGGCAGTGGCTCGCGCTCGCGGAGGCATGGGCGGCCTGCTGTTGATCGAGGGTCCGGCCGGCCTTGGCAAGACCCGGCTCGGTCATCAAGCCCGTGCGATCGCTACCGGGCTCGGCGTCACGACTCTGGCCGCGCGCGGAGGCGAGCTCGAACGCGACGTGCCATTCGGGATTGCCCGGCAGCTGTTCGAGCGGTTGGTGACGCGTGCAGCCGAGCCCGAGCGCGACCAGCTACTGCGCGGAGCCGCAGCGGTGTCGATGATGTCGCTGGGCTTGGAGGCGGACCGCGAGCGACCGCAAGCGCGCGGCGATGCCGAGCAGACGGCTCTGCACGGCCTCTACTGCCTGTGCGCGAATCTGGCCGAGCGCGGACCACTGCTGCTCTCGGTCGACGACGTCCAATGGTCAGATCGGCGATCGCTCGACTGGCTGCGCTATCTCGTCCGTCGACTCGACGAACTGCCCGTGCTCGTGCTCGCGGCGGCGCGCACAGACGACCCCGCAAAGACGAATGAAGCTCTCACGGAGCTAGCCGCAGACGCGTCGGCCGGTCGTATGCGGTTGGACCCGTTGAGCAACGTCGCCGTCGGAACGCTCATCGGTGCCGCGCTCGGCGGCGAACCGCACGCCGAGTTTGTCGACGCATGCCTGCATGCCACCGGCGGCAATCCCTTTCTGTTGCACGAGCTGATCCATGCTCTCAGGGAAGAGGCCCTGGCGCCGACTGCGTCCGCCGCCGCCCGAGTCGGCGACCTTGGGTCCACAACCGTGGCCGGCAGCCTCGCCACTCGCCTCGATCGATCCCGGCCAGAGGCCGCCTCGCTGGCTCGCGCTGTAGCGCTGCTCGGAACGAGCTGCGAGCTGCAGCATGCTGCTCAACTCGCGGGCCTGGACGCCGGCACCGCCGATGCCGCCGCCGATGCGTTGGTGGCGGGCGGGGTCCTCGCGCCCGGACGACCGCTCGAATTCATCCACCCGATCGTGCGTCAATCGATCTACGGTGAGATGGCCATGAGCGAGCGAACGCGCGGGCACGCGCGGGCAGCGGCAATCCTGCAGCAGTCGGGCGCTGGGCTCGACGAGGTGGCCGTGCAACTGCTCGCTACTGAGCCCGATGGTCGACTCGGTACCGTCGAGTCGCTGCGGAGAGCCGCTCGCGCGGCTGCCGTACGGGGCGCCGTAGACGCCGCGATCTCGTACCTGCGACGGGCGTTGCGAGAGCCGCCGGCGTCGGGGGAACGAGCGAGCCTGTTGCTCGAGCTCGGTGCCCTGGAGAGCCGCGCCGCGGACCCCGAGGCGATCGGGCATCTGAGCGAGGCGGCCGAAGTGGCGGGGGATCCCCGGGTCCGCGCGCGTGCCTACCAGCGCTTGGGCTTCACACTGATCATGGCCGGTCGTGCGCCCGATGTCGAAGCGGCCTACAACAGCGCAATCTCGGTGGCGAGCGAAGCGCATCCCGATCTTGCACTCGAGCTCGAGGCGGAGCTTGTGGCCTCGGCACAGATGGGGATGATGCCCTCGACGATCGTGGGTGAGCGTCTCGCGCGCCACGATCGTGACTCGATCAAGGGAACGACGGTCGGCGAGCGGCTGCTCCTCGGCACGCTCGCCTTCGAGGCGCTGCGACGCAACGACCCTGCACGCGTGGCCGTCGAGCTCGCAGAGCGCGCGATCGCCGGCTACCCCGCGCCCTCCGAGGGGCTCCTCGACTCTCCGCCCCAGACGCTCGCGCTGTTGACGCTCCTCTACTCCGACAGGCTCGCGCTCGTGGGGCGTATCTGGCAAGAGGCCAGTGACCTCGCGATCGCGCAGGGCTCCCAGCGCGGCTTTATTGTCGCCTCCACGTTCCACGCGTTCGCGTCGATGTACTCCGGCGCTGTCGGCGATGCCGAGGACGAGGCGCTGTCGATCATGGAGATCGGGGGGCTGTACGAGCCGGGCGTGCAATTGCTGGCCGCGAGCTGCGTCGCCAGGGCGCGGGTCCATCGGGGCGACCTCTCGGGCGCAGAAGCCGCTCTCGAAGCGGTCGGCGTCATGTCAGCACCGCCCGAAGAGGTCTTTCTCGAGGAGCCGCTCTACGCGCGTGGAACGCTGCGCCTCGCGCAGGGCCAGCCCGCGGGAGCCCTTGCGGACCTGCTCGCGGTCGGCGCGCGAATGCGCGCCACAGGCGCATGTGGAGTCGGTCAGTATCCCTGGCGCTCGCAGGCCGCACTTGCCTATGCCGCGCTGGGCGAGCTCGATGACGCGCTGCGCCTTGCGGACGAGGAACTGGCGCTTGCCAGGGATTTCGGGACCTCGCGGACGGTTGGCTCGGCGCTCCAGGTCTGCGGCCTGTTGGCCGAAGGCACGCGGCGCATCGACTTGCTCGACGCGGCCTCCGCGGCGCTGAAGGACTCGCCCGCGCGCCTGGAGCACGCACGTACGTTGGTGTACCTGGGAGCGATGCTCAGGCGAGCCGGCCGTCGCTCGGCCGCGCGGCATCCGTTGGCGCAGGGCCGCGAGATCGCCGTGCGGTGTGGTGCCCACGCACTGGCCGACGAGGCGACCGCCGAGCTCGCGGCCGCAGGTGCACGGCCGAGGCGAATCGTTCGGACGGGCGTCGCTGCTCTGACCGTGAGTCAGCGTCGCGTGGCTCAGATGGCTGCGCGGGGGCTTCGTAATCCCGAGATCGCACAGGGACTGTTCATCTCCCGCAAGACGGTAGAGATGCACCTGAGTCATACATACCGGGCGCTCGGGATCTCCTGTCGCGAGGAACTATCGGCCGCGCTGGCGGACCCGAGTGGCGAGCGGACGACCTGAACTGAGAACGCGCTCGACGGCCGCGGACCCAGAATGCCGCTCCATGTCGCGCGACGCCGACAACGGCATCGATCCGTCGGACCTCGCGACGTGCCTGCGCGTGCCTAGTGGTACTTGATAATCACGCGCGCGGTCCTGCCCATCGAATAGGCGCGTACGGTGAAGCGCCGCTGCCGGTGGCCCTCGCGGTCGCAGTCGGTGATGCGCACGACGGTCCCGCGATATGAGCCGTACGCAATGCAGTCGCGCCTGCCCGGCAGGATCTCGAAGTCGACGGAGTGCCCGGCGATCCGCAGGCTGTCGATCGTCGCCTCCCGGCTGAGCACCGGTGAGCTCGCGGTCGTGACCTGATTCGCCTTGGCGGTGAACTTGACGGTGTGCGTCGCTTCCGATGCCGCCGCGGGAACCGCTATCGCGACCGCCGCGAGCATTGTCGCTACTGCGAGTACGCGTTTCATTCGTGTTCCCGTGTTCGTGATTCGAGCATGTGCGGCGACGGTACGAGGGTGTCGCGGTGCCGGCATCAGCGTGTACACGCACCCGCTCTCCGTGCGCGCACTGAACTGGCGTCAATCGGCGAGGGTGGCCGGAACCGTTCCGCTGATCCGCGTCCCGCCGCCCTGCGCGGAGTCGATCTCCAGCGAGCCGCCCAGCGCGCCGATGCGGTCGGCCATGTTCTGCAGGCCGGCGCTCTCCGCGGCAGTCGACGGATCGAAGCCCGCGCCGTCGTCTGCGACCTCGAAGATGAGCGTGTCGTCCCCCTGCGCGAGCGTGACCCGGGCACGCGCGGCGGCACCGGCGTGCTTCGCCGCGTTTTGCAGCGCCTCGACACAGCAGAAGTACACGGCGGCCTCGAGCTCTGGCGAGTAGCGACCGGTGGCCTCGCATGCGATCTCGGTTGGCACCGCGGTCGTCAGGACCGCGTCGCGCAGCGCCGCCGGCAGCCCGTCGTTCTCGAGGATCGTCGGGTAGATGCCGCGCGCGAGCTCGCGCAGCTCCAGCAGCGCGCGATCGAGCTCGTCGCGCAGGTCGTCGAGCGCCGCCGCGGTGGCGGCGTCGCCATCGATCCCCGCGCGGGCGAGCCCGAGCTTCAGCCGCAGCAGCACGAGTCGCTGCTGCGCGCCGTCGTGCAGATCGCGCTCGACCCGGCGGCGGGCGGCGTGTGAGGCGGCCACGATCCGCTTGCGCGAGTCGCGCAGCTGATCGGCCTGGCGGCGCAGATCGCCGACGAGCTCCGCGTTGTGAGAACGCAGCGATTCGCGCTCGCGCAGCCCCGCGACCATGTCGTTGAAGGTCGCGCCCATGTCGTCGAGCTCGTCGCCGGCGAGCGGCGTGACGCGCGTGCGCAGATCGCCCTCGTCGACCCGTCGCATCGCATCGCTGAGATCCTCGACGCGCCGCAGCACCGACTGGCGGAACAGCAGCGTCAGCACGAGCGAGAGCGACGCGCTGATGGCCAGCGCCAGCAGCACGACGTGACCGAGGTGCGCCTCGGGGGCGCGGTCCTCGCTGACGAGCGCCGCCACGAACACCGCGCTGAGGAAGTTCGCCGCCGGCAGCACGATGAGCGCCTTGGCGCTGAGCGTCATGCCCCCGTGCGGTGGATCGGCGCCTGGCGGGAGGAGCGACGCCATCTCGCGCACCAGCGGCCGGAGCGCCTGCTCGCTGAAGAGGTAGACGACGACGAGGGCGACGAGGTTCAGGCCCCCGACGCTGGCCATGAAGATCGCGACGCCGTCCCATCCGAAATCGAGCCTCGCCCCGATGTACAGCGCGGGCGGGACGCACCAGGCGGTGTACCACAGCCCGGTGAGGAGGATCCACCGAGGAAGACGGGTGACGATCTCGGCCCACGCGGCCACCGCCAGATCCTCGCGCTTCTCACCGGCGGCCCAGCGGTACGTGTGTGGCGCGAGCCGGCGCGCGATCAGGAAGCTTCCCGGTCCCGCGACGAGCCCGAGCACCAACTCGTACGCAGCGACGGCACGCAGATACTCGGCGCCGCTCGGCCCCCAGAACGACAGCAGGACGAATACCCAGACAGGGACGACGAAGAGAAGGACGCCGGCGAGAACGGTGGCCAGCACTCCGTCCATGTAGCGGGCGCCGATGCGCCGGTATAGCGACTCGAACACGCCATCGAGCGAACGGCCCTTCGTGGTCGCGTGCTGCATGGCGCGATCTTTCTCAGTGTTGGGCCCCGCCGCCACAGTGCTAGCACTGAGGAAGACGGTCCCGCCATGCGTCACGATCCGGCAACGATGCCCACGTCCCTGCTCATCGTCGACGACCACGCGAGCTTCCGAGGCTTCGCGCGTTCGCTGCTCGGCGAGCAGGGCTTCGACGTGGCCGGCGAGGCCGAGGACGGTGAATCGGCGCTCGAGCAGGTCGAGCGGCTGCACCCGGACGTGGTCCTGCTGGACGTCCAGCTGCCCGGGATCGACGGCTTCGAGGTGGCCTACCGGCTGAGCCTCGGCGCGCGGCCGCCACGCGTCGTCCTCACGTCCAGCCGCGAGGCGGCGGACTTCGGCGATCGCCTGCTGCTCGCACCGGTGGCCGGCTTCATCGCAAAGCGGGAGCTGTCCGGCTCCGCGTTCGTCGAGCTCGTCCGAGCCGGCTGAGCATGCGGGTCGCGGTCGCGGACGACTCGCTGCTCTTCCGCGAGGGTCTCGTGCGCGTGCTGCGGTCGCACGGTTTCGAGGTCGTCGCGGAGACCGACAACGCGGAGGATCTGCTGCGCCGGGTCGGCGGGCTGAAGCCCGACCTCGCCGTCGTCGACATCCGTATGCCGCCGACCCACACCGACGAGGGAATCCAGGCCGCTCACGCGATCCGCCGCGACCACCCGGGCATGGGCGTCGTCGTCCTCTCCCAGTACCTGGAGTCCACGTACGCGATGCGGCTGCTCGAGGACGGGAGCGCGGGTCGCGGCTATCTGCTCAAGGACCGCGTCAGCGATCTCGCCGAGTTCGTCGCCGCCGTGCGCCGCGTCGGCGAGGGCGGTTCGGTCGTCGACCCGGAGGTCATCGCCGCGCTCGTCGACCGGCCGGCGGCGGCCTCCGGCGACCTGGACGAGCTCAGCGCGCGCGAGCGCGAGATCCTCGGGCTCATGGCCGAGGGGCGCTCGAATGCCGGCATCTGCGATCAACTTGTCCTGAGCCGGCGCACGATCGAGAGTCATGTGCGGACGATCTTCCTCAAGCTCGGGCTTGCGCCGGCGGACGACGATCACCGGCGCGTGATGGCCGTGCTCACGTACCTGCGCGCGCGCACCTGATCGCCAACCCGTGCGCGCACTGAGTCGCTGCCGTGCCTGCACTGATGCCGCGGGACGTCCGTTCGGATCGACTCGCGGTGATCAACCTCCGATCCGGAAGGACGCGCTTCATGCCGCTTCGCAAGCCCACACGTCTCGTCGCCGTCTCCGTCGTCACCGCGCTCGCCGTGAGCGGTTCCGCAGCGGTCGCCAGCTCGGTCATCACAAGCGCCAACATCAAGAACGGCACGATCCAGGTCAAAGACCTCAGCAAGAAGGCCCGCACGTCGCTGAAGGGCAAGCGGGGCTCCCCCGGGCCCGCGGGCAGCGCGGGCCCACAGGGCGCCGCCGGACCTCCTGGGCCGGTGGTGCTGAAGTACGTGGTGGGGCCGAGTGTCGCGAGCAGTTCGGTCGGCCAGAAATACGCCGCAACCGACTGCCCGGCCGGGTTCCACGTGGTCGGCGGCGGCGTCGTCAACTCGGCCGGCACCCCGCAGACCATGGACGTCAACTCGTCGGCCCCCACCGACAACAACAGCGACGGCGTCCCGGACGACGGCTGGTTCGTCGATGTCGATGTGCTCACGGCGAACTCCGTGACGATCATCCCGTACGCGATCTGCTCGCTCGCCAACGCGGTGTCGCGGGAGGGCGCGAGGGTCGCCGCCAAGGCGTAGCGACTACGACAGCTCCTGCACGACGAACAGCGACGTCGACCCGGGCCGCTGCGTCGGCAGGCCCGCGGTCACGCCGACCCGCTGCCCGGGCTGACACCAGCCCAGCTCGACGACGCGCCGGCACGCCGCGAGGATGAGCTCCTCGGTCACGTCGTAGCGGCGCAGCGAGGCCGCCCGGACGCCCCACATCAGCCCGCACCGGCGGACGGTCTCGCGGCCGGGCGAGAGCGCGTAGATCGGCACGGTCGGGCGGTGCGCGGAGACGAGGCGCGCGCTGCGGCCCGACAGCGTCGGGATGACGAGCGCGTCGAGCTCGAGCTCGCGCGCCGCCATGCACGCCGAGTAGGCGACCGTGTAGGAGGGGTCGCGCGCGTCGCGGTGCACACGGCGCTCGTTCCACTCCTGGTAGGGCGCGGCGGTCTCGGTCGTCTCGGCGATCGCGGCCATCATCCGCACGGACGCGACGGGGTGCGCCCCGATCGCGGTCTCCTGGGAGAGCATGACCGCGTCGGTTCCGTCGAGGATCGCGTTGGCGACGTCGGCGACCTCGGCGCGCGTCGGCCGCGAGGAGACCACCATCGAGTCGAGCATCTGCGTCGCGGTGATCGACGGGCGCGCGAGCTGGCCGGCGATGCGCAGGAGCTGCTTCTGGACGATCGGCACGCGCTCGACGGGCAGCTCGATCCCGAGGTCGCCGCGGGCGACCATGACGCAGTCGGCGGCGCGGATGATCTCCTCCGCGGCCTCGACCGCCTGGGGCTTCTCGATCTTCGCCACGAGCGGCAGGCGCGTGTGCTCGCGGACGTGGGCGATGTCCTGCGGGCCGCGCACGAACGACAGCGCGACGAGGTCGACGCCCATGCGCTGCCCGGCGTGCAGCATCTCGAGGTCCTCCTCGGGGACGGCGGCGAGCGCATCGATCGGACCCGGGACGTTCAGGCCCTGCCGCGAGGCGACCGCACCGCCGACCTCGATCTCCGTGTCGATCTCCTGCTCGGCCGCGCGCACGGCCCGCACCCGCAGGCGGATCGCCCCGTCGGCGAGGTACATGACGTCGTCGGGCGACATCGCGGCGAAGAGCTCGGGCCGCGCGACCGACATCCGCCGCGCCGTCCCCAGCCCGTCCTGGTCGCACGTGAACGTCAGCTCCTCGCCGGGCGTGAGCTCGACGATGTCGTCGACGACCGGCCCGATGCGCAGCTTCGGGCCGGGCAGGTCCTGCATGATCGCGACGGCGCGGCCCGCGCGCCCGGCCGCCTCGCGAACGCGCTCGACGGTCTCGGCGTGCTCCTCGGTCGTGCCGTGCGAGAAGTTCAGCCGAGCGACGTCCAGGCCCGCGTCGACGAGCTCCACGAGCGTCTCCGGATCGCGGGACGCGGGACCGATCGTGGCGACGATCTTCGTGTGGCGGGGCACTCCCTCACGGTACTGCCCGGCTCGCCGGGCCCCGGGGCTATCTGCCGCCGAGGAACGACAGGTAGGCGGGGCCGCCCGAGCACGAGAACACGGCGTAATTGCCGCGCGCGCTCAGCGCGAGGCCGTTGATCGACCCCTGACCCGCCGGACACGCCCCCTGAGGCGCGGCCTTGCCGAAGCCGTTGCTGACCGCGTAGAGGTAGGCGTACGGGCCGAACGCGAACATCGCCGCCGTGCCGCCCGCCGACATCGCCGGCAGCGTCCCGGGCGACATCAGCTTCTCGCCGCCGCCCACCGCGGCGATGAACGTCGAGGACCCGCGCTGGTAGGCGACTCGGCGGACCTTCCCCTTGGGCCTGCCGGCGTCGGCGGACGGGTTGCCACCGCTGGCCACACCCCTCGCCGCGCCACCCTTCGTGCTGCGCACCCGCACCGCCCCGTTCTGGTCGTAGGCGACCTGCGAGCCGTTGAACGTCAGATCGGCTGAGCTGACGCCGCCCGAGACGAGCTTGTGCTGCTTCTTGGTGCCGCGCTTGACGTACAGCGAACCGCCGGCGACGATCGCGGTCGCCTTGCAGTCGCCGGACACGGCGATCTCCGAGGCCGCCGCAGGCGTCTTGATGCGCCGCACCTTGCCGCTCGAGAGCTTGCGCACGAAGCCATCCGCGTGACCGTTGGAATCACCGGCGACGAGGTTGGACGCCTGCGAGACGAACCCCAGGCACGTCGGCGTCTTCGCGCTGTCGCCCTGTGTCCAGCCGCCGAGCGACGGCGAGGCGGAATTGCCGTTGGCCGCGGCCCCGCCGCGACCAGCCGAGGCGAGGATCGTCGACCCGTAGACCCAGGGCGTCCCCAGCGATCCCGCGCTGCCGCCGCGCTTGACGAGGAAGATGTTGCGATGGCCGTCCGTCGGGCCCGCGATGTTCGTCGCCGCCGACGAGTAGGCCACGTAGCGCCCGATACGCGAGTCGCCGGAGATGGTCGGCTCGAAGACGCCGGCGTTCGGCAGCCCGCCACCCGGCGTGCGCGCGATCAGCTGCTGATTGAGGTTGAGCGTCGACGTGGAGCGCCCAGGCGCCCCCTGCGCGGTGGCGGCGTCGTTGTCAGCGATCGTCCCGGTCCCGGTGCCGCGGGAAATCGGGTCGCCACCGGACGCGCCGGTGATCGAGATGCTGAAGGTCTCCGTCCCCTCCGGCACGGTGTCGCCGGCGATCGCGACGTTGACCGGCAGGGTCTGGCTCGGCTGGAGCCCGGCCGCGGGGAACGTGACCGTGCCCTGCGCGGCCGTGTAGTCGCCGGGCGAGAGCGCCGAGCCGTTCGCCGTGGCGTAGGAGATCGTCGACGCGCCCAGCGCACCGGCCAGGCCCGCCGTGCGCACGACGTAGAACGTCATCGCGGCCGGCCCGTTGCCCTCGGTCACCGCCGCGTCGGAGATCGCCACGTTCGCCTGGGCGGCCGAGGGCAGCCCGACGACCGCGACGCTCGCCATCAGCGCGACGACCAGCCGCCTGCGGTGTTCCCCCCGGAACCTCATGCGACGCGGGAGCCTAGACAGTCGCGGCGAGTTGCGCGACGCCAAGCCGGCCCGCGCGCGGGCAGATCCTACTTGTGGCCGATGTACGTGAGGTACGCGTTGCCGCCGGTGCACGAGAACACGAGGTAGTTGCCGCGCGCGCTCGAGAAGACCTGGTTGACATCGCCCTGCCCGCCCGGGCAGTAGCCCTGCGGAAGCGCCTTGCCGAAGTTGTTGCTCACGGCCCAGATGTAGACGAACGGGCCGGTGCCGAACATGACCTGCGAGCCGCCGGCGCTCATCACGGGTGACGTGCCGGGTCCGATGCGCCGCTCGCCCACGCTGACCGACTTCCAGTAGCTGGCCCCGGCGCGCTCGTAGGAGACGAAGCGGACCTTGCCGGCCGGCCGGCCCCCGTCGGAGACCGGATTGGATCCCGCGGCGAGGCGACGCGCACCGCCTCCGACCCGCCGGGCGTACACGTTGCCGCCCTGGCCGTAGGACACCTGCTTGCCGTTGAAGGTCAGGTCGGGCGAGTTGACGCCGCCGCTGGCGAGCCTGTGCATGCGCTTGCCTGCGCGCTTGGTGTACAGCCTGCCGCCCGCGACCATGCCGACCGTGCGGCAGTCACCGGACACGGTCACCTCCGTGGCGGGCTGGCCGGGCGGTGACGCGAGGCGCTTCAGCGAGCCGCCGCGGAGTTTGCGGACGAAGACGTCAGGCTGGCCGTTGCCGTCACCGGCGACGAGATTCGAGGCCGCGGACACGAACCCCAGGCACGTCGCGTTGTGCGCGGTGTCGCCCTTCGTCCAGCCATCCAGCGTGGGCGACCACGAGTCGCCGTTGGCCGGCGCGCCGCCGAGGCCGGGCGTGGCGAGGACCGTGCTGCCGTACTCCCACGGCGTGCCGAACTTGCCCGGGGAGCCGCCGCGCTTGACGAGGAAGATGTTGCGGTGCCCGTCGCTGCCAGGCGCGATGTCGGTCGCCTTGGAGACGTAGGCGGCCCACCGGCCGATGCGGGCATCCCATGAGATGACGGGATCGGTGGCCGGCGCGTTCGGGGCGCCGCCACTCGGCGTGCGCGCGATGAGCTGCTGGCGGACGTTCTTGATCGAGGTCAGGCGGCCGGACGGGGGATTGGGATCGTCGTCGACGATCGCGCCCGTGCCGACGCTGCCGACGACCTCGGGCCCGCTGAGGCGCACCTTGAAGTGCTCGAGGGCCTCGGGAAGCTGGTCGTTGACGATCGGGACGTTGATGACCGCGGTCTGCGTGCCGCCCAGCAGGAGCGCGTTGAAATGCAGTGCGCCGCTCGTCGCGATGTAGTCACCGGGCGCGCTCGCCACGGAGTCCTCGGTCGCGTAGCCGATCGTGATCGCCGGCGAGAGGGGACCGGCCTGGCGGGTCACGACGAACGTCGCCGTTGGCTGGCTCTCCGAGACCTGGGTGTCGCCGATGGCGACCGTCGCGTGCGCGGCCGACGGTGCGACGGCCAGCGCGAGGGTCGCGAGCGGCGCGGCGATGAGACGGCGTCGATGGGTGGTCGGTTTGGCCATGAGCACAGGACGAGGGTCCTGTGCTCATGTGTTCGGCCGCTAGGCCGGATCGCCTGAACGTAATCTGCCGTCCTCCACGATTGTCTCGCCGTCCGCGGTGAGGCGGCCGCCGCTCCGCAGGTCGCAGATCAGGTCCCAGTGCAGGGCGGACTCGTTCCTCCCGCCCGTTTCGGGGTACGAACGCCCGAGCGCCAGGTGCACCGTGCCGCCGATCTTTTCGTCGAAGAGAATCGCCCCGATCGGCTGCTGGATGCCGAAGTTCGTGCCGATCCCGACCTCGCCGAGCCGGCGCGCGCCGTCGTCGGTGGCCAGCGACCGCTGCAGATATGCGTCGCCGCGCTCGGCCTGCCCTGCGATGACCTCGCCGTCGCGAAACTCGGCGTGACGCCCGAGACCTCGACGCCGGCCGGCGAGGAGGGCACGTCGAACTGGATCCGGCCGGTCGCGCTGCGCTCGTGCGGGCCGGTGAACACCTCGCCGCTGGGCATGTTGCGCCGGCCGTCGGAGTTGACCCAGGTGCGCCCGCCGACGCCGAGGCGCAGGTCCGTTCCCGACTTCTGGATCCGCAGCTCCTTGGCGCACTCCAGGCGCTCGACGAGGCCCGCCTGAAACGCGCGCAGCTCGCCCCACGAGCGCACCGGATCGGGCTGGTCGAGGAACAGCGCACGGGCGACAAATGCCTGGAAAGCACCCAGATTCATGCCGGCCTGCTGCGCGTTTGCCTGCGTCGGCCACAGCGTCGTGCACCAGCGCTTCTTCATGATCTGATCGCGCACCGGCTTGCGGGCGCGGGCGGCGCGGGCGAGCCGCTCGGGGTCGATGCCGACGAGCGCGCGGGTGTTTTCTGGTGCCTGGATGGCGATCTGGCAGTGGGCCTTCTTGGCCTCGGCGTAGGAGACCTCGGCGAAGCCGTCAAGGTGAACGTCGCGCGCATGCTCGTAATGGGCGGCCGTCGAGCCGGGCAACTCGACGCGCAGCAGGGGCCACGCGTCGCGCTCGAGCACCGCGCGCTGGATCTCCAAGAGGAGCGGCTCGGCGAGCGTCGTCGCGCGCACGAGCACCTCCTCGCCCTCCTTCACGTCGAGGCAGTAGCCGACGAGCAGGTCCGCGAAGCGGGCTGGATCGAGGGGCGTGCCGGCGCTCACGGGCTCGCGCTACGCGCGCCAGCCGGCGTCCAGCGCCGCGAGCGGCTCGGCCGGGTCGGCGCCGAGTTCCTGCGCGATGGCCGTGACGAGCTGCGCCTGCGGCTCGCGGCGGGCGCCCTCGCCCATGACCCCGATGCGCCACAGCCGGCCCGCGAGCGGCCCCAGGCCGCCGGAGATCTCGATGCCGTGGTTGTTCAGAAGCGCCCCGCGCACGGCCGCTTCGTCGACGCCCTCGGGCGGCGAGACCGCGAGCAGCGGATGCAGCTGCTCGCCGTCGGGCGCGAGGCGGCGGCAGCCGAACACGGAGAGGGCATCCAGCAGGGCATGGTGGGCGCGGCGGTGGCGCTCCCACGTGGTCGGCAGCCACTCCTCGGAGATCGCGATCCGCAGGGCCTCGCGCAGCGCGTAGATCATGTTGATCGGCGCCGTGTGGTGGTAGGCGCGGGTCGCGCCGGGAGTCCAGTAGCCGAGCACGAGCGACAGATCGAAGTACCACGAGCGGCCAGGCTGCGTGCGGGCATCGAGCTTGTCGATCGCCCGCTCGTTGGCGGTGAACGGCGCGAGGCCGGGGGGACAGTTCAGGCACTTCTGCGTGCCGGAGAACGCGGCGTCGACGCCCGCCTCGTCGAGTCGCAGGGGATGGCCGCCGAGCGATGTCACGCAGTCGACGAGCAGCAGCGCGTCGCGCTCGCGGCAGGCGTCGGCCAGGCCCTCGAGTGGCTGGGCGACGCCCGTCGACGTCTCGCCGTGAACGACGACCATCGCATCCAGCCCATCGGCGGCGGCCGCGATGAGATCCTCCTGCGCGATCGCGCGGCCCCACTCGGCTTCGACGCGCACGACGTCCGCGCCGGCGCGGGTGAGCTCGTCGGCCATGCGCTCGCCGAACAGGCCATGGACGCCGCAGACCACGCGGTCGCCGCGGTCGACGAAGTTGGCGACGAGCGCCTCCATGCCCGCGCTGCCCGTGCCGGAGATCGGCAGCGTCGCGAGGTTCTCGGTCACGAACGCGTCGCGCAGCAGGGAGATCGTCTCGGCCATGATCGCGCCGAAGGCCGGGTCCATGTGCCCGATCGTGGGCTGCGCGAGCGCCGCGAGCACCCGCTCGGGGACGGGGCTCGGGCCGGATCCCAGCAGGAGGCGCTGGGGAATGTCGGTCTCGGTCGTGGAGCTCATGGGGCCTCGATGTCGGGGAAGTGGGCGGCGAGATGCTGGCGCAGGACGTCGCGGATCCAGCGCTTCTCCTCGGTGCTGGCGATGCGGTAGCGCTGGAGCAGTTCCTTCTGGCCTTCGGTGGGCACGTCGTAGATCGTCCAGCGCTCGACGAGGCGCTCGAACAGGAACTCGACCGCGCGGTGCCACGAGTCGTCGGTCGTCTTGCGCTGGTCGTGCAGGACGGAGGCGTACTTGCGGCGCGTGAGCGGCGACATCGACCCGCTCAGGGTCAGGACGTTGCCGTCGTCGTCTTTGTAGTCGGTCGTGCCGGCCGAGACACGGCTCAGCCCGCGGTTGCGCTTGCCCATGACGTGGAATTTACTCGGGAGGGACGCCGCAGCCGGTCGAACAGCAGCGACGAAGGAGTGTGGGAGCGGTTCGCGCGGCGGGCCGCAGGGCGAGTGGGGATTTGAGGCCCCACAGGGGCGCGGAATCCCCACTCACCTTTGCGGGAGCTCCGCCGGAAGGATCGATGTCGCCATTGCTGCCCATGCCGCAGCCCTTTCGCCGCGCTCCCCTCACCCAGCGTCGAGCAGCAGGCCCAGGATCGCCGCCGTGCCGCGCGTGCTCAGAGCGACCTTCAGGGCGGTCGCCTCGAAGCCGCTGAGCGCCCCCTCGTCGCGGGCGCGGTCGACGCCGGTGCGCAGCGCGTCGGCGAGCTCGGAGTCGCTCACACCCGGCGGACGTTTGCCGTCGACGAGCGGCAGGAGCAACGCCTCGCGCGAGATGTGCAGCTTGCACGCGCCGCCGTCGAGGGCGGCGAGCAGCGCGCGCTGCGGGCGGTCGACGGCCGGTCGCGCGCGCGGCGCGCAGGGGTCCGCGACCGCGTGCGGCTTGTAGCTGCCGCCGCCGAGCGCGACGTAGACCGCGACGAGCAGCGCGGCCAGCGCGGCCGCGCTCGTCACGGCGGTCGCAAGCGGCGTGCCCGGAGTGAGACGGCTGCCGTTGGCCTCCGGCGCCCCGTCCGCAGCGGCCGGCGTCCGCGCCGACCGCACCGCGACCGCGACCGCACCCGCGGCGAGGAGGGCGAGCAGCGCAGCCGCGAGGAACGCGGCCGAGAACGCGTGGGTGCCCGCGCGGTCGAGCTCGTCGCCGAGGTCGGCGCGCAGCCGCGCGACGGCGGGGCGCTCGGCGCCGGACACCTTGACGGCGTCGAAGCCACGGCCGAGGTCGGGAAGCGCCGTGTCGGCGGACCGCACCTGCGCGCCGAGCGCGCGCGCGAGGTCGATCTTCGTGCTCAGCGAGAGCGGGGCGTCAAGGAGGCGCGCGACGCCGGCCTGCTCGGCCGGCAGGCGCGCATGGTCCAGTCCCGCGGTGAAGATCGGCGTCAGGACGAGCAGCCCCGCCACGATGCCGGCGTGACGCGCCGAGATCGTCCACGCGGCGGGCTCGGCGGGGGCGTGGTCGGCTGATCCGCCGACCGTCACCCGCACGAGCGGGGCGAGCGCGAGGCCGAGGCCGAGCCCGATCGCGAGCTGCGGCGCGAGCGTCCATACCGGACCGGCACCCGGGAGCAGCCCAAGCGCGGCGAGGCCGCCCGCGACGAGGACGCAGCCCGCGAGCGCGGATCCGAGGCCCTCGCGGTCGCGCGCCCACCGCGCCGCGAGCAGCGCGGCGACCGGCATGAGGGACACGGTGACCGCGGCGACGCCGGGGGAGTGCTGCCAGCCCTCGATGATGAGCACGACGAGCAGGAAGAGCGCGGCCGCAAGCGCGGCGGACAGCAGCGCGAGTGCGAGGAGCGGCGCGAGCGGTGGCCGAGTCCCGGCCTCCGGCGCAGCCGTCACCGCCGGCCGCGGGACGCCGCGGGCTGCCAGGAGCGCGACGAGCGCGACCGGCGCCTGGAGCGCGAACATCGCCTTCCACGAGAAGGCCTCGGTGAGAAACCCGCCCAGTGCCGGGCCGACCGCGGCCCCGAGCACGCCCGCGCCGGCCCACACCGCGATCGCCCGCCGGCCTCCGGTCCGCGCGGCCAGCAGGTCCAGCGCGGCCGCGACGACGACCGCGCCGAACACGCCCTGGGCGGAGCGCGCGGCGATGAGCACGCCCATCGACTGGGCCGCGGCGCACGCGGCGGAAGCCAGGGCGAACGCGACCAGGCCGGCCGCGTAGGCCTCGCGGGCGCGACCGCGCATGAGCCGCGAGCCCGGAAGCGCCGCGAGCGCCAGCGCGAGATTGAACGCGATGAGCACCCACGCGACCGTCCCGACCGTCGTGTCGAGCTCGCGCAGGATGTCCGGCAGCGCGAGCGTGACGACCGACGAGTCGGCCAGGACGAGCCCGACCGCCAGGGCCAGCAGGAGGACCACGGCCGCCCTACTCGGGCTCGATGTCGAGCCCCTCGACGAGCCGCGGCTGGCCGCCCACCTCGTAGCGCACGTCGACGGAGTCGTTCTGCCGGTAGGTCCCGACCCCGAACGCGCCGAGGAACCAGCGCCAGAACCCGAGATTGCCCTCCTTCTTCAGCTCGCGCTCGAACACGAGCGCGCCGTCGACCAGCTGGTAGTCACGGCCCTTCTCCTGATGCACCCCGTTGACGTACACCTCAAACGGCGATCGCACCTGGGTGGGAAGGGGGACCGTGGACCGCTCGGACACGCGTGCATTATCGTGCTCGGAGAACCGCGCGGTTCGCAGGGGGAGAAGTCTGGAAGGCGAACCAATGTAGCGTCGTCCGATGGTCAGCGCTTGCGAGGGGTGACATCGTCCGCAGGTCAGCGCTTGCGAGGGTGACGTCGTCCGCAGGTCAGCGCTTGCGACGGGTGACATCGTCCGCAGGTCAGCGCTAGCGATGACCGTAGGACGAAACACCAAAAAAACTCCCGATGAAATCGCCCCCTTCATATCGCGTTCGCAGATCCGACCGGGCGCGGCGCGTGCGGGTGAGCGTGGACCCCCATGACGGCGTCGAGGTCGTGCTGCCCCGGCACAGTCCGCGGAGCGCCGCGGAGGCCGCGGTCGTCGAACTCGGGCCGTGGATCGAGCGCCGGCTCCAGGAGGCCCAGGCGGTGCGCGAGCAGGTCGCCGCGCGCGGCGCGACCGTCCCGTACCTGGGTACCGATCTGGCCCTCGTTCAGGAACGTGGGCGCACGCGCGCGCACCGGCGCGGCGAGGCACTGCTCGTGCCCGCGGAGTCCACCGCGGCGCGCTCCGCGATCGAGCGCTGGTACCGCCGCGCGGCGCGACGTGAGATCGCCCCGCGCCTGGACGCAGCGGTCGCGGCGCTGGGCTGCGAGTACGGCGCGTTGACGATCAGAAATCAGCGCACACGCTGGGGTTCCTGCTCCACGACGGGCGCCATGAGCTTCAACTGGCGCCTGCTGCTCGCCCCCGAGCCGGTCCTCGACTACGTCGTGTGGCATGAAGCCTGCCATCTATGCGTCATGGACCACTCAGAGCGCTTCTGGAAACTGGTCCGTGAGCACTGCCCGGGATATGAGATTCACCGGCGCTGGCTGCGGCGCCAGGGGGCTACATTGGTGCTCTAGTGGGTCTCGCCGTGGGGAGAGGACGGATCCTGGTTCTGGTGGCGGCCGTCGTCGTCATCGTCGTTGTCCTGCTCTTGCTCGCGCTCGGCGGGAGCAGCTACACGGTCCACGCCCGCTTCGTCTCGGCCAGCCAGATCGTCTCCGGCAACGCGGTCAAGGTCTCGGGGACCACCGTCGGCTCGGTCAAGGACATCAAGCTCACCGACGACGGCCAGGCCGAGATCACGCTGTCGATCGACGGCGACGGCTACCACCCGCTACGCCGCGGGACCCGGGCGATCATCCGCGAGGCGTCGCTGTCGGGCGTCGCCAACCGCTACGTGGACCTGCAGCTCGGGCCGGCCGGCGGCGCCGACATTCCCGACGGCGGCACGCTCAGTACCGACGAGACCCAGGCGGCCGTCGATCTCGACCAGATCTTCAACACGTTCGACCCGCAGACGCGCAAGGGCGTGCAGAAGTCCGTCGAGTTCCTGCGCGACTTCCAGGCGGGCAACGAGGACGAGGCCAACGCGGCGCTGCACTACCTCAACCCCGCGCTGTCGGGTACCGCGCGGCTGTTCGCCGAGCTCAACCGCAACACGCCGGACTTCGAGCGCTTCATCGTGCAGACGTCGAAGCTCGTCACCGACGTCTCCTCGCAGGACGACGCGCTCTCGGAGCTCATTCGCAACCTGGGCACGACGACGTCGGCGCTGACGTCGAGCGGCGACAGCCTCGGCCAGGCCGTGGGGCTGCTGCCCGCGGTCCTGCGCAAATCCAACTCGACGTTCGTGAACCTGCGCTCCGCGCTGGACGACCTCACGCCGCTCGTCAACGACGCCAAGCCGATCGTCCGCAACAAGCTCATCCCGCTGTTCAACGAGCTGCGCCCGTTCGCCGCCGAGGCCCGCCCGACGGTCCGCGACCTCTCGCGAACGGTGCGGCGGTCCGGCGCCGACAACGACCTCGTCGAACTCCTGCGCCGCCAGCCGGCGATCGACGACATCGCCAACAAGACAAAGGTGCGCAACGGCAAGGCACGCCCCGGCGCGCTGCCGGCGTTGCGCGCCGCGCTGCGCGGATCCACCCCGCAGCTCGGGTTCCTGCGCCCCTACGCGCCCGACCTCATCGGCTGGTTCGACGACTTCTCCACGAGCGGCGCCTACGACGCGATGGGCAACTTCTCGCGCGCCGGCCTCGAGCTCAACGGCTTCACGCTGAACTCGGTCCTCGAGCTCCTGCCGATCCCGGTCGAGCTACGCAACCTGCTCCTCTCGGCCGGCGTGAAGATCAACCAGAACAACCGCTGCCCGGGGGCCGTGGAGCGCCCGGCCCCCGACGGCTCGAACCCCTACAAGCCGTCCGCGGATTTCAACTGCGACGTCACCCAGGTGACGACCGCGCCATGAGGGCCAAGGTCATCGCAGCGATCCTGGCGTGCGCCGCGGTCTGCGGGGCGTGGCTCCTGGCCGGCCCCGCGGGTGCCGACGACAACCAGCGCTACACCGTCGTGCTCGACAACGCGTTCGGGCTGACCACCGGGGCCGACCTGAAGTCCGCCGGCGTGCGGATCGGCAAGATCGAGAAGCTCGACGTCGAGCGCAAGACGGCCCGCGCGCTCGTCACGATCGTCATCCAGCGCCCGAACTTCGCCGGCTTCCGCAAGGACGTCTTCTGCGAGGTCAAGCCGCAGTCGCTCATCGGCGAGTACTTCATGGACTGCCAGCCGGGCACGTCACCCGACCCGGCGCCGAAGCGCATCCCGGTCCAGCAGACCGGCGGCACGGTCCCGCCAGACCTCGTGCTCGACATCCTGCGCCGCCCGGCCCGCGAGCGCTTCGGCCTGATCCTGTCCGAGCTTGGTCAGGGCCTGGCCGCGCGCGGGGACGACCTGCAGACGACGCTGCGGCGCGCCGTCCCGGCACTGCGCGAGACCGACAAGGTCCTCAACATCCTCTACGCCAACCGGCTGGTCCTGCGCAACCTCGCCAAGGAGGCCGACCAGGTCCTCGTCAAGCTCGCCGGCAACCGTGACAACGTCGCGCGCTTCGTCTCGGAGGCCGCCGACACGACCGCGGCCTCGGCCGACCGCAAGGTGCAGCTCGCCGCGACCGTCCACCGCCTGCCGACGTTCCTGCGCCAGCTGCGCCCCGCGCTGCAGGACCTCGGCACCGCGGCGACGGAGCAGACCCCGGCGCTCGCCGACCTGCGCGCCGCCGCGCCGGACCTCACGACGCTGCTGCGGCGCCTCAAGCCGTTCTCGGACTCCGCCCGGCCGGCAGTCCGTTCGCTCGGCAAGGTGGCCCAAACCGGCATCGGCGCGGCCCGCGAGGCGAAGTCGACCGTCAAGCAGCTGCGCAAGCTCGGCAAGGGCGCCACGGAGCCGGCGCGCAACCTGCGCTTCTTCCTCGAGGACATCGACAACCGCGCCCGGGCGACCGAGCCCAACCGCCTGAGCCCGACGGGGGCCGGCTTCACGGGGATCGAGGCGTTCCTGCAGTACCTGTTCACGCAGTCGCAGGCGATCAACCTGTTCGATTCCAAGAGCTACATGCTCAAGCTCAGCCTGCTCGTCAACAACTGCTCGAAGTACATCAACGCCGACACCGCCAAGAGCGACCCCGCGCTGACGCAGCAGTGCAAGCAGTGGCTCGGCCCCAACCAGGTCAACATCACGACCGGCAACACGAGCGTGCGCGGGTCGGGCAACGGCTCGTCGAACACATCTGACAAGCCCGTCCTGCCGTCCACGACCGCGCCGGGCGCGACGCCGAAGCAGCCCCAACAGCCCACCGCCCCCTCGGCCAAGCCGGGCAACCTCCTGCAGGACCTGCTCGACCAGCTCCCGAAGCTGCCGCTCCTGCCGCAGGACAAGCAGCCCAGCGCGAACAGCGAGCAGAACCTCCTCGACTTCCTCCTCGGGCCATGAGAGGACGCCGCGCACCTTCCGTCGGAGCGAACCCCGTGTTCATCGGGGCCGTCACCACGCTCGTCGTCATCGCGGCCGTGCTGCTCGCCTACAGCGCGAACAAGGGGCTGCCGTTCATCCCGACGTTCGAGATGAAGGTCGACACGCCGAACGCCTCGCGGCTCGTCGTCGGCAACGAGGTGCGCGAGGGCGGCTTCCGCATCGGCCAGGTCGCGAAGATCGACCCGGTCCGCACGGACGGCGGCGGCACCGCCGCGCAGCTCACGCTCAAGCTCGACAAGTCCGCGTCGCCGGTCCCGCGCGACTCGACGATCCGCATCCGCCCGCGATCCGCGCTCGGCCTGAAGTACGTCGAGCTGATCCGCGGCAAGTCGGACAAGGAGCTCGCCGAGGGCGAGGTCATCACCGCGGACAACTCGAACGTCGTGCCGCCCGAGCTCGACGACTTCTTCGCGATCTTCGATGACAAGACGCGCCAGAACGTCGAGCGCGTCCTGGACTACTTCGGGACCGCGCTCGCCGGCCGCGGCAGGTCGCTCAACCAGACGCTGGCGGCGACCCCGAAGCTCTTCGGAGATCTGCCGCCGGTCATGCGCAACCTCGCCGCGCCGAACACGCAGCTGCCGCGCATGATCAAGGAGCTCGAGGACGCCTCGCGCATCGCGGCGCCGCTGTCGGACACGCTCGCCAAGGGCTTCACCGGCATGGCCGACACGTTCGCCGCGCTGTCGATCGACGACGGCCAGCCGCTGCGCGACACGATCGAGCGCTCGCCCGGGACGCTCGCCGAGGGCATCTTCTCGCTGCCGCTGACGCGCCCGTTCCTCACGCGCCTGGCCGAGATCTCCCCGGCGCTGCGCGCGTCGGCGGCCGAGCTGCGCGTGAGCCTACCGGCCGTCAACCGCGCGCTCGCGGCCGGTATCCCGGTGCTGAAGCGCACGCCGCCGTTCAACCGCAAGCTCGAGAAGACGCTCGCCGCGCTGCGCGACCTCGCGAAGTCCCCGACGACGGACATCACGCTGCGCGGCCTGACGATCACGACGCACACGCTGAACCCGACGCTGCAGTACATCGCGCCCCACCAGACGGTCTGCGACTACTTCAACTACTGGTGGACGAACCTCGCCGACCACCTCGCCGAGGAGGACGCCACGGGGACCTCCCAGCGCATCCAGGCGAAGTTCGCTCCGCTCGCGCAGAAGAACTCGATGGGCTCGATAGGCGCCGCCGGGCCCGCGAACGGCGGCGCCGTCGATCCGATCACCCACGCGCTGATGGGTGACGCCGCCGCCTACCACGGCCAGGACTATCCCCACGCGATCGACTCCAGCGGCAACGCCGACTGCGAGTCCGGCCAGCGCGGCTACCCGACCCGCCTGGCGCAGGGGTTCCCCGAGGGCCTGAACATCGCCACGGACTCGCGCACCCCGGGCGATCAGGGCCCGACCTACAAGGGTCGCGCGAAGGTCCCCAAGGGCGAGACGTTCTCCGCTGAGCCGGCCGGCATCTCGCCCCCCGCGGTGGTGGTGAACCCATGAAGGGTCGCCGCGGTCCCGGACCCAGCTCGTTCGCCGTCGGCCTGACGGTGATCATCGTGGCGATCATCGTCGTCTGGCTCGGGTTCACGAAGGACGTGCCGTTCCTCAACGAGCCCTACGAGATCAAGGCCGCGTTCCGCGACACCGCGGGCATCAACAACGGCTCGCCGGTGCGTATCGCCGGCGTCAACGTCGGCAAGGTCTCAAACGTGGAGCCGACGAGCCCCGGCGCCACGTCGGCGACGGTGACGCTCGCGATCTCCGACGACGGCGCGCGGCCGATCCACGTCGACGCGAGCGCGAAGATCCGCCCGCGGATCTTCCTCGAGGGCAACTTCTTCGTCGACCTCTCGCCGGGCTCGCCGTCGGCCAAGGAGATGGACGACGGCGCCACGATCCCCGTCGACCGCACCGCAAACCCGGTGCAGTTCGACCAGGTCCTGGCGACGCTCAAGAGCGACTCGCGCAACGACCTCGCGCAGGTGTTCAAGGAGGTCGGCACCGCCCAGGACAACGGCGGGGCGAAGGCGTTCAACGACTCGTTGAAGTACCAGCCCAACGCGTACAAGTTCACGGCGATCGTCACCGAGTCGCTGCTCGGCAAGCGCCCGGGCGACCTCGGCGACGCCATTCGTGACCAGGGCATCATCTCCCAGGCGCTCGAGGCCGACCCGGCGCAGCTGCGGGCCCTCATCGTCGACTTCAACACCACCGCCGGCGCGCTGGCCGGCCGCGAGGGCGCGCTGCGCGCGAGCGTCGCCGAGCTGCCGCGGACGCTGCGTGCGGCGATCCCGACGCTCGACTCGCTCAACCGCGCGTTCCCGGACGTGCGGCGCTTCGCCGTCGCGGCGCGGCCCGGGGTCCGCTCGCTCGGCCCGACGGTCGACTCGCTGCTGCCGCTCGTCAAGCAGCTGCGGGGGCTCGTGCAGCCCGCCGAGCTGCAGGGGCTCGCGCGCGACCTCAGCGGCGCGACGCCGGCGCTCGCGCGCGTTTCCAAGAACTCGGTGCCGGTGCTCCAGAAGCTGCGGGCGTTCGGGAGCTGCACGTCCGAGGTGCTCGTTCCGTTCGGCAACGACAAGCTCGTCGACAACAACTTCCCGTCGCACGGGCCCGTCTACCAGGACGCCGCCAAGTTCCTCCCCGGCCTGGCCGGCGAGAGTCGCTCCTTCGACGCCAACGGCCCGTGGTTCAAGGTGCTCGGGACCGGCGGCGTCGAGACGCTCAACCTCGGCAACGGCGTCTTCGGATCGTCGGCCACCACGGTCGTCGGCCTCAACCCGCCGCCGGTGCGCACGCGTCCGCCGCTCGAGCCGCACGTGCCATGCGAGACCCAGCAGAAGCCGGACCTGCGCTCGATCCCGGCGAACGCGCCGGCCAAGGTCCGCACGGACACCTCCGCCGCCCGCGCGCGCAGCGCCAAGTCGCAGGAGGTCGCGATCGCGATCATGCGCCAGCTGCTCAAGCTGCAGGGCTCGAAGGTGACCGTCCGGTCCAAGTCGATCACGCTCGCCGAGATCCGCGCGATCGCGCAGCGCAACGGCCTGACGGCCCAGCTCGACCGCGCACTGCGGAAGGCCGGCGGATGACCCGCGTCATCCGCAAGAACCTCGGTCCGTTCGTCGCGATCCTCGCGCTCGTCGTGATCGCCGTCGTCGTCGGCGGATACATCCTCCACAACCAGCGCTTCCGGTTCCCGTTCGTCGAAGCCTCGCCGGTGCGCATCAACGTCGAGCTCGACAACGCCCAGGCCGTGACGCCGGGCCAGGGTCAGACCGCGCAGGTCGCCGGCGTGCAGATCGGCGACATCGCACAGGTCTCGCTGAAGAACGGGCGCGCGATCGTCGGCCTCGACATCAAGCCGCAGTACTCAGACCTCATCCACCGTGACGCGACCGCCGAGCTGCGCCCGCGGACCGGGCTGAAGGACATGTACGTGCAGATCCATCCCGGCAAGGAGGGCCCGCCCGTCAAGGCGGGCTTCACGATCCCGGTGGCCGCGTCGCTGACGGACGTCGACGTCGACGAGATCCTCTCGCAGCTGGATGCCCGCACCCGCGACTACCTCACGCTGCTCGTCAACGGCGCCGGCGAGGGCCTGCGCGGCCGCGGCAACGACGTCGCGCGCCTGTTCAAGCGCTACGGGCCGACCGTGCGAGACCTCAGCCGCGTCAACGAGTCGCTTGCGCAGGAGCGCGTCGCGCTGCGCCGCGTCGTCACCTCGGTGGCGAAGATCAACCGCAAGCTCGCCGAAAAGCCCCAGGACCTCACGCGGCTCGTCGACACGGCGGCGACGACGATGCGCGCGTTCGCCTCCGAACAGGGCAACCTGCGTGACACGGTCACGGAGCTCGCGCCGACGCTTCAGCAGGCGACGAGCACGCTGAACGCCGTCGGGCCGTTCGCCGACCAGCTCGGACCGACGACGCGCGCGCTCATCCCGGCGGCGCGCCAGCTCGAGACCGTCAACGCCTCGCTCGGCCCGTTCGCCCGCGAGGCGACACCGATCGTGCGCACGAAGATCCGCCCGTTCGTGCGCACGGCGCGACCGCTCGTGCGTGACCTCAAGCCCGCCGCCAAGGGTCTTGCGACGGCGCTGCCCGAGCTCAACCGCGACGCCAACGTGCTCAACCACTTCGTGAACATGCTGGCCCACAACACGAACGGCACCGAGCCGCCGGACAAGGCCGGGCGCGACGAGGGCTACCTGTTCTGGCTGGCGTGGCTGACGCATCAGACGGCCAACCTGCAGAGCGTCGAGGACGCCAACGGCCCGATGCGCCCGATCTTCCTCACCGGCACCTGCGCGACGCTGACGAGTCTCGTCAACGACTCCCCGCTGGCCGAGTTCCAGCTCGGCCTGTCGCCGCTGCTCACGGCGGCGTGCGCGAACCCCGCGACGCGCTCGCTGGACGTCTCCAAGGCCATCCGGGCGACGGTCGGCAACGCCAAGCCGAAGGGCGCCAAGCGATGAGCACCTCCGCGCCGACCCTCCCGCGCCTGCTCGTCATCACCGCGTTCACGCTCGTCTGCTTCGGGCTGCTGCTCTTCCTCTGGAAGGCGTTCGGCGGCCCGATCCCGCTTCAGCCCAAGGGCTATGAGGTGAAGGTCGCCTTCACGGACGCGACGACGCTCTCCGAGCAGGCGGACGTACGCGTCGCCGGCGTGTCCGTCGGCAAGGTCGTCAAGAAGGAGCTCGCGCCCGGCGGCAACGCCACGCTCGCCACGATCGAGCTGAAGGACAAATACGCGCCGCTGCGCTCGGACGCGCGCGCGATCCTGCGCCAGAAGACGCTCATCGGCGAGACGTACGTCGAGCTGACGACCGGCACGAAGAGCGCCCCGTTCGTCAAGGAGAACGGGCGACTGCGCAACGGGCAGGTTCAGGCGGCCGTCGAGTTCGACGAGCTGCTGCAGATCTTCGACAAGCCGACGCGCCAGGCGTTCCGGGAGTGGCAGGCCAGCGTCGCGCAGGCCGGCGCGGGGCGCGGGCAGGACCTCAACGACGCGCTTGGCAACCTCGGCGTGTTCGCCGAGAACGCCCAGGGCGTCGTCGACGTGCTCAACCGCCGCCACGAGGCGCTGACGAACCTCGTCAAGAACACCGGGCGCACGTTCGAGCAGGTCACCCGCAACGAGAGCGCGCTGTCGACGCTCATCTCGACCAACTCCGAGCTCTTCACCGAGCTGGGGGCGCGCAGCGACTCGCTCGCGCAGTCCGTGCGGATCCTCCCGACGTTCCTCGACGAGACGAAGGCGACGCTCGCGCGCCTGCGGGTCTTCTCGATCAACACCGAGCCGCTCATCCGCGACCTGGAGCCGGTGCTCACCGACCTGCAGCCGACGCTCGTCTCGCTGCGCCGGCTGTCACCGGATCTCGAGAACCTGTTCAAGAACCTCGGCCCGCTCATCAGCGCGGGCGACAAGGGACTGCCCGCCCTGACGCGCGTGCTCCACGGCCTGGACCCGACGCTGCGCGACACCGGCCCGTTCCTCCAGCAGCTCAACCCGCTGTTGCGCTTCCTCGAGCTCAACCAGCCCAAGATCGGCAACTTCTTCGACATCGGCGGCGCGGCCATCGGCGGCATCCGCGCGACGCTGCCGGGGAGCAAGTCCAACGGCCACGTGCTGCCCCAGATCATCCTGCTCGGCGGACAGTCGCTACCGGCGCTCCAGCGCTCGACCGACAACCGCGGCAACGCCTATCTCAAGCCCAACTCGACCGACCAGCCGGACTCCTACACGCTGCCGGCCTTCGACTGCAAGAGCAGCGGCGAGAAGCCCCCGACGACCACGCCGGGCTGCAAGGAGCAGGGCCCGGTCCCGTTCGGCGGGCTGAGCCTGCGCTTCCCGCAGGTGCACGAGGGCGGGCCCGGCGGAAGTCTCCCGTCCGGCGGCTAGTCGTGGCGGGCGACGGGGCCGGCGTCCGCGTCGGCGTCGTGGGGCACGTCGAATGGGTGCAGTTCGCGTGCGTCGAGTGCGTGCCGCGGCCCGGGGAGATCGTCCACGCCGACGCGGTGTTCTCCGACGCCGGCGGCGGCGGCGCGGTGGCCGCGGTGCAGCTGCGCAAGCTCGCGGGCGCCGCGACGTTCTTGACGGCGCTCGGCCACGACGAGGCGGCGCGGCAGGCGAGCGAGCGGCTGGAGGAGCACTACGGCGTGACGCTCCACGCGGCGGCGCGGCCTGCGCCGCAGCGGCGCACGTTCACGTTTCTCGACGCAGCCGCGGAGCGCACGATCACGGTGTTGGGAGAGCGCATCGTCCCCGCGCACGGGGATCCCCTGCCGTGGGAGTCGCTCGGGGATCTCGACGGGATCTACTTCACGGGCGGCGACGCCGGCGCCCTGCGCGAGGCGCGCCGCGCCCGCGTGCTCGTCGCCACGCCGCGCGCCCGGGCCGCACTGTCGGGGTCGGGCGTCCGGCTCGACGTCCTCGTCGGCAGCGCGACCGATCCCGGCGAGGTCTATGAGCCAGGCGAGTTGGACCCTGAACCGCGGGTCGTGGTGCGGACGCGGGGGGAGGCGGGCGGTTCGTGGGAGGCGACGGGGTCGGCGGCGTTGGGTGATGGCGCGCCGGCGTGGCTGCCGCCCGAGCCCTCGGGCACGTGGGAGGCCACGCCGCTGCCCGGGCCGCCGGTGGATGCCTACGGGTGCGGCGACTCGTTCGCCGCCGCGCTGGCGTACGGGTTGGCGGCGGGCCTTGACCTCGCGGAGACCCTCCACCTCGCCGCGCGCTGCGGAGCCGCGTGTCTCTCAGGGCGCGGCCCCTACGAGGGGCAATTGGAGCTCGAACAGCATCGATGACGGAGTGGCGGTTCGAGGTGCCGCATCCTTCGCGAGGCGCCCGATCCTCACGCATCCTTCATCGATGCTGTTCGCTCAACCCGCCCCCAGCTTGCGACGGAGCGCATCGAACGCCGACTCCTCGCCCTCCTGCTCAATCAGCTCCCGCCGCACCTTCCCCACGTAGGCCTCGATCGACCCGTCCCCGCGCACATCGGCCCCGGCGCGGACACGCGGCCGCAGCCGGCCCGGCCCCGACAGCTCGCCGCGTGCGGACACCTGGGCGACCGGCTCGTACTCCCGCGCGAACGCGCGCTGGCGCTCACGCCGCGCCTCGTCGCCGAGGTTGGTCAGCCGCATCTCCAGGAGGTCGATCGCGTCGGCGAGCGTGGGGCAGCGCTCGCGCGTCACCTTCGGGCCGACGCGCACGGTCACGGTGTACGCCACGCGCCCGATCGTAGCCGCGCCCGCGGGGCGCCCCGGCCCGTAGACTGGCCGCCGCATGAGGCCTTCCGCCGCCGCGACGCTCGCGATCACCCTGCTCGCCCTCGGCGCCGCCGGTTGCGGCAGCAAGGCCGCGAAGGACACGCTCGCCAAGCCCGAGCTCGCCACGCAGGCCAACGCGATCTGCAAGAGCTACAACGCGCGGATCGAAGCCATCCCTCAACCGACCGGCCAATCGGGGGCGTCGGCCGCGCTTGAGTACTACCAGCAGACGCGCTCGGTCCTCGACGACACGATCAACCAGCTCGCCACGCTGAAGCCCGACGATGCCGTCAAGCGCGACTGGCAGAGCTACGTCGCCAGCCAGCGCAAGGCCGAGCAGCTGCTCGACGACCTCGTCAATCAGGTCAAGAGCCGCGATCCGAACGTCCAGCGCACCCTCGAACGGATCTCGGCGGCCGTCGACGCCGGCGACGCCGCGGCCAAGCGCGTGGGCGCGGGCGACTGCGTCGCCACGCGCGCCGCGCCGAGCTGACGCCTCAGCGCTGGTCGATCGGCACGTACGTGCGCTCGCGCTCGCCCGTGTAGATCTGGCGCGGGCGGGAGATCTTCTGCTCGGCGTCCTCGACCATCTCGCGCCACTGCGCGATCCAGCCGCTCGTGCG
>JAWVGM010000001.1:0-5699 GCA_033855075.1 Solirubrobacteraceae bacterium | reverse complement strand
GGCGCTGGGAGATGACGCCCTTCAGCGTGCCGGCGAGCATCGCGCGGACCTGCTGGTGCATGTGCGGCGGGAAGAAGTCGATGATCCGGTTGACGGTCTCGGCGGCGTCGACGGTGTGGACGGTCGACAGCACGAGGTGGCCGGTCTCGGCGGCCGACAGCGCCGTATGGACGGTCTCCTCGTCGCGCATCTCGCCGATCAGGATCACGTCGGGGTCCTGGCGCAGGACGCGGCGCAGCGCGCGCTTGAAGGACAGCGTGTCCATGCCGACCTCGCGCTGGTTGATGATCGACTGCTTGTCGACGTGCAGGAACTCGATCGGGTCCTCGATCGTGACGATGTGCTTCTTCATCGTCGAGTTGATGTGGTCGAGCATCGCGGCGAGCGTCGTCGACTTGCCCGAGCCGGTCGTGCCGGTCAGCAGGATGATCCCGCGCTCCTCCTCGGACAGCTCGGTGATGACCGGCGGCAGCAGCAGGTCGGAGACCGAGCGGATCGAGTGGGGGATCGCGCGGCAGACGAGGCTCAGCGTGCCGCGCTGGCGGAAGGCGTTGACGCGGAAGCGCGCGACGCCGGAGATCGAGTAGGAGAAGTCGACCTCGAACTCCTCGGCGAGCTCGTTGAGCTTGATCGGGTCGTGGAGCATCGTGCTCACCGCGACCTCGGTGTCCTCGGAGCTCAGCGGCGGCGCGTCGGCGATCGGGCAAAGCTCGCCGTCGACGCGTGTCATGGGCGGAAGCTCGACCTTCAGGTGAAGGTCCGATCCGCCGAGTGCAACCAGGGTGCAGAGGGCGTTGTCGATGTCGAACACGTCGCTGGCATCGGTCGTGCGACGGCGCTGCTGGAGGCGCCCGGGGGCGGCGCTGGACGAATGTCGCTCGCGATCAGTCCCAGTCCGGACCCCACGAGGGGTCGATCATGCGGCGATCGGCGGCGAGGCCGGCGATCGCGCCGCGCTGCTCGTCGCTGAGCTCGAAGTCGAAGACGTCGAAGTTCGCGACGCGATGCTCGTGGCTGGAGGCCTTGGGGATCGCGGCGACGTGCGGCTGGTCGAGCAGCCAGCGCAGCGCGACCTGGCCGGGGTTCTTGCCATGCGCCTCGGCGATCTCGCGCAGCGCGCGGTCGCGCAGCACCTTGCCCTGCGCCAGCGGCGAGTAGGCCGTGACGAGCAGGTCGCGCTCGCGGGCGACCTCGAGCACCTCGGGCTGGTGCAGGTAGGGGTGGTACTCGACCTGGTCGCAGAGGACCGGCGCGAGCTCGAGCGCCTCGAGCAGCAGCGTCGAGGGGAAGTTCGCGACGCCGATGTGGCGGGTGCGGCCCGCCTGGCGCGCCTCAGCCATCGCGCCGAGCGTGTCGGCGAGCGGCACGGCGCTGTTGGGCCAGTGGATCAGCAGCAGGTCGACGTACTCGGTGCGCAGGTCGCGCAGCGACTGCTCGAGTGCCTGACCGACGTCGGCCGGCGCGAGGTCGTCGCGCCAGATCTTCGTCGTCAGAAAGACCTCGTCGCGGTTCAGGCCGGAGTCGTGCAGGCCCTGGCCGACCTCGGCCTCGTTGGCGTACATGCGCGCGGTGTCGATGTGGCGGTAGCCGATCTCGAGCGCGTCGCGGACCGCCGCTGTGCACGCCTCGCCGGTGAGCTGCCAGGTGCCGAAGCCGAGCTTCGGGATCGCGACGCCCTGGACGGTGACGGTCGTGGTCTGGGTGGCTTCCTTGGGCATGCGAGGGCGCTGCCCGCCGTGGCGGCGCGCGAAACCAGCGCGCCGGTTTCGTGTCGCGTGTTGTCAGGCAGCGGCCGGGGGGTGGGGTTTGCCGCGTGCTGCGAGACTGTTGGCATTGAAGGGCTGGGGTTCTTGCCGTGTTTGGGTGCGCCAGTCGCCGGCGGGGTGCTTCGGCGGTGGCCATCTCGTGGGTGTGGCGAGTTGGTTTCGCCGGGCGACAGGTATCGGCCACACCCCTCTGCGTTGGAGCGCCCGCGAGGGCCGCGTGGCGCGAGCGCGGGGTCGGCGCCTATCGGGCCGGCATGCGCGCGCGAGCGACGGTGAAGCTCACGCGCCGCGCGCGGCCGTTCGTCGTGACGACGTACGTCAGGCGGGTGCGGTCGCCGCAGCGCACGAGCCGCGTCGAGGCGGTGTCGACGACCTTCGGATAGCTCACCGTCTGCGGCGTGCGGATCGCACGCGCCGGCTTGCCCGCGTCCTTGCGCAGCACCGCCACGCGGTGCGGGCCCTTGCTCCAGCGCGCCGCCGTGTAGACATACGCCGGCTGGGAGGAGGGCGCGCACGGGATCGTCGCCGGCGGACGCAGCAGCTGCGTGTCGCCCGGGCCGCGCACCCAGCGGTAGCCGAGGCCGGAGCGCACGAGGTCGATCCTCGCGGGCGAGCCCTCGAGGCGGGACGGCAGCTGTTCGTAGGCCGGCACCGGCGAGGCGACGAGCTCACAGCCCGCGCCGGCGATGCTGCAGCTCGTCACGCCCGGGATCGGCACGTCGATCGCCGGACCGGTCGAGCGCAGCCAGAAGATCGTGTCGCCGTCGCGCACGGCGGCGACGGCGCGGCCGCCGGGCGTCGCGGCGGAGCCCAGCGCGCCGGTCCTCGGATCGATCGTCGCGAAGCTCGTCGTCGTCGGGCCGCAGTCCGAGCCGGCGTCGACGTAGGAGACGAGGCCGTCGGGCGTCGTCGCCGTGGGGCCGCTGGGCAGGTGAAAGCCGCACGCGCCGCTGATCTGGCCGCTGCTCAGCAGCGTCGAGCGGCCGCCGGTCAGCGACGCCGCGCGCAGCTCCCAGCCGATCCCGGTGCCGGACACCGCGCCGCCGCTCATCCGCCAGAGATACGCGGCGCGCGACGGGCCGATGTCGAGCTGATCGATACCGGCGTGGTTGCGCAGCGCGCCGCAGTCGCGCTCGCACGCCTGCACCGAGCCGGCGCCGAGCGAGCGCGGCTTCGCCGAACCCTTCGGCAGGTAGAGGAGCTTGGCGACCGAGCCGCCGTCGGCGTGGCGCGCGAACGCCAGACCGCCGCGCCAGATCGAGGGCGTGGTCTCCGAGCGGCTCGCGGAGCTGGCCGCGGTGAGCTTGTGCTCGGTGGGCGTGCCGCTGAGCGACAGCTCGTAGACGTCGCAGCCGCGCGCCGTCTGCCAGTCGGGCGCCGGGCCGGCGCCGAAGTCCGTGCCGCCCGGCGAGCCGGAGAGATTCGGCGGGTCCTGCGCGCAGCGCGAGTAGACGACGACCGGATCGCCCGTGGCGTCGGGGCCGGCGTCCGCGTCGAACGGGACGGAGCGCTCGGGCACCGGCAGGACGTCGAAGACGCCCGCGTGCCAGCGCACGAGCGCCCAGCGGTTCGTCGACGCGTCGCGCCGGCTCAGCACGACGTGCCCGCCGTAGGCCGTGATGCCCGCGGTGTCGGCGGCGGGTGCGAGGACCGTGTCGGCGGCCTGCGCCGGTGTCGGCGCGGCTGCGAGCAGCAGCAGGGGGGCGACGTGTCGCAGTCGGATCATGGTGCGCCAACGGCGCCGGGCGGCGGTGGTTGCGGCACTGGACGAACGTCTGCCCAAGAACCGCGAAGGGGCCCCGGCAGGGACCCCTTCACGGCAGTGCTCGGGCGCGGTCGCCTTCGCTAGGCGACGTCGCGGAGCTTCTGCGCTTCCGCGAGGGATTGCAGCTTCTTCAAGGACTGGTTCTCGATCTGGCGGATGCGCTCGCGCGTGACGTTGAACGTGCGCCCGACCTCGTCGAGCGTGCGGGGATGCTCGCCGCCCAGCCCGTAGCGCAGCTCGAGCACGCGGCGCTCGCGGTAGGAGAGGTTCTCCAGCGCTTCGCGCAGGGCTTCCTTGGTAAGCAGGTCCGCGGCGCGGTCGAAGGGCGACTCGGCCTTCTCGTCGGCGATGAACTGGCCGAATTCGGACTCCTCCTCGTCGCCGACCGGCTTCTCGAGCGAGACCGGCGCCTGGGCCGAGCGCTTGATCGAGTCGACCTCGTCGGGCTCGATGCCCGTGACTTCGGCGATCTCCTCCGGCGTCGGCTCGCGGCCGAGCTCGGTGACGAGCTTGCGCTCCGCGCGGCCGATCTTGTTGAGCTTCTCGACAACGTGGACCGGGATGCGGATCGTCCGTGCCTTGTCGGCGAGCGCGCGAGCGATCGCCTGGCGGATCCACCAGGTCGCGTAGGTCGAGAACTTGAAGCCCTTGCGGTAGTCGAACTTCTCGGCGGCGCGGACGAGGCCCAGCGTTCCCTCCTGGATCAGGTCGAGGAAGGGCAGGCCCTGGTTGCGGTAGTTCTTGGCGATCGAAACGACGAGGCGGAGGTTCGACTCCACCATCTTCTGCTTCGCGTCGAGGTCGCCGCGCTCGATGCGCTTGGCGAGGTCGACCTCTTCCTGGGCGGTGAGCAGACGGACCTTGCCGATGTCCTTGAGGAACAGCTGCAGGCTGTCCGTCGTCATGTCCGGCTTCAGGTCAAGCGTGGTCTTCGCCTTGCGCCGGCCGCGCTTGCCGTCGGAACGCTCGACCGCCTCGGCGGCCTTCTTCTGCGCCGGGTCGACGTCCTCGACCAGCTCGATGCCGGACTTCTCGAGGTGCCCGTAGAGGTCCTCGACATCAGACTCGTCGAGGTCGACCTCGGACACAGCGGAGGCGACGTCCCCGTAGGTGAGCACGCCGAGCTGCTGACCGTTCTTGATCAGCGTCTTTACTTCTTCAAGTTCTTGGAGCTCCGCAACTAGCATCGATGGTTCCCTGTTCTTTCTTAGTCGTCAGGTTTACTGTCGGCCCTTAAGGCCAGAAAAACGCGGGCCCGCAAAATGCAGCCCGCGTTTGGATTTTTGCCGGGATGTCCCGTACTCAATCTCAAACGTGTGTTCGTATGCTACCCGCTATACATTCTGAAGTCAAGCTCAAAACACCGCCTGCAAGGGGGTTCCCGCTACCTAGAACCAGGCAGGTACGGGAAAGTTGCTCAAGCCACGAGTACTACACCCCCGTACTGGGCGGTTACGCGTGGAGATAGGTCATCGTTGGCTCCGGGCATTCTGGAACCGCGCCTACAAGGAGAACGTTACCGGCCTCGCCGGGATGATCGCCTACAACCTGATGCTGGCAGTGTTCCCCTTTGCGCTGCTCGTCCTCTTCATCTTCGGCCAGGTAGTCAACAGCCCCGGCATCGAGCAGAGCGTCGTCGACGACCTCCAGCGGCTGTTTCCCAACGTCGCCCAGGAGGCGCTGCAGAACGCGATCGAGCGGGTCCGCGACAGCTCGGCCACGCTCGGGGTCGCCGCCTTCGTCGGCGGGATCTGGATCGGCTCCTCGTTCTGGGGCGCCGTCGACACCGCCTTCTGCCGGATCTACCACGTCGAGTGCCGCGGCTGGGTCGCCCAGAAGCGCTTCTCGCTGGTGATGCTGCTCGCCCTGATGCTGCTGCTCATCGCCAGCGTCGCGATCCCGGCGATCGAGAGCGGCGTGCTCTCGCGGGCCAACGATCTGCCCTTCGGCCTCTCCGACTTCGGCGCCACCCGGACGATCATCTTGGTCATCGGCGCGGCACTGACCACGTTCGGGGTCGTCGCCGGCATCTACTGGGCGGTGCCGAAGGGACATATGCCCTGGCCCTCGGTCTGGCCCGGGGCGCTGTTCTTCGCGATCGTCACCGGCATCGGCAACTATGCCTTCCCCTTCTACCTGCGCAACGTCTCCGACCTGACCCGGCTCGG